>CAZZEF010000138.1:0-12120 GCA_964652875.1 uncultured Planctomycetaceae bacterium
TTGATAAATTGTTATTGTGGCCATATTTTTGTTTTTCTAAATTTTTTCTAAACATTCAATTTTTTCTACCAAAATCTGTTTTTCTGAAATTTTAGAACTATCGCCGTAACCTGCTGATATACAAGAAAAAAGACGGTAATTCTTTATCAGAATCACCGTCTTTCGACCGTTAATTTTCTTCCATTCCAATCGATTTTTGCTCTCTGATTATTAATCTGCTTTTTAATTCTTCCCGGGAAAAATCGACTCTTGGGAAGATCCGACGGACGCGGACCAAAGACGCCCTTGCCGCGTTTGACGTCGGATCAGTGCCGCTTCGATAAGATTACGCGCTTTATGTTTTTCCGCAGTCCAAGAGGGAGCGACCAGATATTCCGGTCGCATATCACCTGAAAGTCGATCAATTACCGTTTCAGGAGAAAGACGCTCCAAGCAATCGACCGCGTATTCGGCATATTCTTCCGCCGTCGGAAGCTGAATTTCCCCTTTTTCATAAAGTTGAGCTAAAACGGTCTCTTTGACTACATAAAGATGATGAATCTTGATCGAATCCAATTCCCAGCGTCCGACGATTTCTGATGTCCGAATCATATCGGCTCGACTTTCGCCCGGAAGTCCGAGAATTAAATGAACTCCCAACCGAAGACGACGCCTCTTAATCCGTTTAACCGCGTCGCAGGACGTTTGAAAATCATGCCCGCGATTGAGAAATTTCAGCGTTGCGTCTTTCGCGGTCTGAATCCCCAATTCAAGCGAGATCCAATATTTTTTCGACAGATCTTCAATGAGATCAAGAACAGGCTCGGGTACTGCGTCCGGCCGGGTTCCAATCGTTAGACCGACAATCGAAGGATGCTCCGCCGCTTCCCGATACACTTTTTCAAGATAATCAAGCGGACCGTATGTATTGGTCGAAGGCTGAAAATAAGCCAAAAATTTTTCGGCTTTATGATGACGGCCAATCTGATCAATTCCTTTTTCGATCTGTTCGGTGATCGAATCGATCCCCAATCGGCGGCTTGGACTGAAACTGACATTATTACAAAAAATACAGCCAAACCGACTAACTGTTCCGTCAACATTTGGACAAGAAAATTTACCGTCAACACTTATTTTCCAAACCGGCTGACCAAATTCGCTTCGCATATACATCCCCAAAGGATAATAACGGCAACCGGCCCGGACCCAATCGGGCTCAAAACTTTTTGTTTTATCGTTTATTATATCTTTATTATTATCGTTATTCATTATTTCGTATATTTATTATTTACGTATCTTTTTCTGAATTTTGTCTTTGCTTGACCGGTTGGATTTTATTAGCCGATGATCTTAGGTTCGAAAATATCGTCTCTTTGATTCTTTTATTCTATCAGATCCGGGAAGATAAACAAGTAACATTCTTTTTCAAATCATTGTAATCGCTTTTTAATTAAGCGCATTGTCATTCCGTATTCCTTGTCAGCGAGACACCTTATCTTTCCTGTCGCTTCTTTGAAGTTGCCGTTTTTTTCCGCTGAATATTATGATAAATAATCTGCATATCGATTAATGATTATTTATTCATTTTTAGAGTAAATTCTTTTTGATCCGACCGAGATTGACTTGAAACTGAACTTCGAACGAAAGGCCGACAGCCCGACCGTTAGAATCAACTTACGCCGCGCGTTTTTTATTCGGATCATCAATATAAATATTGTAAATTCATATTGACCGAAATAAACAGGATCATTATACTTCTTTTTTCCTGTTCTCTTTGATGCCGAAACCGGCAATTGGAATTTAAGATATAATTCGCGAAAAGCGGCGAATATAATAAAATATGTCAGAAAAAAAAGAAAAGACAACCTTTTTAGGACTGATCCGGGCCGGAGGATTTATTCTTCTCCTGCTTGCGATCGTTTTGGGGATTGTTCTTTACCGTCGGACACATAAAGAACTCCGGCAGTTTTTTATTGACGATCTTTCGTCGAGAGCGGTCGGAATACGCGTTGAACTCGATAAAGTTCAGCTTTTGGAAACGCAAGGGGTTCGTTTACACGGACTTCGTTTTTACCGGGCCCGGGGCGATCTTTTACTCAGTGTTGAAGAAGCGCAAATTGATTGCGATTTTACTTTGAGCAAGTTACTGAACGGAGAGATCAAACCATCAAGGATTTCTTTTCGATATCCAACTCTTCATCTGCGCGATATTCAAACTTTTTCCGAATTGAAACGGGAAATAAAATTTAACGTCAATGAAAATGAACGCCAAAACACCTGTCCGATCGAGCTTCATAATGGATCGGTTGTTTTTAAAAAATTCAGCGGACGTCCGATCCATTCGGGACAAGGATCCGCCGAACATGACTTAAAAAACGTTTTGAACAAGATCTCATCCAAGATCCATTTATCGAAATCAAACGAATCGAATCAACAGGACGCGCTTAAAAATTTTCAAACAACCAGTCAGGCCGATTACGTTTATTCAGGAATTGAAGCCGTTTTTCTTCCCCCTTGCGACAATTCTTCTGATTTGGAAAATGGATCCGTTTCCGATCCGTCTGAAAAGAGGTCCGACGGATCTTTGCTTGACGGAACTGTTTCCAATCGAAATACCGCAAACAACGTGTCTGACCAATTTGCGGGCGATACTTCCGCACTGATTGACGGCAATTCTTCCGGACGGATAACCAAAGGTGCGTCCGGCCATCGATCTGATTGCTGGAATTTTAAGATCCGTATAATGAATCCTTATGTTAAAATCGGAGAGTTGGAAGGGGTTTTCTCTCCTAAAAAGTCTGACTGGAGTGTTTCTGGATCGATAACGGAACAAGAAATTTCCGATCGTCTGCTGGCGATTTGTCAGCCTCCGGAAGAAATTGGCAAGTGTCTTCGGGAATTTCGGGGGCATACGACTTTTGCGTTCAAAATTAACAGCGACCGGATCTCGGAACGGGGTTTTCATTTGGATCTCAAAGGAGAAGCATTTCGCGGAAATGCCGTTATTTATCCTTTTCAGTCGGCCGCGTTCGCTCAATCCGGAGTCATCTCTTCCGGTCAGGAACAGACGGATCAGTCTTTGGATCCAAAGCATCTGTTTTGGCAGATCACCGATCTTTACCTGCAGTTCAAAATGACGGAAAATGATCTCAAAATCGAACGTCTGACCGGAAGATCTGGCGCGATGACATTTCTTTCTGATTATTATCAGGAAGATCTTTGTCGGCCTCTTAACGCGGTCTTTCGTTTACAGATCAACGACATGTTGCTCAAAAGCGATAATCTCAAAGATCTAATTTGGCAGATGCCCGATGTATATCAAAAAGTTTTAACGCAGTTCGAATTTTCTGGAACGGGAAAACTGAATGTCGCGTTAAAAAATGAAAACGGAAAATGGCGGCCGAAAGAAGCTTCTCTTTCAACCGGACAGGCGCAGGCTCAATGGCTGCCGTTTCCCTACCCGTTGAAAAATCTCGCCGGCGAGATCCGACTTTCCGCCGATGAAAAACTCGCTTTTTGCTTCAATACCAATGACGAAAATAAAGAGATCAAATGTCAGGGAGTCTTTTCCTCCCTGTTCGATCATCCTGAAGGAAAAGTCGATATCAAAGCACGGGACATTCCAATCGACGGAAAATTGCTCAAATCAATTCCTTCAAACTGGCGACAGGAAATCATCAAACTCAATCCGAACGGTTACGCCGACATTGACATTATTCTTGACAAGCCGAAAAATCAGCCCAATCAGCCTGAAAAATCAATTGCCAAAGAGATCTGCATCAATATCAAAGACGGATCGGTAAAAGACGACCGCTTTCCGTTTCCCGTCTCCGGTGTTACCGGTTATATTCACTGTCAGAATGAAAACTGGACAATCGAAAATTTCAAAGGGGTGAACCGCTCCGCCGTCATTCGGGCTAACGGTCAGCTCGCAAACGATCCGAAAAGATCAGACAACAACAGAAATCTTTCTTTGCAGCTGCAACTGGATAATTTTCCGCTCGGTGAAGAACTGCAAAACGCTCTTGTCCGCTTTCCGCAAAAGGATCTGATCAAGGACATGCGGCTTCAGGGAAAAGCCAACGCGCAGGTGAGAATATTTTATCCGCTGGGAACAAACGATTTCAATCTTGAATTCGAGGCCCGACCTGTCCCGGAAGTCACGTCGATCAAGCCGGATATCTTTCCATATGAACTGAAAAATCTTGACGGTCTTGTTGTTTATCGAAAAGGGGAAATCGTCATTGAAAACATCAGAGGCAGAAATGGACAGACCGCGCATCAGGCGGGAATTCACTGCCAATTCTATCCGGACGGAAGCTGGATTATTGACGTCAATTCCTTAACGGTCGATCAGGTCCTGATCAGTCATGAACTGCAAAGCGCTGTTCCGAGTGCCGTTCTTTCTTTTCTGCATGATTTAAAATTGAGCGGATATTTCAACTTCAACGGATCGTTCCGGTTCAGTAAAGGTACAGGAAATGCGCCTCTTACCGTTGTTTGGGACAGTAATTTGATCCTCCAGCAGAACACCGCCAATTTTAAAATTCCGATCAAAAACATCTGCGGGTCAATGAAAGTCCGCGGAATGTATACTGAAGGGGCGCCGCTGCGCGTTCACGGCGAACTCGATATCGATTCCTTATGCGTCAATAATATTCAAATGACACGAATGACCGGTCCGTTTTATTATGACGGAAAAAATATTCTTTTTGGACAGACAATGCCGCATCCGCTGGAATTGGATCTTTATTTAAATCCGTATTTACGGGAAAAGCTTATGAGTGACCCGCTGTTTCAGCCGACCGGTCTTCAAAACGGACAACGAGAAAATACGGGGGGGACCGCCGAAATCACGCGCGGCCAGCTCCCCGATCCGAATGAACGGAATACCGCCGGTCCGGATCGTCCTAAAATCGCGTCCGCGGCTTCGCCTGTCCCGCGACGAAAAAATGCCTTTCCTGTCGACCGGCGTATTAAAACCGAAGCCGCTTCCGAACTGCCGGGACGCCGATCGGTAACCGGTGTTCTGTTCGGAGGTCCCACTGCATTGAACGGCTGGGTCTCACTTGCCGATCATTATCCTTATCAGATCAATTTAACCGTTCAGGACGCTGTTCTGCAGGATTCGCTTCGGGATCTGGCTCATTACTCGCAGGAAGCAAAAGGAAATATCTCCGTTCATGCGTCATTTCAAGGCGAAGCAGACAGTTCAGCCTCTTTGAAAAGTGAAGGACAGATCAATGTTTACGATGCCGCTCTTTATAAAATGCCTTTTATTCTCAAAGTCATGACCGGATTAAGTGTTAATAAGGAAGAGCAAAAAGCTTTTGACACCAGTCATATCAACTTTCATGCCATTGGACACAAAGTCTCGCTTGATGAAGTTGTTCTCGGCGGACGGGCACTTACTCTGTTTGGAAACGGCTGGCTCGTTTTGGAAGAAAACGAACGATATATTGATTTGAGAATGAATTCAAGACTCGGCAATATCGATTCGCAAATACCGGTTATTTCCAATGTCATCGGAAGTGCGGGCGATCAGCTGGCGCAGATCCGAATCGAAGGGCCACTTTCCGATCCGACGATCTGGACCGAACGTTTTCCCGGAATAAAAAAGGCTTGGTGGGGCATTTTCCCCGACAAAGACCCGTCCCCCGATGTCGATGGTAATCAGAGTAAACCGTTCCGCCCCATCATGAACGGTTTGAAAAAACTTTAATAGACCGGTTTTATCGCGCGGATTCTTGTTCCAATGTCAAAAATGCAGTCTATTCATAACGTCGATCAACAGAAATCGCGGATATATAAAATGGAGTCGGTTGAAAACATTGATCTGACAAACAATTTCCAGTTCCCTGTCGGTTTTCAAAATTATCGGATCTCTTGTTTTTTCGGACGACGTGACATCAATTCATCAATCGTTTCGCGAACTTTCTCATTGTCTTTGTCCTGTATCTGAACAAGAATATCGCTGCTGTCCGGTTTATCGCGCCATTGATTCGTTCCGTTCTCAAAAATATGATTATATCCCCGGGTTGTTATTTTCCAAAAAGATTCGTTTGGACGAACGGCAAACAAAAGGGTGATCGGATCCCAGCTCGGACGGCTCTTTTTTCCTTTCAAATATAGTTCGTATCCCATTCGGACAGGATTTTCTTTTGGTGTCCGGTTAAGCAAAGATCCCGTCAGAACTTTTTCCCCGTCGCCTGAAAAAATGATCGGGCAAGGCCAATTCCGATAAACCTTTTGAACGGCGGACGGGTCCGGCATAAAATTTCCCCAATCGCCAAAAGAAAGCTGCTGCGGATACCGTCCGCCCATACAAACGAAACGAAGGATCTTTTTTTCAGCGAGATCGCGTCCGGAAAGTTCGGAAATTGTGTCCGGTTCGCTTGCCAAAAAGGCCGCCGCGTTCGTCAGATAACCGACCGTTACAACGATCAGCGAATTATCGTCCGCATCGGCAAACGCTTTTCGCCAAACAGTGACCGCGTCAGGATAATCGTCGTTGGTCTTCTTTTCCGGAAGAAAGCGTTCCGCAATGATCTTCGCGTAAATCGAGCCCCGATCAATACTTGCTCCCGCTCCTTTCGGAACGCCGACTGGAATATTCGGCCGATTGTAATATCGGTTGACCGCTTGAATACAGGGCGCGGAATAAGGATATTTTGAACTGCAAACTGTCGCGAGTATTTGAATTTCATTCTGATCGGCCATCGCGTGAAGAACCGCCATCGCGCCAAGATCGTCGCAGTCGGTGTCCATGTCGGTATCGAACAAAACGGGAACAGGTTTTAATGCGCGGACTGACTTCTCCCTCTGATCCGAGCCCGTTGTTTGAGTTGTTTTCACTGTTTGAATCGAATCCGCCGCTTGAACTGTCATTTTTTCTATATTTGAAAACAAAAGCAAATACAGCGCAAATAAAACAATGAGATTTTTCATCATTTCTGCTCCTTTTTCTTGGGATGATTATTGAATACGCTCACGATCAGAACCGAAACGACAATCAATGTTATTTATTTCGCCAAATATCAAAATCGGATAAATTCAGTTCTTCCCGTTTCGTTCGGATCTCTTGATAAAATCGCCGGGCGTCAACCGGATAACCGGCTGTCGCATGAAGTCCGGGTATTTTTTTTTGCCAGAAACTGTTAAAAAAGATCATCGACAATTCGCGCAGGTATTTACTGAAAATCGAAGCCAGCGCCGTCGGATGATTGGCCTCGCCTTTCATTTGAAAACGGATCTCGACCGGCGGCGAAGATGGCGAAAACGGACAAAGTGAATAAATACTGACTGTTCGGGACTCAACGATCGGCTCCGCCTGATATTCCGGAAAGAATGTTTTAATCAAGGGCCGATAATTATTGCGTCCTCCAAATTTATCACAAAGAATGAAGATCTTCTCCATTTGAATCGAACCGGTTATATTGATAATATTTGTTAAAAGCGACCGAACAATCGTCAGCGTCGTTTCGGCCAATAGATCGCTCTTGAGAAGACCTTCCGACAAACGCCGGTTAAATTCCGTTGGCTGAACGCGTCGGGACCGGACCGCGTCCAAACAGACCGCCCGTTCCTTCAAATAATTCCGGGCCCGGCAGGCGTCGTTTTCAAGATTCTCTCTTCCGGATCCGGTCAGAAGAGAGGATACCGGCAAAGAAAAGTCCTCTTTTCGCTCCCAAAAAGGAATGGATGCGGAATATTGTTTTGACCCTTCAAGAGCGTTCGTTCTCCAACAACAATTTGACTTGCCCAAAAGATCCGATTCTGATAATTCGTCTTCTTGCAAGCCAGGAAGATCAAAAATAGTACTCTGACGGTCTTTTGTAATTTTCGGCCGCGCGACGGAACGTTGACTCGTTTCGCTTAGTTCGTTGGGGGCATTCTCGAATTCCCGATCAAACCGATCAAAAAATTTTTTACAGGTCAAACCATCGGGAAATTTTCCGTCCATTAAAAACAAAGAGAGAAGAACCGTTTTTTCCAACGGAACCAACGATTCATACAAAGACTTTTTTAAGTTCGCGCAGTTATTTTCAAACGTTTCGTTTTTCGTGTTGATCGAAAACGTTTTATTTTTTGAGGTATAAAGTTTTTTGGAATCAAGAACGGGAAAAATTCCTTTTTTTTGACAAAGGGGATCAAGATCATTTCGAAGTTCGTCAAGGACTGTTTCGGAATCGTTCCGATCGATCAGCCAACGGGTTCCGCTGACACAAAGCGCGCCGAGATTGGGGCCGTAACCCGCTTCATCCGTTCCGATTACTGTCAGCATTGGATCTTTTTTCCGATTCTCTTTGCGATATTTTTGACATTAATTATCTCCAAATTCTGATCAGTAAAATCCCTTTGGAGATACCTTAATAAAAAATATCGGCCGGAGGCTGAAAAACCGTCGGCCGATTGAAGGGGGCGTTGATTATTTAGAGGCTTTTTTCCAGGAATCGCGCAGAGATGCGGTTCTGTTGAAAACCTGTTTTTCAGGAGTCGAATCTTTATCAAGAGTAAAATATCCGACCCGTTCAAATTGAAAACGCTGATCGAACGATGCGTTTTTCAGTTCGGGCTCCAGTTTCGCCTTTTCAATAATTTGGAGCGAATCCGGATTGATGTAATCGGTGAACTCGCCCGGATGGGCGGTGCTGTCGTCGGGATTCTCAACCGTAAAGAGCCGGTCATAAAGACGGACTTGCGCGTCAACGGCATGAGCGCAACTGACCCAGTGAATGGTCCCGGAAACTTTTCGGCCATCGGGAGAACTTCCGCCGCGTGTCGCTGGATCATAATTGCAGTGAACTTCAATGACTTTTCCATTTTCGTCCTTAACACAGCCGGTACAGGTTACATAATAAGCGTAACGGAGCCGGACTTCGCGGCCGGGGGAAAGCCGAAAATACTTTTTCGGCGCCTCTTCCATAAAATCTTCTTCTTCGACATAAAGATATTTGGAGAACGGTACTTTTCGGAGTCCGTCAGCTTCACTCTCGGGATTATTGACCGCGTCAAGCCATTCGATTTGATCGTCCGGATAATTGTCGATAACGACTTTAACCGGACGCAGAACACCCATTCGACGCTGGGCGGTTTTATTGAGATCTTCCCGAACACAATTTTCGAGAACGCCGAAATCAATAACGCCGTTGAACTTGGCAATACCGATACGCCGACAAAATTCGCGAATTGATTCCGGAGTGTAACCGCGCCGTCTCAAACCGCAAACCGTTGGCATTCGGGGATCGTCCCAGCCGCTGACATAATGGTCCATCACGAGCGTTCGGAGTTTTCGTTTACTCATAACGGTATAATTAAGATTGAGACGGGCGAACTCAATTTGCTGCGGACGGTAAATTCCAAGCTCAATCAGGAACCAATCATAAAGAGGACGATGCTGTTCAAATTCAAGTGTACACAGAGAATGAGTGATCCGTTCGATCGAGTCCTCAAGTCCGTGCGCCCAGTCATACATCGGATAGATACACCATTTAGTACCTGTCCGATGATGTTCCGAATGAACGATTCGATACATGATCGGATCGCGCATGTTGAAATTCGGAGAACTCATGTCGATCTTGGCCCGCAGTGTTTTCGATCCGTCGGGAAATTCACCGTTTTTCATTCGCTCAAACAGATCAAGATTTTCTTCAACAGACCGGTCCCGATACGGACTCGGTTTTCCTGGTTCCGTTGCGGTTCCGCGCGTTTCCCGGATCTGATCCGGAGTAAGATCACAAACGTAAGCTTTTCCTTTTTTGATCAGTTCAACCGCGTAATCATACATTCGCTGAAAATAATCAGAAGCGAAAAAGATCCGGTCTTCCCAATCGGCTCCGAGCCAACGAACATCTTCTTTAATCGATTCGACGTATTCCGTGTCTTCTTTGACCGGGTTAGTGTCATCGAAACGCAGATTGAATTTTCCGTTGTATTCACGAGCCATCGCGGAACTCAAGCAGATCGCCTTGGCGTGTCCGATATGAAGATAGCCGTTCGGCTCAGGGGGAAACCGGGTGTGAACCCGTTGATCGAATTTACCGGTCCGGTTATCTTCTTCAATGATCTGCTCAATAAAATGGAGAGAACGCCCTTCCTTTTTTTCTTCTGAAACGGCGTCCAACGGCTTGGTTTGATCCTGACTCATCTCTGACCTTCTTTTGTCAAAAAAAATATAAAAACGGAAGACTGCTCCTCCGTTTCGTTTCACTCTGTTATACTGTCGGCAGGACCGCCTTTGAGCAAGACCGGCCGATCTGCGTCAACCAACAGCGCCGACAGCCTGCAACATCGTCAAAATAAACTTGGAACCTATCCTAAAATTGATTTAAAGGTAATAATACCCGTTTATTTCGTTTTTAGAATTGATTTCAGGACAGGCTCTATTTATCTTCAAAAAGTTCTTTCGGTCCGATCACTTCAATGCCGTTTTTACTCAACAGTTCAAGCGCGTATTCCGGATCGTCGAACCGCAAAACGATAATCGCTCCGCCTTTATTATAAGTATCAAATCCATACATATATTCAACGTTTAAATTCGTATTGGCCATGACTTGAAGCAGATCCGCAAGTCCGCCGGGCCGGTTCGGAAGCCGGGCGGCAATTACTTCGGTCGCCTTGACGAGAAATCCGTGATCCTCAAAAACCCGGATCGCCTTTTCCGTTTCCTTGACAAGAATACGAAGTATTCCGAACTCCTCTTTATCCGCCAGCGCCATTGTTTCGACATTAATGCCCGCATCGGCCAGCGTCCGACAGGCTTTATGAAGATAACCCGGTTTGTTTTCAAGCAATACCGACAACTGCTGAATTTTCATGTTCGAATCCCTTTCTGAAAAGCGTGTGTTCGGTCCCAAATTTTGTTTCTGACCAAAACCGCCGATCTTTAACCTGCCGGACATTCGCCGACCGATCTTAATCAACGGTCAACGGACACTCGGCATTAATAAACCGGCTGTCTATTTTATACTGCTTTTATTTTAAATTTTCCGTCATCACCGCCGATTGACTGCGTGAATCGACGAGTCTTTTAATGTTATAACGGAAAATTTATGATGAAATCGGTATATCAGGTCAATAACTGGGGAAACCAATAAAATAACAGATCCTAAATTAATGTTTCAGACCCATTAAAAATTCGACATTCTTTTTTGTTCGGCCCAGACGTTCGGTAAGATATTCCATTGCGTCGACCGGATTCATTGTCACGAGAATTTTTCGAAGTTCGGCCATAAGGAGGCATTCTTCATGATCAAGAATCATTTCCTCCCGGCGGGTTCCGCTTTGCGTAATATCAATTGCCGGCCAGGTTCGGCGGTCAACCAGGGATCGGTCGAGCCGGATTTCCAAATTACCGGTTCCTTTGAATTCTTCAAAAATAACGTCATCCATTCTGCTTCCGGTTCCAATGAGCGCGGTCGCGATAATGGTAAGCGAGCCTCCTTCTTCGACCTTTCGCGCGGATCCGAAGAATTTTTTCGGACGCTGAAGCGCGTTCGAATCGACCCCGCCGGTCAGTGTTTTACCGGAATCAGGACATTCGGAGTTCCAGGCACGGGCCAATCGGGTGATCGAGTCGAGAAAGATCACAACGTCTTTTCCGTATTCGACCATTCTTTTCGCTTTTTCAAGGACCATTTCAGAAACCTGAATATGACGCGCGGAAGGCTCATCAAAGGTCGAACTGACCACTTCGCAATGCGGCCCTTTGACTTCACGTTCCATGTCGGTTACTTCTTCCGGACGTTCGTCGACCAAAAGCATGAAGACGTAACTGTCAGGATAATTTTTCAGAACGGCGCGGGCCATTTTCTGCATCAGGATCGTTTTTCCCGCCCGGGGAGGGCTTACGATCAAACCGCGCTGACCGAATCCAACCGGAACGATCAAATCGAGTACTCGTGTATTTATGTCGCCGTCGTCAGTTTCCATAATGATCCGCTGATTCGGATGCATGGCCGTCAGATCGTCGAAATATGGCTTTTCGGAAAGCATGTTCGGATCTTCATGATTGATCGCCTCAATTCGAAGAAGCGCGAAATAACGTTCCCGTTCTTTGGGAGGACGGATCTGGCCGGATATGGTTAAACCGTTGCGAAGACCAAAACGCCGGATCTGACTCGGCGAAATGTAAATATCGTC
>CAZZEF010000139.1:0-12090 GCA_964652875.1 uncultured Planctomycetaceae bacterium
GAGTGAAAATTGTGAACATGGGTGCGGTCACGCTCAGGATCAGGATGAAAATCAATGCAGTCATAATTGCGAGACATGCGGTTCGAACTGCAAGGATCGGCAGACGCCGATGAAGGCTCAACTGAACGAGATGAGTTCGGTTAAAAAGATCATTGGCATCGTCAGCGGTAAAGGTGGGGTCGGCAAGTCGCTGATCACCTCTCTGCTGTCCGTTATGATTAACCGAAAAGGTTTTATGACGGCTATTCTTGACGCGGATATAACAGGTCCGTCGATTCCGAAAGCGTTCGGGATCAAAGATCGGGCGCAAGGAAATGAACTGGGTATTTTTCCTGTTATGAGCAAAGAAGGAATCGAAGTCGTTTCGATCAATAATCTTCTTGAAGATGAAAAAACGCCCGTTCTTTGGCGCGGTCCGATCATTGCCGGAACGGTCAAACAGTTTTATGAACAGACCATTTGGAACGATGTCGATTACATGTTCGTCGATATGCCTCCGGGAACCGGCGATGTTCCGTTAACCGTATTCCAAATGCTCCCCGTTGACGGTGTTATTGTTGCGGCCACTCCCCAGGAACTTGTTTCAATGATCGTCAGCAAATCAATCAATATGGCCCGTATGATGAATATTCCGATTCTCGGACTTGTTGAAAATATGTCCTATTTTCAATGCGATAAATGCGGAGAGAAACACGAGATCTTCGGAAAAAGCCGAATCGATGAAATTGCCGGTGAATTCGGAATCGACACTGTTGCAAAAGTTCCTCTTGATCCGGCGCTGGCTGCGCTTTGCGATCAGGGCCAAATCGAATCGTTTAAGGGCGATTGGCTAGACCCGCTCGCAATCAAGATCTGCAATCTGCAATAAGAGAAGGACGAAGAATTTCTTCTTTCGCGCCAATGCAAAAAAATAATCTGACAAAACGAAATTAAACACAAAATTATGATTTGTGTCATTTTATTTATATCAAAGGGGGTTCGTTACTGACGGCCCCCCTCTTTTTTGAACAAATCCTGCTTTGGTCTGTTGGTCATTTGCCGAATCTTTCAAGTCGGGCGGGAAAGAATCTTAACGCGTCTTCCCGCGCAACCGCCGAAAAATAATTTCGGGATTCCCTCGTTTTACTTGTTTCATTACGGGCTCTGTTTTCGATAAATTATTTGAACAACTATATTAAAGGACATGTTCTGGATATTAAAGGACATGTTCTGGATATTAAAGGACATGTTCTGGTAAGAGTAAACGGAAGAGGAGCATTAACGTTTCAACTTCATGCCCCTTTCCTGTTGAACAAAAAGACAATATCCTCTTGTTCCCATTTGCTAGAAAACGAGGACGGTCCACATGCCAAACTCAAGTTTTTCCCCGGGCTTGACTTCCTTTTGGTAAATCGTAACGACGTTTGCGGTCGACTTACCGAAGAGAAGAAATTCCGGTTTGGCGACTTTAACAAAGCCTTTGCGCCGGGCCTGTTCGGCAACGCTGTCCTTATTGCGGACCTTTTCAGGAGTCAGAACATAGACCATCCCCCCTTTAACACAAACGGCAGACGTTCTGTTAATCGGTGAATAAAGAAAAGACCGGCCTTTAAGATAGTCGGGGGTCTCCCTTAACAAATAATCACGATTAGTGAACAGCTTGTGTCCGGATTCAAAAATATCAATTGCGTCCGCGGTCGGATCGGTCGGTTTAAGTTCGGCCCGATCGGAAAGGATCCGAAAATCCGCTCCGTCTTTATTATCGTTCGCGGTAAAGGAGAACGGAACAACGCCGGTCGCCTTATTGGTCATGATCTTAATTCTGCTTTTCGGTGAAACAAGTTTACCGGCCAGAATATCGTCTTCCGTAATTCGAGCGGCGCGAATCTCCATCGGCGCCTGATATCGTCCGGTATCGTAAACGATAAAGATCGATCCGTCCGGAGCCTGATCGCCATCCGGATAGGAAACGTATCCGGTATCGTCCAGAAGGAGCCCGCCTTGCCAGGTTTTTCCATCATCTTTTGAAAGAAAGGCCATCATGTTTTTCCGTCCAACATCCTGATCCATCGGACCGTTTTTAACAAAGATCAGATTTCCGCTTTTCAACCGCCGAATAAAAAATCGGGAAGAGGTATGTTTGATCGAAGATTCGCGGAATTCCGTCCAAGTCTTGCATCCGTCGGAAGAAATGAACTCGCCAATCCCCGATTTCGTCCTGTTCAGAAGCCAGAAACGTCCGTCCTTGAGTTCGATAATCGAATGCTCATCAAAAAGTGATTTCGAAATCGGTGTGTATCCCCGCCCGAGTTTCGTCCATGTTTTTCCCTGATCTTCGGAGACAACGGCCCAAGCGCCGGTCGGTCCGTTCGGTGATTGATCTGGATCCTCCCAACGCCAAACGGAAACCGGAATGATCCATCGTCCTTGGGTGTCGGCAAATCCTTTATTCATACATACGCCGGTTGTTACAAATTTCGGCTTGGTCCATTCAGGACGATCGGCATTGGGATTATCGCAGCTGATCGTATAAAGATCCGCTCCCGGAGTCGCTCCCGGTCGCTGTGACCAGAATAAATGAAGCGTCCCATTCGGAGCAAACCAAAGTGACGGATCATACTGACGCGGCTCGCCCGGCTGATCTATGGCGAACAAAGGATTCGACCATGTTTTACCTCCGTCCTTGCTGCGAATAACAACGATGTAATTGTCCCGATCTTCCGTAACGCCGCCGGAATACCAAGCGATCCAAATATTATTATTGTTCGTAACCGCAATGCTCGGAATTCCCTGAAACATGCGGAGATTGTCCGCGTATTTGGCGGGAAACGGTGACAGAATCACCGGCGCAATCCGATCGGGCTCGCCCGCATTGACCAACGCACTCATTAATAGAAACAAAACCAGTGTCAGGATCCGCCTCATTATTCACCTCAAATAATCTTTCATTTATTCTTAATACACAAAATCCAACATTATATGCTCACACAATAACGTAAAAACGCTGTCAAAATTAAAGGGTCGGAACGCGTTGCTTTGTTGCACCCGCTTGCATTGTAACTGGACCGAGAAGGTACCAGCCGTTCACGGAATCCAATTCGACACCGAGTTTAATATCAGGATCCTTTTTATTTTCCTGAACAAGACCGACAGCAAGTTGATACCGTCCGGCAGGGGCATCGATAAACGAAATCGAATCGGTTACGGTCACAGGTGTATCCGACCGCCATTGTCGAGGCTTGCTGTTTCTTGACTGGCGGATCTCAACAATGTTTCCGTTTTGATCAAGCAGAGCAAACTTAACCGTAACCGGCAGAAAGAGAGAAGCAACACCCCGATTCTCCCAATCGATCTTTATTTCAAAGGGCTCGTGTTCGATCTTTTCCGGCCATTCCGCTTTTGTTAGAACGAAATGATAACCCAGCCGATTAGTCAGTTTGCGAATTAGATCCGGCTGATCATGAATCATCGCTAACGACGATTTTCCTCCGGAACTCAGAGTACACCAGGAAGGCTTCCCGGTTTCTATGCAGTCGGACAGCCGGTATCCGCAGTTGTTTTTATCCTTGATCCCGTCCCACCAGCCGAGTTTTTTCAGAAATTCGTAACTTCCATAAAATTCAAAAACACTCGGAACTTTATTATCGCAGATCGCTGTTTCATGCCCGTCACTGTTTCCGCAAATACCGTCACGCCGAATTGTTATTCCGTTTTCAACCGCCCAGGGATAGAGATCCTTAAACGGTCTGTTCCCCCCGGGAAGAGCCAGCAGCGTCTTTTTAAACGCCTTTCGATGGATCTCCAAATGGATCTTGTATTTTTCCGCGGTGATCTCATGTTTTCGAAACGGGTACATATGTCCTTCGCCCCAATTTCCGTAAGACCGAATGTCAATGTAAGCAAGATCCGAACGGCCGTCGAAATGCTTGGCCATCGCTTCAATCATATTTTTCAATTTTTCGATATAAACAGGATCATCGAAGATCGGAACCAGTTTTTCGCCCGCGACTCCGGTTGTCGGACGTTTGGGATCTATCAGGTCAAAGGTGTCGTATTTGGCCCCGGCGTCAAAAACCCATTTTGGAGTAACCCAGAATTTACTGGAATGCGAACTTGCGGCAAGAACTCCAAACGCAAACTGACGGCCAAGATCGGTCCAGCTTTTCATGTCCTTTTCGATTAGATCCCAGCGGTATTCCCCTTCTTTCGGCTCTATTTGCGACCATTGATACCGCACGTATCCAAGCGAACAGAGATCCAAAACTTCTTTTGGCTGTCTGTTCGCATTTCCAAACATCGTCCAGCCTTTGCCCGGATTGATCAGCGCACGATCACTCGCTTTCGGTCGAACAATGATCTTGCCGTCTTTATTTTCAATATCGCTGGCAAACGATTTAACGGAAAAGATCGTTAAAATAAATAATAAAATCGAACCCCACTTCATACCCAACTTCGAATACCGCATGACAATGTCTCCGTTTCGCCGTTATATCGGCTGTTTATACTGTTCCTATTTTAAATTTTCCGCTATTTCCGCCAATTGACTTCGTGTCTCTGCGATTCCTTTGTTTTATAGCAAAAATTTCATCTTGGAACCAGTATAATATTGTCTTTATATCAAACCATTCTGCCTGCTTTTCGTTTTTATTCGATCTTCCGGTGTTACTCCGGAATACTGAAAAGATCGGAATCAATCATCAACCGTCCGATTGACTCCTTTACTCAGTCCGGAATCATCAATCTGAAATTATCAAAATTATTTATCGCGGCCGGATACAGATCAAAAAAAACCGTTCATTATTATTGAACAATGAACGGCAAGACGATTAGACGGACATCAAAATGAATCCGTTTTTACTGATCACACAAAGATCATGACGAATAATTTTTTAAAAAAGATCAAACGAAACCGTGTGATCTTCCTTCTTTAAGAAAACGGATCAAACAAACTGCTTCAGATGTTCAATGCTTCGTTTGGCCTGATCAATTGAACCGCATTCGACAGAGAAGACAATGTCATGCGGGCATTTTTTGGCGATATCCGTAAGCCGTTTCCAATCGAGGACACCATCACCGCAACCGCAGCCGACCGGTGTTCCGGCAACTTTGCCCCGTTCTTCGTCCGAATGCTCGACAGAAATATCTTTGGCATGAAGATGTACTGATCGGTCGATAATGCTGTCCAGCCAGGAATAGACATCTTGTCCCGCAAGGTAAGCGTTTCCGGTATCAAGATTAAATCCGATACAAGGAGATTTGACCAGGTTGTAAAGCTTTTCAAGTCCGGCAGGAGTCTTGGAATATTGAGCATGACATTCAAGTCCGATCTTGACCCCCCGTTCTTCGGCAATAAAGGCCGCTTCCTGAAGTGTGTATTTGATCAGAACCCAATCTTCCGCTTCGGTCGTCCAAGGCGCTTTAATTCCTTCGTCCGTATTAACAACAGGACTTCCGCATTCGGCGGCAAACCGAATGGCCATTTTCAGATATTCACCGTGTCGGTCCGGACGACCGAGCGGTCCATGCGCCTGAAGTCCGGAGATCTTCAGACCGCGATCTTCGCAAAGACGACGAAGTTTCATCGGGTCATCAAACATCGACCAAGTATGATAATAACCGGCTTCGCTCATCAGTTCGCGGCCGAAATGAATCATCGGTTCAACATATTCATAGCCCATTTCCGCCGCGCGGTCGAGTCCCCAAACGATAGGTTTGTCATGATGTCGGGTCGCTTCAAGATTCATGCCGATTTTAACATTGCCCATCCGATGTCTCCTTTTTGAAATCAGTTGTCTTGGAAAGTTTCGTAAAAGTTTCTCCGGTCCGACTGTTCGAAACCAATAAGACACAAACTCTTACGTCAATCTTAATTTAACGGTTCGTGATCCCTTTTCCGCATATATTCTTTTCAACAGACCGAATAATGAACTTTCGATAAAAACAGATTTTTCGTTTTTGATCAACTCATGGATCAAGATCTGAAGGAAATTTTTACGACTGAAAGAGAACACATTATTTGCATTATATCCAATATAAAACAGAATTCCAGCTTATCAAAAAATTTTTTTCAAAAAAATGAAAAATTCAGTTTGATCGATTCGGCGGCAATAATACCGATATAATTGGCTGTCAGTGTCACAAGGAGTCAGTGTCGCATAATATTGGCAATACGATTCATTTCTTTTTCGATCATTCATCGCAATGCGCGATCCGGTCTTGTCTTGAAATTGAACCGATCAAAATTCAAATTGTCTTATTAACGGACTAATTTTTAAAACATCATGATTTCTATTGGTACTGCTTTTATTTTTAATTTTCCGCCGTCTCCGCCGATTGACTGTGTGAATCGGCGGTTCTTTTGTCGGTATAACGGAAAATTCATGATGGAATCGGTATATTTTACAAAGGACTTCCTGCTTGTTATGAGAAGGGACGTTCCTTCCGTATTTTGTGTCGGAAGGAACACGAATGTTTATAAAAAGTTTCGTTTATTAAGATCTGAAAATTATTGATTTCTCTGATTATCGATATTTTTTATAAAGACCGGCCAATTTTTCCGGCCTGCTCAAGCCAGTCGCCGGATGATTTGACATCGCCGGGCTTCCAGGAATTAAAGGCCAGAACAATCCCCTTGTTTTCCCATTGACAATATTCACAGCAGCCGAGATAACAGGCTTTGGCTCCATCGAACGCTTTTTCCGATGTATCGGCGCAAGCGGAAAGAAGAACGGTCTTTTTTCCTTTGATCAACTCGGGTTTTTGAGATGTTGGATAAATACGATCAAAAAGGATCTTGATCTGCGCGCTGCAATTATAATAATAAATTGGAGTCGCGAAAACAAAAACTTCCGCTTGAATCATTTTATCAAGCAGTTCATTCATGCCGTCGTTTTGAATGCAAGGTTTGCCGGTACTCCAGCATTGATCGCAGGCCAGACATGGGGCCAATTTCATTTGAGACAGACGGATCTTTTCAAACGCATATCCGTTATCCCGGGCGCCTTCAATCAATGCGTCCGCAAGCTGTTCCGTATTGCCCTCTTTTCGCGGACTTCCCAAAAAAATCAATCCGTTTTTCATGTTGACCTCTCCTGACCGTGCGGCCGTTAAATTGACATGTTATGTTTTCAACTTGCAGGCGAATTTCGCTTTACTTTTCCTTTTTCAAAATCAAAAAAAGAAAAACAAAATTTCCCTTATTATAAAATTATATCAAAAGAAAACCGCCGGGAAAGAGGATCTTCATTGAATCACATTTATTATTTGATAAAATAGAAGATGAAAACGGAGTTCAGAATGAAACAGAAATTCTAAAATACTTGAAAAGCATTATTTGTTAAAGGTGAAAAAATGAGAGAGACGCATCGAACTAACGCATCTATCCGACGATTGCCGGTAAAGATCATCGGCTTGTTCGGACTGATCTTTTTATTATTGTCAGGTCCGAATCCTCAAGCGGTTGAAGAAGCCAAGGTTTCGGTGATCGGCGGAGTTCCGCGCGTTGTTTTAGATGGCGTTCCAACAACACTGCGTCCGTTTCGAGGCGGAAGCAATCCATCATTTTTTCAATTTAACAACGAACCCTTTGAACTTTCGGAACCATTTCTCTGCACTGAAGAGACCGCCGGCAAAGGAACAATTCTTTTCAGTTTCGCGATCAAGCCGGTGAATGTAAAAAATTGGCCGGTCCAATTCTTTTTGGACGATTTCGTTTTGACGGAGGAAACGACCGGTCAAACGCTGACGGGTCCTTGTGAATTCAACGATCCGGATTCGATAAAATCGGACTGGAACATGTTTTCAAACAAGAAGAACGAGCCGGTCGGGTCGCTTTGTTACTCGCCGGATCAAGGAAAAAACGGATCTGGCTGTCTTCTTTTTCAAATGAACAAACCGTCGGACGATTTATGGCCGCAGCATCTTTTGTTCGAACACAAACACAATCTGGATCTTAAAAAAGGAAAGACCTATCGTTTGACCTGCCACTGCCGGGCGACTTCGGAAATACGGGTCGGAATCAACGCTTATCTGCCGGGCAATCCTTATGTACCGGCCGGATCGCCAAAAAATTATCGGAATGATCCATTATCGGTGCAAGCAAAACTGGCGCATCAATGCGGGTTCAATCAGTATGTTCTCAGCAAGGAACTTTCCTGGCCCCGACCCGGTGAAAATTACGACTTCTCGTCAATCGACCGGGAAATTGATCTCGTTTTAAAAATTGATCCAAACGCGCTGTTTATCTTTTGGTTCGGCTGCGATCCGCCGGTTTGGTGGCTTGACGACAACAAAGATCATGAAGAGGTTCTGCAGGGAAGTTCGAACACAATGCAATATAAAAAACGGTCCGCTGCAATTTCCTCTCCGCTTTACGTCAAGGAAGCCTGCCGTCATTTAAAAGCGGCAATTGAATATTTGGAAAAGAAATACGGTCAACACATCATTGGCTATCAGCCTTGCGCTCAAAATACCTGGGAATGGTTTTATCAGGGAGTCATTGGGAGCAACGCGTTTCCGGGATTCGCTCCAATCGATCGAATCGAATGGAACCGCTGGCTCGAAAAGAAATACAAAAACAGCGCTGAACTTCAAAAGGCATGGCATTCAGACCGATACCGGCTCGGAGAGATCGACGTCCCCTCACTGGATCTTCGCCGACAAGGACAAAAGGAGATCTTTTTGGATCCCGTGAAAGATCCCGCTTATTTTTATTTGAACGATTACAATGAATTTATGCAGAACGCGATGAGCGGCGCCATTCTGGAAATGGCGAAAACATCCAAAGAAGCCTGCCGATTCAAAAAATTGGTAACTTTTTTTTACGGATATTATTTTCATTTCAGCGCTTACGGTCAGGGCTCGGCCGTTACCGGTCATCTTGATCTCGAACCTCTTTTGGACTCGCCCTATATTGACGGGTTCGCCGCTCCTTTCGCTTACGGCGACCGGGACCGCGGAGGATGTCCGACACAAATGACTCCGGCTGAAACAATGTTGCTTCATAACAAGATCTTCATTGTCGAAGACGATCTGCGCACCTGGCATGTAAAAAACAATCCAAGTCAACATCCTTTGACATATCTTCGCGATCTTTCGGATACCTGTCAGGCGCATCAGCGCAATACGACCGCGTTCATTACCCGTAATTACGAATGCTGGTACGTCGATCTCGGAAGAAACGGCTGGCTCAACGATAAAGGTATTTGGCAAAATCTTCAAATGATCCAACCGATTGACCGGTATTTTTTAAACAATCCAATACCTTATCGTCCGGAGATCGCCGTTTTCTGCGGAACGAAAAGTTTGCGGACTGTCGCCAATGGCCTATTCACCGGCGAAACGATTTCTCAAGCCTGCTGGATGTTCACACGATTGGGGATACCCGCGGGTCAATACATACTCGCCGATTACCTTTCCGGCAAGACAAACGCCAAGGTCAATATTTTGTCCGCGGCTTGGAATTTAAGCGCTCAAGACCGAAAAATACTCCGCGAAAAAGTGCAGACCGACACGATCGTTTGGGCTTTTGCTTCCGGATGGCTTGATTCGAAAATGGGCGGATCCATTAAATACATGAACGAAACTCTTCCATTTAAAATCAAAAAAATCGCCAATCCGAAAAAATCGCTCATTCTGACTGAACACGGAAAAAAGGCCGGTTTGAAAACGGAATACGAACGAAACGATTATCCCTGCCGGACAGCTCATTACATGAAACCGGATCAGAAAAAGAATGTTTTTAATTTCGACCGGATCCCGGAAGTGTTCACCGTTGAGGACGCCAAACCGGAAGAGATCTTGATCCGATACTCGGACGGATCACCGGCAATGGCGATTCGTTCAATGCCGAAAGGAGGGTGTTCGATCTTTCTCGGATTCCCGGCCATGAGTAAAGAAATCGTTTATCTGGCGGCTCGGTCTGCAAACGTTCCCATTTATACAGAACAGGCTCCGGTCTTTTTCTCCAATGGCCGTATGATCATTCTTCATGGATCGAAAGAAGGGTCCGACAACGTTCGGCTTCATCTTCCGAAAAGCGCCGATCTGTTCGACTGTTTCAATAATGAAGATCTTGGAAAAGGATCGAATTTCGATTTAAAACTTGATTGGGGCAAGACCCGTGTCCTCCTTTTGGACCCTTCCAGCGAACTGCGTCGTCATTTTTCCGGAACCGCTGAAAAGTAAGGTTTTGCAAAGTGTTTCGCCGAACGGTTTTTATTGTTTTCCTGACGATCTTTCCGTTCGGCGTCCGGTTTTCTTTTTTTTCAAGTCATCGGGATTTTCATTCGTCGGAGACAAATCCTTTTTATTCCGGGCAGTCTCCCGATGGTCAAGTTCTTTTGAGATAGATCCCTTTGATTCAGGACGTTTGGCAGCAAGATCAACCTGATCAGACACTTTCGAATTATTCTCTTGCACAGTCCGATCTTCCCGAGCCGGATCACTAACGGGAGCCGGGCGCCGATCATTATTTCGGTCTGATTCGATTCGGGTATTTCCTGTTTGATCTGACTCATTTTTGTGAACATCGTTAGACGAATCGAATCGTTGATTCGATTCAGTAAATTTATTCGGAGTGTAAGCGGAGTGATCGACCGGCTTGTTTGATTCGTTGATTTTATTCGGAACATAAGCGGACGGATCGACCGGAGGATTGGGGGTTCGATTTTGAAATTTCCAGTTTTTGATCTGCTCCAAACGAGTTTTAAATCGGGCTTCGGTTCCCTGATCGGTCGGGTTATAATACTCTTTTCCCAGCAGAGAGTCGGGAAGGCACTGCATGGCGGTCAGTTTTTCTTCGGTATTATGCGCGTATTGATAACCTTTTCCGTAATCAAGATCTTTCATCAGACGAGTCGGAGCGTTTCGTATGACCAGCGGAACAGGATCGGCCAGTTGGGTCAGAGCATCTTTTTTCGCGCTTTCGTAAGCGGTATACATTGCGTTTGATTTTGGGACCATCGCCATATAGATGACAGCCTGAGTTAAATGAACGGCGCATTCGGGCATTCCGAGAAAATGACAGGCTTGAAACGCGGCGACGGAGATCTCCAAAGCGCGGGGATCGGCCAGTCCAATATCTTCGCTGGCGAATCGAACGATCCGACGGGCGACATACAAAGGATCTTCACCGGCTTCGAGCATTCGGGCGAGCCAGTAAACGGCGGCGTCCGGATCGGAATTTCTCATCGACTTATGCAGAGCGGAGATCAAATTATAATGTTCTTCTCCATTTTTATCATAAAGGAGAGATCTTTTGGACACGCATTGTTCCAGCGTTTCCGGGGTGACCGTCACGGTTCCTTTTTCGTCAAGATCGCCGTTGAGAACAACCATTTCCAGCGTTGAAAGCGCCGAGCGCGCGTCTCCGTTGGCAAAGTTGGCGATGTGTTCGAGCATCTCTTTTTCGATATTGATCTTTTGATTGCCGAACCCGCGCGGATCGGTCAGAGCCCGAACCAACAGACCGGTCAGTTCTTCCGTTTTCAGACCTTGAAGAACAAAGACTTTACATCGGGAAAGAAGAGCGCCGTTGATCTCAAAGGACGGATTTTCTGTTGTCGCACCAATTAAAATAATGCTTCCTTTTTCGACAAAGGGCAGAAAAGCGTCCTGTTGCGCTTTATTGAATCGATGAATTTCATCGACAAAAACGATGGTCTTCTCACCGAACCGGCGGTTTTCTTCCGCCTTCTGCATGACGGTTCGGATCTCTTTAATTCCGCTGATTACGGCGGAAAAATCAATAAAGGACGATTTGGTACAATGCGCAATTATCCGGGCGAGTGTCGTTTTTCCGACGCCGGGAGGCCCCCAAAACACCATTGATGAGATCTGATCCGATTCGATGAGCCGACGCAGAACCTTTCCGGGACTCAAAAGATGAGTTTGACCGACAAACTCATCCAAAGACCGCGGACGAAGTCTCGACGCCAAAGGCTGGGGAACCTCTTCGTCAAAAAGCGACGGCTGTTTCATCGGATCTGCTCCTTCCCGATAGACAGTTTCAGTTGTTTTTTCAATTTTCAGATTAATTATCTGTACTTTCCCCGATATTTGAAAAAAGCGAGAAAAATGATTAATTTGACATATGACATAGAAAAAAAGAGA
>CAZZEF010000140.1:0-4380 GCA_964652875.1 uncultured Planctomycetaceae bacterium
GAAGAACACGGCCAACCTTTCGTGGGAAAGGAAAAATCGCCGTGAACGGTTACGATTACGTTTTTGAGAATTTTTAAAAGATGATAAAGAAGATCCAGCAATTGTTTTTCATAACGTCCGCCGCACTGATCTGTTTGATTTGTCTTACGACAGGCTGCGAAAAAATCCATTGGGGCTCAAAAGCTTCCGAGTCCCCGGAGACTTCCGGGGCCGCAGAAAAGCCGATTCCGACAGTCGAATATTTTACCGTTACGGAAGAACCGGTTCCGCTGATTCAGGAACTTCCCGGTCGAACCTCGCCGTTTAATGTCGCCGAAGTCCGGCCGCAAGTAACCGGTATCGTTTTAAAAAGAAAATTCGACGAAGGCTCGCTCGTTCAGGAAGGTCAGGAATTATACGAAATTGATTCGGCTGTCTATCAGGCGAATTACGATAAAGCGGTTGCTCATTTGAACAATTGGGAAAAAATCATGCGTCGCGCGCAGGAACTTCAGGAAACCCGCGCAACAAGCCGTCAGGAATTCGAAGACGCTCTTTACGCTTGGCAGAAGGCAAAAGCCGATGTCGATCTCGCCCGGATCAATCTTGTTTACTGTAAAGTCAAAGCGCCTCTTTCCGGTAAAATCGGCTTTTCCAATATAACCGTTGGCGCGCTGGTCACCAACGGACAGGAATGCAAAATGGCCGTTATTCAGCAGCTTGACCCGATATACGTCGATCTGAACCCGTCGATTCCGCAAATTCTGGCCGAAAACAAAGCGAATAAAAAAAGTAAAAATTCCGTCACGGACAAATCCAAAGCGAATAATTCCGATAAGGACTCCGCCGCCGGGAACATCGCTGGCCGCGCTGCTGTCAATAATACCGGCAACAAAGACGGTTCCGATAAAGATGGTTCCGACAAGTCCAACGACCCTAAAATCAATAAAGAGTCCGCGTCGTCCAAAAAAATTCTTACCCCGTCGAATCAATCGGTTAAGCAGTTCTCGGCTCCCAAAGGGAACGATCTGAAAAATAACCGGGAAACCATTCTTCCTTTTTGGCGGGGAGCGCGAATAACGCTTGTTCTTGAGGACGGTTCAAAATACGAATATCCCGGAACGATCAAGGTTTCGGACAATCATGTTCAGCAGGATACCGGAACAATAACCTTGCGGGCGGAATTTCCCAATCCGGAAGGAAAACTCATTCCGGGAATGTTCGTCCGCACTTTTGTCGAAGAGGGGATTCGAAAAAATGGCCTTCTGATCCCGCAGCAGGCCCTCTGCCGGGATATGAAAGGAGAACCTTATGTCTGGATTATTCGCGCCAAAGACAATAAAACGGAAATGAGAATGATTCGTTCTACCCGAACGATCGGTAATGCCTGGCTGGTCGACGAAGGACTCGAAGGAGGCGACCGAATCGTCGTTGAAGGACTCCAGTATGTTTCCCGGGACACCTTGGTCAACCCGGTCAAATCGGTCAAAATCCAACTGAAAAAATCGTTCAACTGAAGGGGCGGATCACATGTCAGCGTTTTTTGTCAAACGGCCTGTTTTCGCTTGGGTGATCGCTATTCTGATCATGTTGGCGGGGGCACTGGCCATTTTGCGGCTTCCTGTTTCTCAATATCCTGATGTCGCTCCCCCGGCCATTGCCATTAACGGCTTTTATCCAGGTGCATCCGCGCAAACGGTTCAGGATACGGTCGTTCAGATCATCGAACAGAACATGAACGGGCTGGACGGTTACCGTTACATGACTTCATCCAGTACCGCCGACGGCAATCTTTCGATCACTGTTACCTTTAATCAGGGAACGAATCCCGATATCGCGCAGGTTCAGGTTCAGAACAAACTTCAGTTGGCAATGCCTCTTCTTCCGCCGGAAGTTCAGGCACAAGGCATGAGTGTTGTTAAATTTCAGATCAATTACATGATGCAGGTCGCTTTGTATTGCGATGATGGAAGTCTGACGGAAAGCGATTTGGCTGATCTGATGAACTCACGGATCAAGGACACGGTCGCCCGGGTCAACGGCGTCGGATACATTGAAGTTTGGGGAATGCAGTACGCGATGCGGATCTGGCTCGATCCCAACAAGCTTTACAGTTACAATCTCCTGCCGCAGGATGTTGTTTCGGCGATTCAGGAACAAAATGTTCAAGTATCTTCCGGTCAGATCGGCGGTCTGCCCGCGGCCGAAGGAATTCAGATCAGCGCAACAATCGTCGCCAAAAGTCGGCTGACTTCCGCGGATCAGTTCCGGGAAATTCTTCTCAAAGTAAATGAAGACGGTTCACAAGTCCGGCTCAAAGATGTCGCCGAGATCAAGATCGGCAGTGAAATGTATTCCTTCACAACTTCACTCAACAGCCATCCCGGCGTTGGAATGGGGATTCGACTGGCTACCGGCGCTAATGTTCTGGATACCGCCAAAGCGGTTAAAGCCGCCGTTGACGAACTCAAACCGCTTTTACCCAATGGCGTTAAAGTCGCTTATGTTGCTGAAATTGCTCCAACAGTTCAGGCATCAATCAAATCAGTACTCCGAACACTGATGGAAGCGATTATTCTCGTTTTCTGCGTTATGTGGCTCTTTTTGCAGCGCTTCCGGATCACGCTTATTCCGACCCTGACGGTTCCCGTCGTTCTGCTCGGAACGGTCGCCATTTTACTGGCTTTCAACTTTTCCATTAATGTCATAACAATGTTCGCGATGATCCTGGCGATCGGTCTGCTGGTCGATGATGCGATTGTTGTTGTTGAAAACGTTGAACGTCTGATGGACGAAGAAAAACTCAATGCCCGGGAAGCGACCCTTAAATCAATGACTCAGATCCAGGGCGCGCTGGTCGGAATCGCACTGGTTATCAGCGCCGTATTCCTGCCGATGGTCTTTTTCGGAGGATCAACCGGTGTTATTTACCGACAGTTTTCCGTCGCAATTATATCGGCAATGTCTCTTTCCGCGTTCATTGCCTTGACCTTTACTCCGGCGTTATGCGCTTCAATGTTGGGAGGCGGAAAAAAACATCGGGTTCTGTTCCTCTTTCGTTGGTTCAACTCGATTTTTTCATTCGGAACAAAATGTTATGCCGGTTGCGTCCGTTATTCGGTTAAACGAAAATTCCGTTTTCTGATCTTATATGCCGCTCTGATCGGTTTGATCATTCATCTTTATCCGCAGATCCCGACAACGTTTCTTCCGACGGAAGATCAGGGAAATCTTTTTGTCATCGTTGAACTGCCGCCAAACTCAAGCATGCAGCGCACAAAAGAGATCCTGACCAGAATCGATAAATATTTCCTTGAAAAAGAAGCGGATACTGTCGAAACGATCATGTCGATCGGAGGATTCAGTTTTTCCGGAATGAGTCAAAACTCGGGAATGTGTTTTCTGACGCTAAAACCTTTTGAAGATCGAAAAAATCCCGGCTCGGACGTTTTTAGTATTGTCGAACGTGCCAACAAGGAATTCTCCAAAACGTACGAGGCCAAACTGACGCCGATCATTCCGCCGTCGATCTCAGAACTGGGGAATGTGTCCGGACTCGATTTCTTCTTGCAGGACCGCGCCGGACTTGGACATGATAAAATGAACGAAGTCCAAAACTTGTTTCTTGAAAAAGCGTATCAGTGCGGACTTTTCACCGCGATTTGGGCAAGTACTCTTCCCGATGAACCGCAATACCGGATCAGTATTGACGAAGAAAAAGCGCGAACACTTTCAACCTCAATTGCCGATGTCAATAATACAATGTCGATTGTTTGGGGATCGTCTTACGTCAACGATTTCGTTGACCGCGGCCGGGTCAAAAAAGTTTACGTTCAAGGTCAGGCCCAATCAAGAGCGACTCAGGAAGATCTGAATAAATGGTATGTTCGAAACAAACTTGGACAGATGGTTCCGTTTACGGCGTTTTCATCAAGTCAGTGGATCACTGGTCCGTCAAAATTGGCGCGGTTCAACGGATTCGGCGGAGTTGAATTCCTCGGTATATGCGCTCCCGGTGTCAGTTCAGGCAGCGCGATGAAAAAGATCGAACAGATCCTCAAAGAACTTCCGCAAGGAGTCGGATTGAGTTACACCGGTCTCTCTTTTGAAGAGCGGCAGGCGGGAAATCAGGCGCTGGCCCTTTATGCCGTTTCTCTGCTGATCGTCTTTTTATGTCTGGCCGCACTTTATGAAAGCTGGTCGGTCCCCGCCGCCGTTTTGATGGTCGTTCCTTTCGGCGTTCTCGGTGCGATTGGAGCGGTTCTTCTGCGGAATCTGTCCAACGATGTCTATTTTCAAGTCGGAATGTTGACCGTTATGGGCCTGTCCGCCAAAAACGCCATTCTGATTATTGAGTTCGCTCGAAATATGTATGAACAGGAAGGAAAACCGCTTTTCGAG
>CAZZEF010000140.1:4390-11984 GCA_964652875.1 uncultured Planctomycetaceae bacterium
TCGGTGTTCTCCCGATGATGTTCGCGCACGGCGCAAGCAGTGTCAGTCAGCATTCACTCGGAACAAGCGTCGTCGGAGGAACTCTCTGCGCAACCTTTCTGGCCATTTTCTTCGTTCCGCTGTTTTATGTCTTTATTGTCCGTCTGTTTCACCGTTCCAAAAATGTCCGAACCGAAAAGCGAATGGAAAACTGATCTCCTGATTCTGAACTTCCCGAATCGGCCAGGCAGTGATTGAACGCAATTATATTAATGATTAATATTAATCATTAATTAAGCCGGGAACGATTGAAAAGCTTCGGACTGTCGGATTGAACTAAATAAATATTAATCATTAACATTGCATCGCGGCTGTTTTGTTTACAACCGACCGATTCGGAGTTGTTTTGGAAAAATTTTAAATAATATTTTAAAAATAACCAAAAAGAACGCAAAAGTTTCTTCTCAACTCTTGTAATATCTTTTCTTTTCAATTAATATAATATTAATATTTTGTAAATCTCTTTACATAGGTTTCATTTTATACTGCTTTTATTTTTAATTTTCCATTATTTCCGCCGATTGACTGCGTTAATCGGCGGTTCTTTTGACGTTATAACGGAAAATTCATGATGGAAACGGTATACATTTCGTTTCAATGTCAAAGAACGGCCGATTTTCAAAATCATTCAAAGTAAATCGTGTAAAATTTAAAATGCGAGCGGTATAAAACAGTTGCGGAACAGGACATTTATTATTTGACTATTTTGTCAAATAAACATCTTTATTTCGTCTTGATCTCCGCAAATAATAACGGAGGAACAATAAATGAAACGACGGCATTTTTTACAAACCGGTCTTGCCTTCGGAACCGCGATGGCGGTTACCCCAACTTCTGCCAATGCGTCCGGCGCCAAGGAAACAAAAACGGATCCCGGGAAGTCCGGTGAAAAAAACGAACCGTTTAAAAAAATAAAAATCGTTCAAATCGGTGTTCGTCATGAACATTCTGATGGAAAAATGGCCGAACTGCGGAATCTGCCCGACTATTTTGACGTTCTGGGCATCGCAGCTGAATCCCCTGAATGGGAAAAACGTCATAAAAAAGATAATGTTTACAAAGGGTTGAAATGGTTTGACCGAAAAGAAATTCTTGATCTTCCCGGATTGGAAGCGGTTGCGGTCGAAACGGAAATGACGGAACTTATGCCGACCGCCGTCGAATGCGCCAAACGCAAACTTCCGATGCATGTCGACAAACCGCTTGGAGAAGATCTTGATCAATGCAAACAAATGCTTGATCTTTGTCGAAAAAATAATGTTCTCATGCAACCCGGTTATATGTTCCGAGGAAATCCGGCTGTTCAACTGGGCATTAAGGCGGTTCGAAACGGCTGGCTTGGAGAGATCACAGATATTTACGCGACCATGAACCGTTATGATCTTTCGCCCGGATTCCGAAAATGGCTTGCCGGATACCGCGGCGGCGGAATGTTCGATTTCGGATCGCATATTATCGATATCGTCGTTTCAATGATCGGCGCGCCGGACGAAATCAAAGTCATCGAAAATCCTTACGGAAAAGACGGCCTGAACGACAATACCGTTTCCCTGCTCCTTTATCCGAAAACAATCGCGCAAATGAGGGTCAACCAGCTCGAATATCAAGGAAATCTGCATCGCCGGCTCATTGTTGCCGGAACGGCCGGTACTTTCGAACTCTATCCGATCGAAGGTACTTATACCAGTTATCCAACCTTTACCCGAGATCCGCTCAACGTTCGGCTCACCCTCAAAAACGCCAACAGCGAATACAAAGCCGGTACTCATTATCTGAAAATTGATTCGCCGCAAGGCCGATATTCGGAACAATTGATCGATTTCGCCAAATACATCCGCGGAACCAAAACAAATCCATATTCTCTCGATTATGAATTTTTGGTTCAGAAGATCATTCTCGCCGCTTCCGGCTATATCCCTTGGAAAAAAGAGAAGGCCTGAATCGGGACCGTTTGATCTTTCCGCAAAGGTCCTGTCTGCCGCGGTTTTTCGTTTTTATACTGTTTTTATTTTAAATTTTCCGTCATTTCCGCTGAGTGACTGTATGAATCGACTGTTCTTTTGACGTTATAACGGAAATTTCATGATGGAATTGATATAATATTGAAGAACCGCCGGTTCACAAAGTCAACCGGTGATGATTGCGGTGTATTTTTATGACGGCATTACAACGATTTTCTGGGTTTTAAATAATTCAGAGAGAATATCGGTCCGTTCCAAAATCATTTCGTCCAATACAAAAAGCTCGAATAAACTTCATAAAAATATCTTTCTTTTAAAAACCGGTGTTTAAGGAATTTATATGAAAAACATTTTCCGATACTCCTTATTAACGAGCGTTATTACTGTATTTTTGATCTTCTTCTGTTTGACAATATTGTCAAATAATACACGAATCGGAAAAGCCGCCGAAAATTCCGTCCGATCTGATTTGGTAAAAAATACTGAATCGGTTCCGGTTAAAAAAACACGTTTTTGGCTTAATGGTCAAAAGGTCCTTCCCGCCAATGGATCTGTAACCGGTGTTTGGTTTTATTTTATTGATTCTCAAGGTCCGCAAGTTCTTTTACTCGGTCATTCCAACGCCAACGGCGGAAATGGTCCTAATTTCCGGTTGGCCGCCGATTTGAATGCGGGCGATAAAATTGTCCTCCAAATTCCGAATGTATCGCAAATCGATCCTTCCATTTTAAGTTGTCAAATGCAACAGTTTGGGAAAACTCCCGCTGTTGTTCGATTTCAAAAAAATAATCCCGTCGATCCCGTTCGAACGAAGAACATTGATAAAACCGCCTCTTCAAAACATACGTCGCCTCCCGCTTCAAAGAGCGAAACGCCAGCTTCTCAATGCAATAGGGAATTGATATCAATTGAACTTGATGCGTCCGGTATTTTTTTAGAGATCTCGGCTCCGAACGGTCCGGCGGCAGTTTGTCTTGAATCGTTCACGCAAAAGACCGGCTTCCGGCAAACAGCACTTGATCTTGATCCGATCCGCCGCCCTTATCCGGTCGGAGAGACCGTCTGTTCTCCCGATTTTCGCCCTTTTTTGGAACAGATCCTTCTTGATTGGGACTGGCGAATGCAGGACGGAATCGAAACACCGATTGAGCCGCGCACCTTCGAACAAGCTCTGATCAAAAGACTGCCGCAAGGAGATCAGCTGCTTGATGATTTAAAAGATAATCTGCTCGATGAGAAAGAAATTCATCCGCTGGAATCAGAATGGACGCAAATAAAGATCAAATTCGAACAGTTGCGAAACTCCGCTGAAAAACCGATTGCCGCTCATAAAACAGAAAAGACAGAATCGAAAATCGGCGCTGACCGCGATTTATTTGGTCAAGCCGCTTATAAAACGCTTTGGGAACAGATGCCAATCCACTTTTTAAAAAGGATCCCATTCTTTTTGTCAAACATATCCCCGGTCTCATGAGTCATCAGCTGACGCAGGTTTACGGATTCGAAGCGCGGCCCGGCGGCGGACTTTTTATTTTGGAACAGCCCGGCAGATCAATGAAAACACGTCTGTTCGTTAAAGATCAGCTTCCGCTGGGAAATTATATGAATTTCGATCTTTCCCCGGACGCGAAAAAGATCTGCTTTACTTTTTGTAAAATAGACAAATCAGTTCTGCAGCGCCGTCTTCCTGAAAGTATGAATCAAAAATATCAGATCTATTCCGTCAATGCCGACGGATCGGATCTGCACCGTCTGACCAATAATGAAAGCGAACATTTTGCTCCGGTCTTTCTGCCTGACGGTGATTTGATCTTTACATCGACCATGCGCGGCGGTTTTCACCGATGCGGAGCCGGTCCCTGTTTCGTTTATACGCTCGCTAAAATGAACGCCGACGGATCGGATCCGCACTCCATCTCTTTTCATGAAACTCATGAATGGAATCCGGCCGTTCTCAACGACGGGCGAATCATCTATACGCGCTGGGATTATGTCGATCGGGATGCCGTCTATTATCAAAATCTTTGGACCGCGCGGCAGGACGGAACCGATGTCCGGATTTTTTACGGCAACAATACCTTTAATCCTTGCGGGATTTGGGAAGCACAACCGATCCCCGGCAGCGGAAAAATTATGGCCGTCGCCGCTCCGCATCACGGAATGACCGCAGGATCGGTTATTCTGGTCGATAATACAAAAGGGGTCGACGGCTCCGAACCGATTACAAGATTGACGCCGGAAGTTCTCTATCCGGAAGGCGAGATCCCCTTGCCGCAGTTGCCCGCCGTTCCGAAAACGTTTGATTTTGATTCCGTCCCCGATCATTTCTGGCAGGCGTATCGGCCCGCCGACCGAATAACGAAAAAAAGCGAAGAACAGATCCGATGGCCCGTTCACTGCTTTAAATCACCCTGGCCCCTTTCTGAAAAGTATTTCATTGCTTCTTACAGTTTTGATAAACTCATCGGCGAGGCGAACGCGAATATTCCCAATCAGTTCGGGATCTATCTTTGCGACGCGTTCGGCAATCGGGAACTGCTTTACCGCGACCCTAATATTTCCAGTCTTTGGGCCAAACCGATTACAAGCCGTCCGGCACCTCCGGTGTATCATTCGACTCTTCCTTCCCGCGATAAAGCACCCTTAACCGGCGAATTCTTTATTCAAAACGTTTACGAAAGCTGGCCAAAAAAACTGCCTGATCAAGCTCATTCCCTCCGAATTGTTCAGGTTCTTCCCAAAACGACTCCGCATAGTAATCGACCGAAAGTCGGCGCCGCCAATGCTTCGCCCGGCAAACAGATCCTCGGTACCGTTCCAATCGAAAAAGATGGGTCCGTCTATTTTGAAATGCCCGCGAAAATTCCTGTTCTGTTCCAGGTTTTAGACGAAAAAGGACGCATGATTCAAGGAATGAGAAGTCTTGTTTATCTGCAGCCGGGCGAAAAGGCAAGCTGTACCGGATGTCATGAAAATCGAATGGGATCTGTTCCCGCCGCGCCGACAACTGCCTCCCGTCGGAAATCGCCTTCGAAAATCACTCCCGGCCCCGATGGATCCAAACCGTTCAGTTTTCCGATCCTCGTTCAGCCCGTTCTTGACAGATTGTGCGTTCAATGTCATAATCCCCAAAATAAGGAAGGGAAAATTGATCTGTCTGGTTCACCCGACGGGGAGTTCACCAAATCCTATCGGGCGCTTGTTCCGTTCGTCTCTTATTCCGCCTGGGGACTCCCCAACGGAAATTATGAACCGATGACCCTGCCCGACCAGTTCGGCGCACGCGCCAGCCGTCTGACAAAAATTTTGGAAAAAGGTCATTATGACTGCAAACTCTCATCTGAAGATTGGGATCGACTTAACTCCTGGATGGACGCTAATGCACTCTTTTACGGAACGTTCAATCCGGACGATCAGGCCCGACAGCTCAAAGGCGAACGCATTGCCGCCCCCGATCTTCAATAAGCAACTGAAAAGTGTATTTTGGTTAATAGACAAGTTAATGAAATTTTAACGTTAATAATTCCTTGAGAACCGCTCCCTCCAACCGTTCTGAAAAGGTCAGCGGGAGCGTAAACAATAATTTCATTTTTTCCCTGCGGCGGATCTTAACAAGATCCCGGAGGGACTAAATAACGCGGATCAGAACCGGAAGTCCCGTTCCCCTTCGGCGATTTTAAGAATACGTTCTTGGGCAATGCCGCGGATTTTATCGTTCGGAACGAGTTTCAGTTCCTGCTGAATGACTTTTTCGCCGACCGCTTTCGTTTCCGGAGACGCGTAATCTTCCAGATATTCTTTTAACGTCATTAGTGCGTTCGGATGACAGCAGTATCCAATTTTCCCTGATTTAACCAGTTTCATGAACCGGTCGCCTGTTCTTCCTTCGCGATAGCAGGCAGTGCAGAAGCTCGGAACATACCCCAACTCCAGCAGCCAACGGAGAACCTGATCCAATGTTCTGCGGTCAACAACGTCGAATTGTGTCGTGTCTTCCGGCGCTTCTTCTTCGGTATAACCGCCGACACTGGTTCGCGATCCGCCGCTGATCTGCGAAACTCCGACTTTCAAAACACGTTCCCGCGCCTGTTTCGATTCCCGTGTCGAAATAATCAAGCCGGTGTAAGGAACGGCGATTCGCAAAACCGCAACGATTTTTTCAAACTGATCGTCATTGATCGAATTCGGAAATTCGTCAACAACAATATCGTCCGCGTGACGAATTCGGGGAACGCTGATTGTATGCGGACCGACTCCTTTGGCCGCTTCCAAATGCTCCGCGTGCATAAGAACACCGGTAAAATCATATCGATAATCGCTCAAACCGAATAAAACACCGCATCCAACATCATCAATTCCGCCATCCATTGCGCGGTCCATTGCTTCTGTATGCCAGGCGTAATTGTGTTTCGGTCCCGTCGGATGAAGCGTTTCATAATTTTCCTTATTATACGTTTCCTGAAAAAGGATGTAAGTTCCGATTCCCGCTTCTTTCAATTTATGATAATTTTCAACAGTCGTCGCGGCGATGTTCACATTGACCCGGCGAATCGATCCGTTCTTATGTTTAATGCTGTATATAGTCTTTATGCTTTCAAGAATATATTCGATCGGGTTCATTTCCGGATGTTCGCCCGTTTCCAGCGCGAGCCGTTTATGGCCCATGTCCTGAAGCGCAATGACTTCCTGCCGGATCTCGTCCTGTGTCAGTTTTTTCCGGCTGATATGTTTGTTCTTCATATGATAGGGACAGTAAGTGCAGCCGTTAATACAGTAATTCGAAAGGTAAAGTGGCGCGAACATAACAATACGGTTGCCGTAAAATTTTTGTTTGATTTCTCGGGCCAGTTCGAAGATCTTTTCGTTTTTTTCGGGCAAAGTGCAGTCAAGCAGAATCAGCGCTTCCCGGTGCGATATCCCCTTACAGGCACGCGCTTTTTCAAGAATGGAATCGATCAGCTCCGGATTGTTTTTATGCTCGCCGGCATAGTTCATCGTTTCCAAAATCTCGTCATGATTAATGAACTCTTCCGCTTTGGGAGATTTAACGTCATACATTTTTTGTGTCCTTTTAATAGATGATCAAACTGTTTTCGAACGGTCTGTTTCTGTTGGTTCAAAGTCAAAATCTTTATACCGGATCCATCTTGCGAAATCAATCGATGAAAAAATCAAACTCGGTGATATATACTGCTTTTTTATGTTCCGTCATTTTCGCCGATTGACTGCGTAAATCGGCTGATCTTTTGACGTTATAACGGAAAATTCAGCTTGAAATCGGTATAAAACTTACTTTTTGGAATAAACCGCTTTGGCTGTTATTCCGGAAAGCTGTCCCAATTTTCCGGCAAGCGCGCTGATTTTGTCGGCAGGCGCATCGAGTACAAGACTGATGACGCTTACATTTTTGCGGTCGTAAGGAAGGCCCATTCGACCGACAATGTATTCCCGATACTCCGAGATCAAACTGTTCATTTTCGTCGTCTGATTCAGATCTTCGACAATAATTCCCAAAACCGCAAGTCTTGTTTCCATCATACAACTTTTCCTTCTGCAAGGGTAAATACCGGCTCTTTTATTAATTTTTCGTTCAA
>CAZZEF010000141.1:0-11897 GCA_964652875.1 uncultured Planctomycetaceae bacterium
GCCGGATGCAGAAATGGTCTTGTTCGTATTTGGAACACCAAAACGGGAGACGCGGTTTTTGATTTGCAGGAAGGAACACGCCGGATTAACGCCGTTGCTTTTAGTGCGGATGGCAAACTGCTGGCCGCGGGAGGTGAAAATGAGTTCATTACTGTTTGGAATGTTGCTTCCGGAAAAAAAGTGAAAGAGATCCCCATTGATACCGGAAAGATCTTTTCTCTTGTTTTTTGCGGAAATAAATATATTGCTGCCGGCGACAGTTTTAATGTCGTTCGTATTTGGAATATTGACAAAGAAGCGGAAGCCGCCTATGCCGGAGGGCATACGGGCACGGTTTCCGTGATGCTTTATGATCCCGTGAAAAAAGAATTGGCGACCGGCAGTTTTGATACAACGGTTCGATATTGGGATGTAAAAAATATTGTTGTTGAATGAGAAATCCATTTACCAACAGAACTGCTGAAGTGATTTTTTATTCAGAGTAAAAATAAACAGTTGAGATTACCAACCAATAAAAAAAGAACTGTTTAAAAAGCGGATACAAAACAGCGGACCGAAACAGATCTTGAACGAATAATGGAGTTGAAACCATTTTGATAAAGCCGAAGGACTGAAAACGGCTGCGGACAGAGACAAATATAAAATTTATATAGACAGAATAGTTTCGTCAGGCAAGGGCGAGATATTCGAAGGTAATATTTTTTCGGATCGGATTTTCCGTTAACCGGGGATAAAAGGAGTTGATTGTGAGACTTTCAAACACACTTATGGAGAAGCAAGCGGTGATTTCCGAGGATATAATGATCCGGGAAAAATGTGCGAAACGTCGGGGACTGAAAAAGAAATCGTTTGATCATGACAATTTAAAGCGTCTCTGCCGTTTTGAAGAGCTTGAAAAAAGGGAGCTTCTCGCTGTTGAGCCGATTACGGTTGGCGCCGCTTATGTTGAACAGGTTACCGAAAGTCAAGGCGACAAGTTTTATGTTGCCTGGGTTGGCGGGGAGTCGGGAACAGGAACATCGACTCTTGATTCCGTAACGATCAATCTTGACAAAAACGGAAATGGTCAGCTTGACAATAACGAAGCGTTCTTTGATACCGAGTCGGGAGGACGCGGTGTTTACGAATGCTCGCCATTTAAGGTGGTTGAAGCGACCGAAGACATTACTTACAATGTCGATGTTCAAGACGGAGGAATGACGCTTAAGATCTCCTTCTCCAATTTTCATGCGGGCGACACCTTCATTTTTACCGTTGACGTTGACGAATATCAGGATTCCGAAAGTTCTGACAACAGCAACGCTATTTATGAAGGCAATGAATTCGGCGGACATAAAGTTCCTGAATACATCGCCGGTTCGACCATCAGCATGACGTTCAGTTCGACTCACTATAAAACAGCGACTTGGAACGGTATGTATCTTGAGTATTATGACAATACGAGAGAATACGAGAACGAAACCGGAATGGATCTTTCAGGCGATACCGCCCGGCCCAAAGCGCTGGCGGAATCTTATGATTCCGGTAAACTCGCTTATGACGCCGATGATGGCGGAAACGGAATCATGTCCGCTGGAATTTACGGTACTCTTGTTCTAACGCCAAAACCGATCACCATTTCCGGTTATGTTTACGGCGATCATAATGTTGACTGCAATTACGATGTCGGAGAAGATGATCCTCTTGCCAATGTCACTGTTTCTCTTTATAACAACGGTGAACTGATCGCGACGACGAAAACGAACGAGGCCGGATATTATGAGTTCGGAGAAGATCTGGATCTCGATCCGGACACTTATGATGTATACTGTCAGACGAAAGTTCCAGCCCCTGACGGACAGAAATATTTTTATGATTTCTGCGCACACGGCGGAACGTTCGGCGAAAAACAGACACCTCTGCATATTATTGTTTCCGATATGCAGGGAGGGGACGATGCGCCGGACAACAATTTCAGTAAAGTACTTCCGGGAAGTCTTGACGGCTATGTCTTTGAAGATCATAACAACGCCAATAATTACGACGAAGGCGATGAACCGATCGTCGGGGTTACTGTCGAATTATGGAAACTCCAAAACGGTGTTTGGACTTATCTTGAAGAGGCCGTTACCAATGATGATGGATATTATCGGTTTGAAATCGATGGATCCTGGGTCAACGGCGTTAGAAAGAATGTTAATGAGACTTATGAAGTCCGTGAAAAAAATATTCCGGAAAAATACACAGACGGAACGGATTATATTGGAACCGTTAACGGGAGTGAGCGCGGCGAATGGAATGAAAACGATGTATTTACCAATATTTATATTGGATACAACGAAGACGGAATTGATTACAATTTCGGCGAACTTATGCTCGGATCAATCGCTGGCAATGTTTTTGAGGATCGTAATGACAACGGAGTGTTCGATCCGGAAGAATCGGGAATCGCCGATGTTACTGTTGATCTTTTCCGATCCAACGGCGACGGAACGTACACGAAAATCGACAGTATGAAAACGGCGGAAGACGGATCTTACTGCTTCAATGATCTTATGATTTGTCTTGATTACGCGGTTCGGGAACATCAGCCGGACGATTATGATGATGGTCAGGACCATTTGGGAACGCTCGGCGGTATTGTCGACAACGATGGTTTTTCGCAGATCAATGTCGGCTGGGATCAACATGGGTACGAATATGATTTCGGCGAACTCAAACTTGGATCCATTGCGGGCAACGTTTACGAAGATCGAAATGATAACGGAATTATTGATCCAGGTGAACCGGGGATCGACGGTGTTTTGGTCGATCTGTATGTCTGGCAGGATAATGATTATGTATTCGTTCAATCGGTCAAGACCGACGCAGACGGATCTTATCAGTTCGACAAATTGGATATCAGAAAAGAATATGCGGTCAAAGAACATCAGCCGGAGGATTTTACTGACGGCAAAGACGCGGTCGGAACGCTCGGCGGAGAATTGACCGACGATTATATTTCCGCGATTCCTGTTAATTGGGACGATCATGGTTTTGAATACAACTTCGGCGAACTCAAGCTTGGATCCATTGCGGGAAATGTTTATTACGATGCCAATAAAAACGGTATTTTCGACCCGGAAGAACACGGTCTTGAAAACGTTACCGTTGAACTGTATGTTTTAAATGACAAGGGAGAATACGAATATCTGGACACGACGAAAACGGCCAGCGACGGTTCGTATGAATTCACCAATCTTGATATCAATCAGAAATACGCCGTTAAAGAGTATCAGCCGGAAGGCTATCTTGACGGCAGTGAATCGATCGGAACGCTTGGCGGAACGATCGGTGAAGATTATATGTATGACATTTCCGTCAAATGGGACGATCACGGATACGAATACAATTTCGGCGAAATTCTGCCCGATCCGGTTCGTTATGGAGGTCTTAGCGGTTATGTTTATGTCGACGCCAATAAAAACGGAGTTAAGGATCCCGGTGAATCAGGAATTAATAACGTTACAATGACGCTTTATGTCCAAAATGAAGATGGTGAATATATATCGACCGGAAGAACAACACTGACCGATTCGATCGGATATTATCAGTTCTTTGATCTTGATTCGGACAAAACTTATAAAATCGCGGAAGCGCAGCCGACAGGTTATGACGATTATCTTGAGTCGGTCGGTACTTTGGGCGGTATTACCTATCAGGACGACACGATTCAAGATATTTACGTTGGACCGGGTGAATACGGATATCAATACAACTTCGGTGAAGTCGTTCATGAAGATCCGGACAATCCTCCGGATTATCCCGGAACGCCCGGAAGAACCTATAATACAACGCTGCCGGCAACACCGGCTTACAGCGGATCGAATCCCGGATTCAATTATATCATTGAAACGCCGATCAATATGGAACACACGGTAACCTATTTTGGCGGCGGCGGTGCAGCGGCGGCGTATTCTTGGCATTTGAGCGTTGTCAATGGTGGTTATCCGCGATCCGTTGAGGCCAACAATTCAACCGCTGGATATCGGGCCTTTCTCAATGGCGAAAAAGGCAATTATATGAACGTTGCTTTCTCGACGGAACAGATGAAGACCGGTCAGTTCCTGATTCGGGCCAACGACGGATCTGTTGCTTCCCGTTACGTATTCGGTACTCCTGAAGCGCTTCCTGTTGTCGGCGATTGGGATGGCGACGGAATCGATAATATTGGTGTTTACGTTGCCGGACATTGGTATCTCGACCGGAATGGCGACGGTATTTGGACCGAAGACGATCTTTGGGCCGAATTGGGGGGCGAAAAAGATCAACCGGTTGCCGGCGACTGGGACGGTGACGGAAAAGCGGATATCGGTATTTTTGGTCCGCAGTGGGCAGGTGATTCGTTAGCGATTAATCTTGAACCGGGACTTCCCGCCGATCTTAACCGGAATGAAACGTTCACCAATGTTTCCCGACCGAAAAATGTTCCGCCGGAATTCAATAACGGAACGCTTGGTCATCGAACCCTTGTTCATCGAAACAACGGACAAATGCGTCTTGATCTGATCGATCATGTTTTCGAATACGGACATGAAGGCGATTACGCGGTTACTGGTGACTGGAACGGTGACGGCGTAGCGAAGATCGGTGTTTACCGCGGCGGTAAATGGTACTTGGATGTTAACGGAAACGGCCAATGGGACAAAGGCGATGTTCTTGTCGAAAACTTTGATGAGGCGTCCGGCGTTCCTGTTGTCGGTGATTTCAACGGCGATGGCATTGATGAAATCGGTCTGTTCAATGAAGGTAAATGGACCTTGGATACGACCGGCGATTACAAACCGGATACGCAGTTTGATTTCGGACAGGCTGGCGACAAGCCTTATACCGGCGATTTCAACGGTGACGGAAAATCCGAAGTCGGTGTGTACCGGCCCGGTGAGGCAAAAGCCGCTCCCGCTAATTCCGCAGAATAAATTGACAAGAATAATCTTTTGATTTCCTGTTTTTTAAGCCGGTTGACTTGGTTCATTAAACTTTGTCAACCGGCTTTTTGACGTTGCGGCAGATAAAATAAATTGCGGTCGATCTATTGTTCCGCAGCCGCGGTTATGACGAATTTTAATGCAGATTGTGTTCTGAGGCGATATTGGCCATTTGGACTTTTTCGATTTGCAGATAAAGATCCCGGCTGTAAGGATCGTTAGGGGCGCACTCAACCGCGCGGGAAGCGGCGGTCAGTGCCTGCTGAATATTGCCCCGTTCAAAATTGACTTTGGAGAGCAACTGATAAAATTCTTTTTGTTTCGGTTGAAGTTTAATCGCGGATTCAAGATGATCGGTCGCGTCTTGAAGTCTTTTTAATCGATAACAGGAATTGGCTATTCCGTAAAAGATATCGGGCGGAACCGCTCCGATCGGATAAGCGCGGGCAAGATGCTGCCAAGTCGCCAAAGCCCGATCCGGTTTGTCCATATTGTCTTCCAAGTGAGCGAGCTGCCAAAGAATATCCCGATCATCGGGTGAACAGGTTAGCGCCCGTTGATAATCGGCCAGTGCTTTTTCCTTGCGGCCAAGCTGCCATTGAGCGTTGGCGCGAATCACCCAGCCCTCATGTTTTTGCGGCTGAAGAAGAATTATTCTTTCCGCGCAGACCAACGCTTCTTTCGGACGCTCAAGAACAAGAAGTTTTTCGCCGAGCGATTGATTCAAAATAACTTTCTGATCCTGGGTTTCATTCTTTTTTACCGCGGCTTCAAGAATATCGAGAGCTTCCTGTTGTTTGCCAAGTTCCCAAAGCGTTTCTGCGTAATAACGGCGGGCATCAATATCGTTTTCGTTGATCGAAATTGCTTCTTGAAGTTTTGTTTCCGCTGTTTCAAGTTCTTTATGTTCGTAAGCGGTTATTCCTTCGCGGCCGACCTGAAGACCTTGCGCCGCCTTGGAACTTTTATTATAAAAAGGAATGTTTGCGCATCCTGTCTGAAGAGCGGGAATTAAAAATAAAGACGACATAACAAGAAAAAAAACGAAAGAAATCTTCTTTCGCGTTCCTCTTCTTGAACGGTATTCAATGTTATCGTCTTTATAATTCATTATTTAAAAACGTTGTTTTATAAAAATATTAAAGGGCCCCCAAAGACAAAATCAAGCTGAATCATAATGTTTTTATAATTTGTTTTCCAGATCGTTTTGGGCAATTTATATATATTTTTATTGAAAAAGATGCGCAACTTTATAAAAAATATAATTACCGAATTTATCAACGTTTTGAGAATGACTTGTTAAAATGGAGGTTTTCCGCAAAATACATTGTTGAGAACAGGAAATTTCCAAAAGATGGTAAAATATACAGATCCAATTATGAATTTCAAATGTAAAAGGGCTTGATGATGCGCGTTCGTCAATTGGCGGAAAATTTATATTGCTTTTATTTTAAATTTTCCGTCATCTCCGTTGATTGACTGCGTGAATCGGCTGTTCTTTTGACGTTATTACAGAAAATTCATGATGGAAACGGTATAAAAGGAAAACAGTATAAGTAAACCGCTTAAAAATTTTTTGAAGAGATCCCGAGTTTGCTCTTGATTTTCGGCAGCTTTTTTACTATACTCCCAAGGTTACGCTCTGAAAACCGCGAAAAAACGGATAAATTTATTCAGAAGCAAGTTTTTCGATTAATGTATAAAAGAAAATACAGATATCTTTATTGTTGTAAATCGAAAAAATATGAAATAAAAATATCGGGACGTTTTCTAAGACAACTTGAAAAAACAGAAGATCCCTTCCTCTTGAAATAAAGAAAGACTAAAAATGTTTTATTATCGTGTTTATGGACAGAACAATATTGAGATTTGGCAAAAAGAATGCGAAGCTCTTTTTGAGGAATATCAAATTCCCTGGAAAATTCAGGAAGTTCAAGACGAAGAAGATCCGGACAATCCGGATTTTGCGATGCTTCAGTTTTTGGATCAGGACGACAATATAATCGCGAGCATGGAACGGGATCTGTTGGAAACCTCTCCTATTCTGAAAAGCGAGATAGAAGAATTCCGCGGTTTGACATCCGAAATGGTTCCGGAAATTAATCGTCCCTGGCTTTTGAAAATACTGGACGAAGTAAAGATTTGTTATGTTTTTTCTTTGGAAGAAATATGTTTGGATGATGAAAACTGGGATTGTTTTCTTGATCTCACCCAAGCTGTTCGGGAAAAAACCAAAGGAATTGAACTTTCGGACGACGGTCAAATAACCAATGAAGAAGGTTATCTTACTCTGTTTCTTCCTCCTGAAAAAGAGGAAATTTCGGACGGATCTGAAGACGGATCTGAAGACGGATCTGAAGAAGCGGCGCCTGAAGAAGAAGTTTGGGATTGCGAAGCGGCGATTTTCGAAAACGGGAAATGGCGAACCGGTTTAATTTCCGACAAAAAATCGTTTGAAGATTTTACTCAAGGAAAAATCGGCTGACCGATCAGCAGTATTATCCGCTAATCGGCAATATTTTTCGCGAGGTTAACTGATCGTCCGCGGAAAACGAAAATAATTCTGATCGTGAAAACGGGAACACATTGTCAGCGAATCAAAAGGATCGTCCGCGGAGGAACAGATCGCTTCTGTCAGCGCGATGAAATGTTTTCCGACCGAAAAACGAAAAATTTTTCAAAAGAAAAATTGAAAACAGACCCGGGGTAATTTCTCACTTGGGGAATGTATTGAAAAATTTGGTAAAAGCCCGAATTTAACAGATCTTTTTTGGACAAAAGTAATTGTATGGATAATGTTTTATGCATGAAATGGGGCACGAAATATTCTGCGGAATATGTTAATATATTGGCGCAGAGTGTTCGGCGTTTTTTAAAGCGCCCTCATCGATTTGTTTGTTTTACCGACGATTCATCCGGTTTGGATTCCCGTATTGATACGCTTCCGCTTCCGGAACTGGATCTTCCGCCGGGTCTTCCGGAACGCGGATGGAACAAATTGACCTTATTCAAAAAAAATTTGGAAGATCTGCGCGGAACCGCTCTTTTTCTCGATCTCGACATGATCATTCTTCAGCCGCTGGATCCGTTTTTTGAGATTCCCGGTGACTTTCGTATTATTCAGGACTGGAATTTAAAAGGAAAGGATATCGGAAATTCATCCGTCTTTCGTTTTGAAACTGGAAAGTATCCGGATATTCTCGATAACTTTTTAAAATATGGGGAAGAGCTGCGCGCCAGTCACCGAAACGAACAGGCCGTTTTGAGTTATTTTATGCGGCAAAAAGGCTTGCTTCAGTATTGGCCGGAAAATTGGTGTCTCAGCTTTAAGCGGCATTTTATGCGTCCTTTTCCGTTAGGCTATTTTATGGAGCCGAAAAAAAGACCCGACGCGAAAATAGTTGTTTTTCATGGCCGTCCGTTTCCCAGTGCAGTTCGTAATGGCTGGCATAATAAAAGTTTTTTACGGGCCGTTTGTCCGACTCCTTGGTTGGCGGAGTTATGGAAAATTGATGAAAACGACCCTGACCCCCTGACTCTCCGAAACTGATTTCCTGACTTCCGAAATAAAAAAAATTGGCGGGTGGGCAGGATCTTAATTCTGTCCGCGGGGCATAACCGTTTTTTAGTCTGCGGTTTGCGAAAATGATCGAAAGGCATTTTTAACGAGTTATTGACGGCGGTTGTCGGAAAATTTTTTTGTAATATTTTCAATCGCTGCCGGATATTGAAGAATTATCTGACGGCAAATACGGAAGATCATGACGAAAAAGAAGTCCGTCCATCAGAAAAATTTAGATCGGATAAAATTGGAATATTCAAACAATGAAAAAGAAAATGATTAATTTTGTTAAAAAGACATGTTGGGGCCAGGGAGCGATTTTTCTGGTTTTTATTCTGATCGCGTTACCGGGCTGTCAGGCCGCCAATGACAATCCCAATAATAAATGCGTTTGGTTTCCAAGTCTTCAGCAGCCGGGATATCTTGATTCGAATCATGAATATTATACTTCAGAAGGAAGTGACCCTTACATGAATACGGCTATCGGTCCCCGTTCGTATAACACAAGGCCGCAAGGATACGACATGCCCCGGGATTGGGCCCGTCAGTGCGCGGAAAATAAGTCCGCCGCAGTTAAAGTTGCCAAATAATCAAAAAATATTGATTGGCTAATTGATCCCGCAGTTTTAAACAGCGGTAATAATTCTTTAAACCGATCTTCTGCGATACCTGCCGGCGATGTCCGTTTTCAATTGCAGATCGCGCGGTATTATCGTCTGCAATGAACGGACGAATTTCTTTTTTTATTCGAAAATATTTATTAGCCGGATCTGTAAAAGACGCACTCAATATGATATACTTTATTTTCGTATCAAGTCTGTGACGGATTTTTCATTCTAACGTAAAAGAACAGTCGATTCACTTGGTCAATCGGCGAAAAGAATGGAAAATTAAAAGGTGATCAGTATAAACCAAAGCCGTTTAGACAGAGCGGTCTATTTATATTTTATGTTTGCGAACAGGTCAAACAGAAATTTTTTACTGCTTGACAGATCCCAACATGTATTTAGGCAAAAGTCGAACACAATCGCCGATTTTACTTCTGATCTGTTTATAGGATGAATTTCAGCGGTCTGACGGAAAATACAAGTAAAACCGGTTCATTATGAAATTTTCGTTCCAACGTCAAATGAATTGTCGATTTACGAAGTCAAATGTCTGAAATTACGAAAATTAAAAATGACGGCGGTATAAAATCGGGGCAATCGAACGGTCTGACAGAAATTTAATAAGGAGGAAAAAATGGCTCAATTTATTACGGAAGACTTTCTTCTTCAAAGTAAAAGCGCCAGTCGGCTTTATCATGAATACGCCAAAGAGATGCCAATTATCGATTATCATTGTCATCTTCCTCCATCGGAAATAGCGGAAAATCGGCAGTATGACAATATCGCCCAAATTTGGCTTGGCGGAGATCATTATAAATGGCGGGCCATGCGGGCGGCCGGTATTGACGAGCGGTTTATTACCGGGGGCGCTTCTGATCGCGAAAAATTCGATGCTTGGGCAAAGGTCTGTCCAATGACGGTTCGCAATCCGCTTTTTCATTGGACCATGCTTGAACTTAACCGGCCTTTTGGCATCAATGATCGGTATTTAAATCCGGAAACAGCGGATTCCATTTGGAATGACTGCAACAGAATGTTGGCGGAACCGTCTTTTTCGGCTCGGGGATTAATGGAGCAGATGAATGTCCGGCTGGTATGCACAACCGACGATCCCGCCGATTCTCTTGAGTTTCATAAAGATCTTGCGACCGCGCACAAAAACGGATCGTTCAATGTTCAGGTCTTGCCCGCGTTTCGGCCGGACAAGGTTCTGCCTTTAGCCTGTACTTCTCTGCGCGGAGTTGAAAATTATCTGAAATATATCGAAAAATTGGGGGCCGCGGCTGATGTCGCCATTAGCTCTTTTGATATGCTGGAAACTGTTCTCGTAATGCGGCATGACTATTTTCATCAGAACGGATGTCGGCTTTCCGATCACGGTTTCGAACTATTTAACTGGACTTCGGCCGGTACTCCGGCGGAAAATGAAGTCAGTTTCGGAAAGATCCTATCCGGTGAACCTGTTTCTCCGGAAGAAGCTTTGCGCTTAAGTTCCGTTCTGCTCAATGCGATTGGTGTTGCCGACGCAAAAAAAGGATGGACAATGCAGCTGCATATTGGCGCGATTCGAAACAACTCAACCCGGGTTTTCCAAAAGTTGGGCCCCGATGCCGGTTGCGATTCAATCGCCGATGGATCTTACAGCCGGAAATTGGCCCGTTTTCTCGATCATCTTGATCTGAAAGACAGGCTTCCCAAAACGATCGTTTACAATCTTAATCCCGCCGACAATTACATGCTCGCGTCGATGGTTATGAACTTCAATCGCGGCATTGCCGGAAAAATGCAATACGGAAGCGGTTGGTGGTTCCTTGATCAGAAAAACGGAATGGAAGAGCAGATCAATACTCTTTCCAACATGGGCCTGTTAAGTAAATTCGTCGGAATGCTTACCGACAGTCGTTCGTTTCTTTCGTATACGAGACACGAATATTTCCGGCGAATTCTTTGTAATATTCTTGGCGGAGAAATGGAAGCGGGGATCGTTCCGAATGATTTCGACTGGATCGGAGGCATCGTCAAGGATATCTGCTTTAACAACGCGAATGAGTATTTCGGCTTTAACTGCTGAAAATGGTGTCGGATTCAAATATTTTTTTATTCTGATGACGAACGAGCGGCTGATTCACATATTCAATCGGCGGCAGAAGTCACGGAAATTTTAATAACGACAATAGAAAAACAGCGGCGGCGCTGATGATTTGTTTTCAACGTCCGCCGCGGAATTTCGCATCGATAGAATGTCTCAGTTGTCAATAACGATTTCGTACCAAAGAGTTTGATATTTTGGATCAATATGAAAAACAGAATTTTCCCTGATATTTTCAACAGGGACTTTTTCTTTTCTTGATCCGTTTGGATTGAGCGCGAAGATCTCAATTTTTTTTCCGTCGGGATTCAGCAGTGAAATTTCGGCCGGAATACCTTCGCAAAGAACAGGAGCGACTCCGTTGGATCCTCCGTAATCGACCGCGATAGAAACGGAATTGTTTTCGAGTTCGGCAATTTTCGCTTCCGTATTATGAATCAGACCGGTTGCCGCCAGAAGCCATTTGCCCGGTCCCGGTTTTCTCTTGTCTTCCTTGCCCGCGGTCTGAACGAATGAAAGTGCCAGCCAGTCGGTTCTTGTTTTGCCCGGCTTGACCGAAAAACCTTTAAATGAAAAATTGCGGGCGCGGATGAATCCGGTAAGAACTTTTGTCCGAGCGGTGTCAACTTGATAAAACCCCGCGTTTTTCTCTTGAAAGTCCCAAACAATTTCGCCGAACTCATTGACCATTC
>CAZZEF010000142.1:0-11883 GCA_964652875.1 uncultured Planctomycetaceae bacterium
CTTCCTGCCTTTCGTTCGATGCAAAGATGTTGACGAAGCGATTAATCGCGCGTTTGAAATGGAACACGGATTCCGTCATACCGCAATGATTCATTCAAACAATGTCGTCAACATGACCAAAATGGGAAAAATGCTTGATACGACGATCTTCGTTAAAAACGGTCCGAGTTACGCCGGAAACGGGGGCGGAGGTGAAGGGTACGGATCGTATTCAATTGCCGGTCCGACGGGCGAAGGCATTACCCGTCCGCTGACCTTTACCCGAAGCCGACGTTGCGCGATGGTCGAAAGCCTGCACATTCTCGGAAAATAATCGGTTCCTTTCGGGAATCGGTTCTTAGCGGTTTATGCCGTTTGAAATTTCCGCTGAAAGATTAAAAATACATTGAAAAACGGACTCGGGAATCTTTGACTCTTTCGTCCGTTTTCCGTAAATTTTTTCTTTGTCGGAAAGTAAGTGAAGGCGAATCGAATATGACCATTTTTAACGTAAACGCGGTTGATTTTTTTCAAACCGTTTTTTATATGAGCTGGTACGAAATCGCGATGCTTCTCTGTTTCGGGGCAAGTTGGCCGTTTTCCATCCATAAAATGCTTGTAACCGGACGATCCGACGGCAAGAGTCTCGTTTTTCTGATTCTCGTCATGATCGGTTATGTTTTCGGTATTATTCATAAATTGTTTTACAATCTTGACATCGTTATTATTTTGTATGCGCTCCTGATGCTGGTCGTCCTGACCGATATGCTGATCTGCATTTATCTGCGCCGAAAAAATAACTGTTCAGATCAGAAACAGACTTCAAAATAGATCCGACTGTTTTATTCGGTCCTCATTTTATTTTTCGTCCTTTCCGCCAATAGATTTTGTGATCTGTTGATCATTAGAACGGAAAATGCAAAATGAAACCGGTATGTTCCCGTTCCCGATGTTTATTGTGTATTGTTTATTTTTATGGAAAACATTCAATTATGAATCAGGCCTATATCATCGGTAAGGCGACTTCTATCGCCAAGCATCCTTCTCTGACAGGGGCAAAATTGCTTCTGGCGGTTCCGGTTGCGCCTGATCTGGCGCGGATCGAAGGTGATCCGATGATTGTTTTCGATAAACTCGGCGCTGGGATCGGTGATCTTGTATTGATTTCCAGCGATGGTTCTTATACCGGTAAAGAGATCCTTGGAACGCGGACAACTCCTGCCCGTTGGGGTGTCGTTGGTATTATCGATCGGGATAAAGACGGAGGCGGCGATGAACAGAACATTTTCTGATCATGACATTGATCTCCTTGTCCGGCTCGTTATGAAGGATCTGTCCGAAAAAGGGACCGCTCCTTATGAACAACCCCAGTCCAAGAGCGATGCTGCCGATAACGGATCTGCGGGGAAGCCGGGCTGCCGGTGCGGAGAGGTCCTTTCCGCGTTATGCGAATCACCGACGATTGGCGCGCCCTCGGTCAATATGGTCCGACCCAAAACTTCCGTTAACCCCGGTCAAAATGAACGGAAACAGGATGACAGGGTCCTGACGACGAACGAAAAACTGATCACGGTTCAGCTGATAGAGTCGAAAGACGATCATCGACGCAAGATCTGGCGGATTCCGTTTCGGGCCATTGTGACCCCGTTGGCCAAAGACGAATTTCGCAAACGCGGAATAACGGTAGTTTGTGAAGAAAGCGGATCCGGTTCGTCTCCTGCGAAATCCTTTAATTTTAAGAAGGACAAGCATGGGATCAGTCCGAAAAGTTTGGAAACATTGAAACGACCGCTGATTCTCGCGATTCATGAGATTCAAGCGGAATCCTTTTTGAAAGGGTTAATCGGTCGGCTGGAAAAAAGTTCATCGCTGACGGTCGTTCGAAAATCCTGCATTTTGGAGACAACAGCCTTTTTGGCGGAAGAGCTTCAGAAAAGTTCGAGCAGCGCGGTTCTTTTGACGAATTATCCGTCCTTGGCCGTTATGCTTTCGAACCGTCGCCGACAAGTTCGGGCATTGACTGCCGGTTCATTGGATTTGCTAAAGGACGAATCGAAACTGATCGGTCCGAATTTGCTTGTTTTGGATCCGCGGAACACCAATGTTTTTCAGATCCAGCAGATGATCGGCTGGTTCCTTGAAAAAGGTCCGTTCAATCCTCCGAAATTCATCGCGGATGCCCTTGACCGTTTAATTTGATCAGGGTCGGCAAAATCGATTGAACCGATATTGAGAAGGTGAGCGCGATGGCAGACAGCCGATCGCCCGGCTGATGACGATTGACTCGCGGTCGGATGAAAAGTTCATTATTGGTATTTGATAAAGTTTTCGAACAGGAAAAATAGACAGATGAGAATCGGAAAAGTCATTGGAACGGTAACGTCTTCGACGATTCACTCGTCACTGATCGGTGGACAGCTTAAGATCGTTCGTCCGTTTACACTGAATGATCTGACGGAAGATCGTCCGATGTCCGCTGATGGAACAACTGATTTGAAAACGCTGGATATTGAAGGATCCGGAACGGAAGTGATTGTTTTTGACGATCTTTCCGCAGGGATCGGAGAATGGGTTGCTTTTAGTGAAGGAGCAGAAGCGGCCGCGGCGTTCTATCCGAACGTCAAGCCGGTTGACGCTTATGCGGGAGCGATTTTGGATACGGTTGAGATCAGCCGCCATGCGCTGGACCGGATCCAGGCGAATAAAAAAAAGTGAATTGACAAGGCGGCGTCGCTCGGATCTTTTTGCCGACGCGGCGTCAGAATTTTTGAATTGTTTTAAACAGGAACAGAATTATGTTGAATCTGCATCAAGTTAAAGAAGAGATCTGCGATATGGGTCGGCGCCTTTATAATAAAGGTTTCGCGGCGGGAAATGACGGTAACATCAGTTATCGAATTGACGAAAACCGTGTTGTCTGCACCCCGACGATGATCTGCAAAGGTTTTATGAAGCCGGACGATCTTTGCGTCGTCGATATGGATGGAAATCAAATCGCCGGAAACCGCAAACGAACCAGCGAAATTTTTCTGCACTTGACCATTATGAAGGAGCGACCGGAGATCAAATCGGTTCTTCATTGCCATCCGCCTTATGCAACAGCGTTCGGTATCGCGCGGGAAGCCATTCCCCAATGTGTCCTCCCGGAAGTCGATATTTTTATGGGCGATGTTCCGATTGCGAAATACGCTATTCCGGGCGGTCAGGAATTCGCCGATACCGTTCTGCCATTCATTCATAAATCCGATGTCGTTGTTCTGGCAAATCACGGAACCGTCAGTCTTGGTCCGACTGTTGAAAAAGCTTACTGGATGACGGAATTACTGGACGCTTACTGCCGTATTCTGATGCTTTCGCGCAGCTTGGGTTCGGTCAGCTATTTCACCAAAGACGAAGCGGAAGATCTGCTCGCCCTTAAAACGAAATGGGGCATTAAGGATCCGCGCGTTCAGGCGGAAAACTGCGAACTCTGCGCCAACGATATTTTCCGAGACAGTTGGAAAGAGACCGGAGTCGGACATCGCGCTTTTGATCCGCCCCGCTTCAAAAGAGGGGAAGAGCCTTGCGGATGCGCTTCAAATCCGATCCTGAACAATAATGTCGATCTTTCCAAAGATAACGATAAAGAAGCGCTGATCAAAGCGATTACCGATCGTGTTCTTGAAGCTCTCGGCAAGAAATAATAGATTTTGTAAACGAAATTTTATTCATGATTCTCCCGATTCTTTTTTTTATTGATCGGGAGAATTCTTGAACCTGGCGCGGAAATTTTTGAGGTATCGGCCTTACGGTTAATCGGAGTTGACAAGGAATGACATTAAAAAAGAATTCGGTCGGAGCGATTGAAATTTCGAGTATCGGAATCGGTTATCAGGTACAAGACGCATTGCTGAAAGCGGCGTCTGTTGATCTGCTGATCGCCCGAACGATCTGCGCCGGAAAATATCTGATCCTCTTTTGCGGAGGTGTCAGCGATATTGAATCCGCAATGGAGACGGCGCTTAAAGTCGGAGGCGAATCGGTGATCGATTCGTTAACGGTCGCCAATCTGCATCCGTCCGTCTTTCCGGCGATCAGTCAATCGGTTGTGTTGGCGCCCGGTGATTTGCAGGCTTTGGGCATTATCGAAACTTACAGTGTTGTCAGTGTTCTGGTGGCCGCGGACGCCGCCGCAAAAGCGGCTAATGTTACGCTCTTCCGTCTGAATCTCGCAATGGCAATGGGCGGTAAAGGACTGCTCCTGATGACAGGATCGGTTGCCGATGTCGAAGCCGCGGTCGATGCCGCTTGCGAACAGATTAAAGAACGCGGTTTGCTCATTAGTCGGACCGTTATTCCCCGACCGGAAAAAGAACTCTTTTCCGATTACGTTTGAGTATTTTATTTTGTCGGACCGATTAGTTTTTCGGCGCCATTATAAAGTTTCGTTCTCATGTTTTAAAACAGCCGATATACGACTCTATCGGCGAAAATTGGTCAGAATAAAAAAGGACAGGATAACCTGTCCTTTTTGTTTTTGCTGAAAGCCGTTTTTATGCCGGTTTCATTATAAATTTTTCGTTCCAACATTATAAAGAACTGTTGGTTCATAAAGTCGATCGGCGCCAATAGCGGAATTTTTATATTGATTCCCTAATGAATTTTCCGTTATAATGTCAAAAGAACTGTCGAGTCAAAAAAGACGATCGGCGGGGATGACGGAAAATTTAAAATAAAAGCAGTATAAAAATACTGACGGCATGAACATTTGTTCAGATAAACGCGACGGATTTATTTCTGTTCGTCTTCCGGTCGGAACGCTATTTTTTGGATTTTGAAATTATTGTATTTTCCGTCCAGGCTTTTATAAAAAGTGACTGAGCAGAAATAAGGCATTTGTGTTTTGCCGGTAACAGGAAGCGCAATGCAGAGATAGCAATAATTAAGGCCGGCGACGACCTGGGTTGCATAAGCGACCGGTTCATATCGGACGCCGATTCTTTTGCCGATTGCTTCTTTAAGAACTTTTTGTCCTTCCGCGTCCATCTTTTTATGAACGGTCCAGCCGCCGGGAATGACATCGCCGATAAATTCCGATTCTTCTTTCGGCGCGTTTTCTTCGGCGTATGTGTTGTTTTCCGATTGCATGAGTATTTCTCCTGTCAGCGTTCCCAATAAGATCAAGCTTCCCAACAGCCAATTCAACGTCTTCATAGCGATTCCTTTCAAAATTTGTAAAAATCAAACCCCGAGCTTTCGAAACTTGTTTCCCGTACCTTCAACATTTTATTTCATTTTGGACAATAATACAAGACCGGTTTGCTTCGCCGCCTGCTGGAGATCATACGGGTTGATCTGTTTTATATGGCTTTTATTTTAAATGTTCCGTCATTTCCGCCGATTGACTGCGAGAATCGACTGTTTTTTTTTTGACGTTATAACGGTAATTTTTATTATGGAATCGGTATAAATAAGTCCAAAAAATAAATTGTGAGTAAGAAAATTTATTTATTGGACGGATCGGGAACAGTCGGTCGAAAGATTTTTATTCGATTTTTTCGAAGTCAGGATAAGTCAGCAGAAGAATATTCCGCATTTTTTCGGCGAGATCTTTTCGATCGGTTTTTTCATAAATACTGATGATATTTTTTTTGGCCCGAAGCCAGGTACGGGAACCGGTTTTACTCTTTTTGACCACTTCATTCCAAAAGAAAAGAGCCCTTTCTGAAACTTTCGGATCACTTTGTCGGGTAAGAATAAGAGCGATTTTTTCCTGACATCCGATATTATCAGGCCAGTCTCGAAGCAGAGCGGCGAACCGATTCAGCGCTTCCTGATCCTGACCGATTTTGAAATACGCTTCCGCTTCAAAGAAACGAACCGGTCTGTTTTTAAAAAGGGGCAGATCAGACTGTTTTTTTTGAGCTGAATCCAAGACAGTCAAAAAATTTCGGGCATTGTCGGGCGCGAGAAACGCTTCTCCTTTTTCTTCTGTGTTTTTTTCAAGATAAAGAAGTTCTTTTTGAAAATTTAACAAAGGGGTCTGACTTGAATTCGGAAACGCCTGAACGCGTTTATTCAGGATCTGAATCAATTCTTCCGTCGACAGTCGGTTCCGTTCATGAAGATTGTCGGCCAAGGTCAATCCGTAATCGGCCAGTTTTTCCGATGTTTCTTCATTGGAATTTTCAAAGGAAAGTTTTAAAAAACGGGCCATGACTTCCTTTTGCAATTCGATCAGTTCATCGGAATCCTTTTTTTCTTTTACCGATTGGCGAAACTTTTGATCCAAAATACCGGCTGCGGTCGCGGTCAAACGGAACGCCGCCGGATGGTCGTTTTTCGAACGCGCTTCATTTGCCGCCCGATCATATAAAGAGACCGCTTTTTCAGAGTCGCCCGCAAGCCAGGCTTCTTTCCCCAATTTTTCGAGTTCATTCGCGCCGCCCTGTTCGGTCAGGAGTCCGGTGATCAGACGGCGACGAAACGAATCGCCCTGGTCGAGAAGTCCGGTTAGCTCTTCAATTTCCTTTTTATATCCTTGTAAGGATTCCGTCCGTTTGATCTTTCCGTCCGCAAGAAATGTTTCCATCATTGCGGACAGCAGTTCATCAAGCGATTGACGCATTGCGGAGTCCCGGCTGTTTTTTACTTTGAGCGGAATATTATTCTGTTTCAGTTCTGATAAAGAACTCTTGGCTATTCCGACGGCGTCCGCAATTTTTCCGGAATCTGTCAGACCGCGCAATTTTTCGGCGATCACAAGAAAAAGTGTCATTTGATCCGGTTCGGATTTGTAAATATCGCCGATCATTTTATCGGACTCATTATAATTTTTCAGAAGTCGGGTGTTTCTAACGATTAAGTATCTTAAAAGACGCCGGTAAACATTGTCGAACCGGTTCGGCATCGAAACATTTTGAGCGATTCCGTTAAGGATCTTTTTTCGGGAATCGTCCGGAGACGCAATTGCCGCCTCTTGAAGTGCCTGAATACGGGAAAACAAAAGAGCGTCAGAAACAAGGGGTATTTGATCGGTGATTTTTTGAAATTGTTGAAGATCTTTCAGCAGGGATTCCAAAAGAGCGGCGGCCTTGGCATCGTTTTTTTCAAAATGAAGAAGAACACTCTTTCTGACCGCGGATCCTGCCCAGGCGTCCAGATATTTTAAAAAACAAAAAACAGAATTTTCACTAAAAGCTTGTTCTGAAAGTCCGTCAATGCTTTCGTTCGAATTTGAATCGGAATTATTCGTTATGACCTCCGTCAACCGGGTGTTTGACTCAATAAAAGAACGGATTCCGGCGATTTCCCTGTCAAGGGCCGATCGGACTTCCGGTCCTGCGGAAAACCATTTTTCCGTTTTTATTTTCAGTATCAGTGCCCCTGTTTTGAAAAGATCGTTTTCAAATTTGCGTTTATTTTGAGAGATCTCCAGCGGCGCGTTATTTTTTAATAGATCATAAATTGAAAGCGCGTTGGAAAGCGCGAGATCAGTCAAACCGCGGTCGAAAAGTTTTTCCGCAAAAAGAATGTCCTGATCCCGAACCGAAATTTTTTGATAAAGCGTCTGCCGATCCGTTGAACCGGTGATCGCGGAACAGCTGTTTATAAAAACATCCTGGTTCATAAAACAGAGTATTGGCAGCAGAAGGAAGAACAGCAGACCGGCGATACTTGAATTTTTTCGCAAATGATCCGGGAAGCCTTTTCGGATCCGTTCCGATTCTGAAGGCGCAAAAGAAAAACTCAAATATAATCGGGAAGCATTGTTTTTTTTCATGATTAAAGCCCGTAAATTTTCAAAAAGAATCAACGGTATTTTTTGAGGCGCGAATGGAAAGAAAATTTTTCGTCACGGTTTTTATACTGCTTTTATTTTAAATTTTCCGTCGTCTCCGCCGATTGACTGCGTGAATCGGCTGTTTTTTTGACGTTATAACGGAAAATTCATGATGGAATCGGTATATTTCTGCCGGGCAACGGCGAACTGAATTTTAGTCAGTCCGTTTTTTCGACTGACGTCATAAATATCCAGCAGAGTTTCAATCGGTACTTTTCGGTCGGGGTCAATAATGACGGGAACGTCAGGCATCAATTTGGCCAGCTGTCCGAGAATATGATCGACCTGATCGAACGACGAGCAGGGGCGTTGATTGATCCGCCAGGAAAGTCCTGTTTCATCCAAAAGAACGCGGACATGTATTTCACCGAGATCAAGTTCTTCCTGCGATACGATAATGTCATTTTGAAGAACGGTTCCCTGAAAACCGAAGTTGGCCGGAAGGAGCTTTTCAATCGCGTCGAAATTAGTGGTGAATATGAAGAAAATCAGGAGCAGAAAAATAACATCGATCATTGACGTCATGTTCAGATCGATTTTTTTCCCTGTTTTATCTTTGTAAACCGATTTCATATCGAACTCCGTTCCGTTGACTTTTATAATCAAAACGAATTATTTTTTTGATCGGACGAAATATTTTCCAAAAGTGTTTCCTTGACGTTGCTATTTTTAAACAAACGCATTTTCATCCATTTGCCCTGAAAAAAACGCAGGGAAAAGATCAAACAGGCCGCAATGGTTGAAAGGGTCAGCATGATCCAGCACCAATGAATTCCGGCGCCGAATTTCGTAACGCCGAGGACCGCCGGAACGATCAGAAAAAAGCCCAGTCCGATCGTCGTCAGCATTGTAAAACGCGTGTCTCCCGCTCCTTTCAGGGTCGAGCAGAAAACAATATTGATTGTATCAAAAAACAGATATAAAGAAACATACCTTAAAATAATTACCGTTAAATCATGAATTGGGCGAAAACCTTCCGGATCCTGTTTGGCATATAAACTGAGAAACAGATCGGGTGCCGTCAAAAAAAGGATCACGAAGAAACCGGTTATGAAGATCCCTGCGGTCAACGACGTCAGCGCCGCTCTTTTGGCTAATTCCGGTTCATTGGCTCCCAGTCGGTTACCGACGAGAGTTACAACCGCAACTCCCAGTCCGACGACCGGTAAAAAGATCAGCGTATTCAAATTAAACGCGATGGCCGAAACCATTGCCGCCTCTTCTCCAACTTTTCCCAAAAGGAGGATGAATAGCGTAAAGGTGACAACGTCCGTCATGAACTGAATGGCCGACATACCGCCGAAACGGAGAAGAGCAAGAAATTCCTGACGGTTGAAGCGGCAGCTTCGCCAAAAATGATAGATCTTCGTTCGTCGATCTTCCAAAGCGATCAGACTGAAATAAATCAGAAAACGGATCCATTGCGCCAATGTCGTCGCGATGGCGGCGCCCGCAAGTCCCCAGCGCAAATGACCGTTGATGCCAAAGATGAGAATATAATCGAAAACAATATTTAGCAGTACGCAAAAAACATTTATCGACATGACCGTTTTCATTTTTTTTCGGCCGCTGAAAAAAGATGAAAGCGCTTCATTGCCGATCATTGCGGCCAAGCCGGGAAGCAGATAATTGAAGTAAATTGACTCATATTCGACCAGTTGGGCCGAATGACCGAACCAATGAAATGGAAAGCGGTTGAGCCAGAATAAAAAAAGAAAGACCGGCAGCAGGATCAGACCGAGAAAAACACCCTGCCAGACAATTGGCGCGATGCGCTCATTCTGCCCGGATCCATTGTATTGCGAGACAAAAGCGTTTGCGTATCCGGCAACACAAAAAGGAAATGCGGCTAAAAGAAAGGCCAGTTGTCCCGCGGAAAAGGAAGCGCCCATACACAGCGGGTCAAACCAGGTCAACAGAACTCGATCGGTCAACTGCATTAGTGCGAATGATCCCGACGAAATGATCATCGGAATCGCGATTGCGGCTATTTCCTTACCGCCCGCCGGTCGATGCCACCAATTATTTTTCATGTGCCGCCGTTTTCCATTCCCTGGATCGTTAACGATCTTCCCTTATCGGTATTAAACCAATTGTTTTTATGCCTGGTTCATTATTATTTTTTTGTTCCCGTATCAGAAAAACGGTCTGTTGTCCAGTTGTTCATTGCGGTTATATCGATTTCATTATGAATTTTCCATGATAACGTCAAATGAACAGCCGATTCACGCAGTCAATAGGCGGAGATGACGGAAAATTTAAGATAAAAGCAGTATAAATGTCCGCGGAATGTAATGGTCTGACCGCGCCGGTCCTTCGGGCTGATCTTGGAGAACCGTTTGTTACAAATGCAGAAAAAGAGCCGCAGCGACAATCGCCGCTGTTTCGACCCGATAGACCTGTTTGCCAAGATCAAGAGTCGGCCAGCCGTCGTCAACCGCCAATTGAACTTCTTCATCAGTCCATCCGCCAACGGGACCAACGACCAGTAAAACCTGACGCAGATTTTTTCCCCGATTCGGCAGCAGGTCAAGCAGATCGGAAAAACTCTTTTGACCGAAAAAACCGTCCGAAATGGGATGTGTCATTATTTTGACTGTTTCTGTATCGGACACTCCTGGTTCAAACGGGAATTGTTCCGCGATTTCCCGACGGTTCATTTCCGGCAGGATCTCCATTAAGCGGAGCCGTCCGCATTGTTTGGACGCTTCGACAACCTGACGGCGCAACCGGTCAAGAACATCATTGTCGAATTTGACATCCGCCCGGTCGCATCGAACCGGAATATACCGGCGAACGCCCAATTCGGTCAGCTTTTCGATCAGCCATTTTTGCCGATCCCCTTTCGGAAGAGCAACGGCCATTGTCAGATCAACATCCGGCTCCTTGTCGGAAACGCGGACTTCGCGAACGGAACATTCGATCTGATTTTTTTGAACCTCTTCGATAACAGAAACAAACTCCCGACCGGATCCGTCAAAAAGAAGAAGTTCATCTCCCCTTTTCATTCGGAGAACCCGGGCAATATGCTGAGCTTCTGATCCGGTCAGAATCGCTCGTCCCTGATCCAGAAGATCCTTATGTTCCGAAACATAAAAATGGTCGCTCATTGTTTCGTTCCTTATTATTCATTGCGGTATTGCGCGGAGGATACGCTGAACTTTACTGAACTGGAATCAGATATGCTGTCTGATCATGAAATCCGCCAACGGAGAAAATGAAAATTTTAAAATACGCCGTTATAAAATTCAACAGCTTGACGCCTATTGAAAAATTACCCCCTTGTTTTCAAAGGGGGTAAAGGATAAAACGGTCACTGTCCGGTTTCATTTGAAATTTTCTGTCCTTCGGAAACAAAGCCGGGAATCGCGAAATTATTCAACAGGCGCGAAGCCGGTGATTACGAAATAATTCATCAGAAGCGGAACCGGACTGAAAGCCAATCCGGCGTGAACCGCGAGAATTTTCCAATGCCGACAGTTTCAAAACCGATTAAAGGTTTTCGCAAACGAGATCGCCGACTTCGCTGGTCGAATAGCCCATCTTGCCCGCGGCCTGACTTTTCATCTTATTTCCGGTAACGAACATAATCGAATTGGCAACCCGTTTCGAGGCGTTGTCGTAACCGGCCTGTTCAAGCAGCATTGATACGGCGGAGATCGTCGCGATCGGATTAATTACACCCAATCCGGTATATTTCGGAGCGCTTCCGCCCATCGGCTCAAACATACTGGTTCCGCCCGGTTCCGGATTGATGTTGCCGCCGGCGGCAACGCCCATTCCGCCTTGCAGAATTCCGGCCAGATCCGTTATTATATCGCCGAACATGTTCGTTGTTACGATCACGTCATAACTTTCAGGATTTTTGACCATCCACATACAGCAGGCGTCGACATGATTATAGTCGGTTTTGACATCAGGATATTCGGCGGCAATCGCGTCGAAGGCTCGTTTCCAAAGATCATGACCGTAAGAAAGAACGTTGGTCTTGGCGACAAGGGTTACTTTCTTTCCCTTGGGATTATTTCGTTTACGAGCATATTCGAAAGCATCTGTGTCATAACAAAGCACGACATCAAAGA
>CAZZEF010000143.1:0-8115 GCA_964652875.1 uncultured Planctomycetaceae bacterium
GCTGAATTACTGATTGCTGAATTACTGATTGCTGAATTACTGATTGCTGAATTACAGATCGCTGAATTACTGACTGCTGAATTATTGACTGCTGAATTATTGATCGCTGAATTACTGATCGCTGAATTACTGATCGCTGAATTACTGATCGCTGAATTACTGTCCGCTGAACTTGCTGACCGCTTAATTTACTAACCGCTGAACCAATCGAACGACAGGCTTTTCTCAAAGCCTTAAACGGTTGCGAATCAAGTTCGATCAATTTTATTTTACACAAAAATAGATCAGGATTGTTCTAATGAACGAATATTGATCGGATTTTGTATGAGACAATTCATGTCAGGTATTATTTTTTTGAGCTATTTTGACTTTTTTACCGGCGTCGAGTTTGAATTCGTTCTTTTTCTTTTCAACGGTGATTTTGGCGGGTGATTTTTCTTTGTCGGCATAAACAGATTCAACTTGGGAATAAAATTTGGTGGAACCGAATAATTTTTCCGTTTGACCGGGCTTGGAAGGAAGTTCCTGCGTTTCGACGGTATTTTTTGTTATAAGAAGAACATAATTTCCGGCGGGCGCTCCCTTGTATTTTCCGTTGGTTGAAAGAACGGCCAATCCGTTGGCGTCGGTTGTTCCCGCAACGGACCAGTTTTCGCTTCCTTCAAGCGGAACAGCGATAATGGTTGCTCCTTCAAGCGGAGCGCCCTCCTGCGTCAAGACGACGGAAGAAGAATAAAGATCCGGCATTCCTTCCGGCAGTTTTTTGAAACAGGAAGTACAACAGAAGATCAGCGAACAAAGAAGCAGAACATGTCCTGCCGTTAATTTTAAATTCATTGAAAATTCCTTCTTATTCGTTTTATATCAAACTTATTGTTTTGTATCAAAGATTTTATACCGTTGTTTATTGGTATATACCGACTGTTTTTTATTTTTCTGATCTGACGATGTAAAGTGGTCCGGTCCGCAAAGTTAACAGAACCGCAAAGTTATGCCGGTTCTATTATGAATTTTCTGCTATAATTCAAAAGAACAGCCGATTCACAACGTCAATCGGCGGAACAGTTATACCGATTTCATCAAGAATTTTCCGTTATAACGTCGAAAGAACCGCCGATACATGCAGTCAGTCGGCGGAGATGACGGAAAATTTAAAATAAAAGCAGTATAAATATTTTACAAAGAAAATAACCTGACGGACAACAAAATCAACAGGTTACGAAACAATCGGCGAAACAGGCATTAACATAAAAATACTGGTTTTATAAAATGGAACCGCGGTTGAAATTGTTCGTGTCGCGTGTCCGGTTTCAGCCGCTCGGTTATCGGATTAAAGAGTTTTTGTTTCACCTCCGCAGGCGGATCCCATTGCTCCCCAAACGCCGTAAATACTTGGTCCGAGATAAGGATAAGGATGACCTGCTTTGGATCCGGTATCAATTGTTTCGGAGATGAACCGGACAGCACCGTCGAAATAGACGACGTTAACACCACCGGAATGATAACTGGTTGCGGAACAGCATTGCCAGTTATTGGTAAACCCGCCGTCGGGGGAACAGCTCGGTGAATTGGGGGGCATGACCGTACTGAACCCGGCCATTGCGTAACGGCCATCACCGGCTCGTGATCCCCGGTAAGAACTGTAAGGCGTCACCGAAACGAAATTCGGGTCCGTGCTGGATATTTTTCCGAGACAGAGCGAAATAAAGGTGTCCGGTGTGTACCCGAGATTATTGACATAAGCGGCGACCGTTCTGCTGTCCGAACTTGTATTGCTCGTAACCGTTTCACTCATGGCAATTGTGTTCGACATGCCATCGACGATTCCCTCTATTCCTTTCCAATAATATTCGGCAAATCCGGCGCGTTGACAACTGACCAAGTACTGCGAAAGACGGCTGGCGTTATAGTCGGCAGATGTTTGAGACAGGGAGGTGTCCCACATAACCCGAAGCATACTGTCGCCCCGACTGGTAATGTAACTGCAGCGTCGTATTCCGTATAATTCTTCCGGAAGTTGGGCGTTACTGTCACTTGGACAATAAAAGGCTGGAACAGATTCCCTGGTAAAATAATTCGCCGCGGTGCAGATGCTGGACGTATTGGTTGGATTATTTTTTTCCCAATTCTTTATTGACTGTGTGACCGAATCAAAAACGGAGGTGTATTCCATATACGGAAGCAAAATAAAGACCGTTCCGAAAGTGTCCATTAAACTGGTTGAATTGTCGCGATGATTTCTGTTGAAAATCGCCCGGGCAGGAGGGAGACATTGATTTCGATCAAGATAATTTTGAATCCCGAGTCCCATCTGCTTCAGTTTATTAGTGCATTCCATTCGTCGGGCCGCTTCCCGGGCCGCCTGGACCGCCGGCAGCAACAGTCCGATCAAAATGCCGATAATCGCGATCACGACCAGCAGCTCTACCAACGTAAACGCTTTTTTTGCCGGTTTTCCAGCAATACAATTTTTCTTTCGCATAATGTATTCTCCCCAAAAATAAAAAATAACAGTATAAGTATCAAAATTTGCTTAAATGTTAAAAACTGTCGTTTTATGAAGTCAATTGATAAAAAGTATGAAAATTGACAGTATAAAATTCGGTCTGCAAGGAAATTTTTTATAATGACAATATTTACTTAAACGAAATCGAAATTTCTGACATTGTTTTTAGAAATAAAATAAAAAAACGCAAATGTACTCCAAAAGGTTATCCAGATGAAATAATTATAACAAAGCAGTAAAAATAATTCAAGTCAATAAAAGTTAAAATTTATAAAAAGAGATTCCATAAAAAGATAAATTTGAAAAATTATCTTTTTTATCAGTTCAATAAATAAAAATTGGCCGGTTTATTGAAGTCAATTGGCGAAAGCCAAAAAATTTTATAATACAGTATAATTCTCATTGATTCTGTCAGTACTGAAAGCTTAACAGTTAAAAACCAATTAGGTTCCGAGTCCGACAGAATCAATAAAAACGCGAGTCACACACAAAAATAGGTATTTAATTTAAGAGTCTGTTCTAAAAACTGATCTAAACGCAATCAGACGGTTTAGAATACGGCTCTATTTTAAATTTTCTGCTATTTCCGCCGATTGACTTTGTGAATCAACTGTTCTTTTGACGTTATAACGGAATGTTCATCATGAACCCCGGTATATTTTAGGTTGATCACAGGATAGACTCTAATAAAGAACAGGCGGTTTCAGACGGACTGTTCCCGAATTTCTCGGTAAAGCTTATCAATAACTTTGACAAAAACTTCCTTTTCAATATCGCTTAAACCGGACGCCAGCCGCGCGGCCCGTTCTCTGATATCGTTCACGAAATATTGATACATACTCATTCCGAGCTGGGTCAGTTTAATTTGAACCGGATTACTGTCGTCGTCGGTGTTTTCAGAATAAATCAGTCGTTTTGCAAACAGTTCTTTCAGGAGGACAACGGCTTCCTGTTTGGGAATTTCCATTTTCGCCGCGAATCGGTCCAAAGTCAATCCCTGTTTACTGATCAGGCCGTAAAGACCGATCATTGTAACCGCTTTCATCTCCCGATGCGCGGAAGATCCAATGTAATCGTCATGCTGAACGATTTTCGGCATCTCAAAAAATTCATCCAGAAAGAGAATGTTTCTCAAAAACGATTTCTGCCATTCTTCATTCAGTTTCGCATCTTCGAAAACTTCATCTGTCATTTTTTACCTCATTTTCATAAAATGGTGAGAGAATCATACAGTAATGATTCATAAAGGCGGGAATAATTAAGGCAGGTTCGGTAAATGTTAATTCAGTGAAATATATACTAATGCGTAATTATTAAATTTATTAACATTATAGCAGATTCTCTGATTTCTTAAACCCCGGGGGGTAAATCAGGTTTCGAAAAGTTTTTTAAATCTGCTCATTCACTATTATTATATTGTGTTTTCTGTTTGTAGAACAACAAGAAAATTTCAATTTTTATAAAAAAAGACAAAAAATATACAAAATAGTCAAAATTTACATGAGATTTTTCTTTGACATACTGAAAAGGAATAGCCGCTCCGGTCTTGATCGGTTGTCTATTTCGTTGAGTGTATTTCGAGAGGCCGGGGAAGCGAGTCAAGAGGAGCGTTAACGTTTCAAGTTCATTATTGAGTCGGGATCCAGCCCCCTGTCGGTAACGCAAGGAGGCTGGATTCAGAAGCGAGACACACAGAAAACGGCATTGCCGGGGATCGGTTGTCTATTCGAGTTTCAGGGTAACCGAGCTGCCGTTGAGCGGAGTTTTGGCAACGACGATTTGTTTGCCAATTCTGTTTTTCAGTTCGGCGACATGAGAAATGATACCGATCAGACGATTGGTGTCGGCCATATTCATCAGAACTTTCAAAGCCTGCTGAATGGAATTATCGTCGAGCGAACCGAAACCTTCATCGATAAAGAGCGAGTCAAGATGAACGCCGCCGGATGACATTTGAATTTCATCGGACAAACCGAGAGCCAAGGAGAGCGCGGCCTTAAAAGATTCGCCGCCGGACAGTGATTTAACGCTTCGTTCCGATCCGTTGTAATGGTCAATAACATTCAAATCAAGGCCGCTTTTGGCATTGCCTTTCCCTTCGGAATTTTGACGCTTTAATTCATACTGGCCGTTGGACATCGTCAAAAATCGATAGTTGGCTCTTTGGATAATACTTTCGAAGTAATTCATTTGAATATAGGTTTCCAGTTCGATTTTTTCCTTGCCGTTAACGCTTCCGGAGACGGTCTCATAAAGGCTTTTTATTTCCTGATATTTTTTTACGGCCTCCAGATAAGTTTTATTTGCCTCTGTAATTTTGGGTAATAGATCTTTATTATGGACTCGTCGGGTAATGATCGCTTCCTTGCGTTCGGTCTGATTTTTTTTATTTTTGTCAAACGTAATTTTTTGAGTTTGTTCCGCATTCAGATCAATTTGCGGGATCTTGTTGATCTGATCTTTGAGTGCGCTGATCTGACCTTTCAGCCCGTCGGTCATTTCCCGTTTCTTCTGCAGATCCGTTTCCGCTTTGGTCAGATCGTTTTTCATTTTCTGCAGATCTTTTTTTAGATCGGATAAAATTTTTCGGGCGGTCTGTTCATCGGGATAGGCGAGTTTTTCGGAAAGATCATGAATGCTTTTTTCAATTGAGATCTTATTGGCATTTAAAGTGGCGATCGATAAATTAATGCTTTCCGATTTATTTTGAAGATCAATGAGTTCTTTTTCCAGTTTGGGAATTGTTTGATCAAGCGCGGTCCGTCGTTCGATCTTTTTTTGTTCGAGTTCGATCTGTACGTTCAAGGAGTCGATTGTTCCATTTTGTTTCAGAATTTCTCCCGCAATTCGGGCGGTCAGATCCTGAATTTCTTCGCCTTTGAACAGATCCGCAATTTTCTTTTTCAGCGTGTCGTCCGCAATTTCGATTTGTCCTTTGAGCATGTTGGCGTTATCGCTGGCGCTTTTATTGACATTGTCCGCGAGATCGGCTTCTTTTTTGGCTTTGTCGAGCTGCTGTTTGGTTGGCGCTTTAAGAGTTTTGACGGCGGGGCAGGGATGATCGTTTGATCCGCAGACAGGACAAGGAGTGTTCTCAAGGAGAGTCGCGGCGAGAATGCCGGCCTGTTCATCCAGATAGGCCTTGTGCATTTTTTCGTATTCGTCGTGTTTGATCTGATAGCGGTCGCTTGTTATCCGGTAATTTTCCTGCGCTTCTTTATAATCATTTTTTCGTTCTTCGAGATCGAAATATTCTTTTTTGAGCGCGGTCAGATCCCTTTTTTGATCTTTCTGTTTTTGCAGATCGGCGGTCAGTTTCGACTTCTGTTCGCCCGCTTTGTCCAGAGTTTTATATTCTTCCTTCAGTTTTTGGATCTGTTCTTTATCATTGGCCAATCTTGTTTTGATCTGGTTAAACGACGATGTCTGATTCAAAATTTGATGAATGATCGATTTTAACTCATTGATCATTTCATCCTGTTTTTTATAGTCGGACATCAGAAGATCAAGATTATTGATTTTAACCGTCAACTCATTTTGTTCCGGTTCTTTCATCTTTTCCTGATCACGAATATTTTGGAGATCTTTCAGATTCGTTTCTTCCAAGTTGAGCGATTTTTCCTTGGCGGCCAGATCCGACTTGATCTTTTCGAACTCCTCCGCCTTGGCGATCCGGGCATTTACTTCGGCCAGTTGATCGTCAATCTTTTCGATAGTCTCTTTAATGGTCGTTTCGGAAATTTCGTCTTCTTTGATCAGTTGGATCAGAAACTCTATTATTTTTGCAACGTCGAAAAGTCGCGGATCATTTTTATTCAACTGACTGTTCAGTTCGTCCGCCAATGGATTGTCCGCCGGGCAATTGATATTATTAACGCTGTTCAAAATTTCTTTTAAGGATCCGGCTGTTTGATCTTTCAGATCGTCGAATTCATTTTTTAATTCTTCTTTCAATTTATTGTAATATTCGGTTTTGAAAATTTTTCTGAAAATTACAACTCTCGTTTTGGTCGGCGCGTTTAACAGCTTTAGAAAGTCACCCTGCGCGATCATTGCGATTTGCGCGAACTGATTCCGATCGACTTTAAGGATCTGTTGAATTTCTGCGGCAACCGCACGGCCGAGAACAACTTTGGCTGCCGAAGTCAGCTGGGCTTCCATCTCCTTTTTGACAGTTTTTAAAATACCTTTTTTGGTCAGTTTTGAATAGGAATAAGCCGGATTTCGTCTGACCGTGTATATTTTACCGTCATAATCGAAAACAAATTCAACGAATGTTTCCGCGTTTGGATCGGCATACAGAGACCGTAACATGTCCGGTTCGCGATTATCGCCGCTGGGTTCACCGAACAGAGCGTAAGTAATCGCGTCAAAGATCGATGTTTTTCCCGCGCCGGTTTCTCCGGAAATTAAATACAATCCGTTTTTACCAAGCTGCTGAAAGTCGACAACAACCTCTTTGGCGTAAGGTCCAAATGCGGAAACAGTCAATTTAATCGGTCTCATACCTCACCTCCCCAAATACTTTCAATTAATTTTTGAACATGTTCGCGCTGCCAGTCCGACATAGGTTTATCATCATTCTGCTTTTGAAAAAACTCGGCGAACAATTCGATTGGTGCCCGTTTTTCAGTATTGGCGGCGGACAAAATCGGCTGATCCGTTTGAGATCTGTCTTTGACATAATCCATTTTCATTAACCGATGATAGATATTCCGAAGTATGTTAAAAGCTTCGGGAATATCGTCGTCATCAGTCAGAACAAGGTGAACATAATCTTCCGAATACGTTGTATTTTTATAAAATTCATCGGAGCAAAGATCTTTAAAACTTCCTTTGATTTCGATCATTTCATGTTCGGGGACAAGTTCGACGGTCCGGATCTCAAGCGTTCCTTTTTCGTTAATGTCGAGAACAGTAACCGATTTTGTGTTATTCACTTCAGAAAGTGAATATTTAAGAGGTGTTCCGCAATAACGGATCTTTTCGGACGAACAATACTGCGGGCGATGAAGATGACCAAGCGCGGTATAATCGAACCCGGCGAAAACGGACGCGTCGACATTGTCGGATCCGCCGAGTGAACGATCTTCCGAATCGGATCCCATCGCGTCAGTAATGAATTGGTGAGTCACAAGAATATTTCGCTCCGCTGTATTAATATTCATTTTTCGGACAGCCAAATCAAGCGCATCGGTATAAGATTCAATTTTATCATCGGGATAAAACTGACGAACATGAACCGGTTTAATGTAAGGAAGTAAATAAATATTGATAATTCCAAAATTGTCAGTCAGGGTAATCGGCCTCACTTGACCGTTATAAACAGGCGCAATATAAACTCCGCTTTTTTCAATTAGTTTGCTTCCAAATGAGAGACGTTCGGGCGAATCATGATTACCGCTGATGAGAAAAACTGTCAGTCCGCGATCCGCCAGCTGTTCCAAAAAATCGTTGAGCAGTGAAACCGCGTCCGTTGGAGGTGTTGTTCGATCATAAACATCCCCCGCGATCAGGATCCCGTCCGGTTTTTCTTGATCGATAATACCAATTATTTGAGTTAATATATACTTTTGATCTTCAATCATTGAAAAACCGTTCACATTTTT
>CAZZEF010000143.1:8125-11708 GCA_964652875.1 uncultured Planctomycetaceae bacterium
GAATAAAACGCATGTCGTCCCTCAAGATTTTCTAAATTCTGTTTTGTCTGTTTGCGCTTGCCGATTTTCGTCCGGCGATATTGTGAGCCGATCGTTCTTCTGGCGTTAGAACCGAAAAACCCATAAAAATCAGTATTTATAAACAGTATAATACACTTTTCTATTGATTAATAACAGAGATTTTTCCAAATATTTTAATCATTCATTTAGAAAACTCAAAATATCATGACGAGCGGTCGGGACAGAAAATCGAAAAAAGAAGACCGATTTTGTTTTTTCAGGATTCTGGATCAAATTAAGAGCCGGTTCACGAGGTCAACCGGCGGTAATCGCGGAAAATGATAATCAAGAAAGCATAAAAGAACGACGGTTCAATGTTTTTATAGAAGGGCCCGTCGAACTTGGTTTATTTTGAATATTTATTTTAGGTCTCAATTCACTTGATTGTTCAGTTTTTTTCTGATTTGTTTTTTTTTGCTGAAATGCCCGTTATATACTGTTTTTGAAGATCCGGCTTGATCGTTTCAGGAATAAAAACGGCAGAACCGTCCAAAAAAACGGCTTGCAGAACACCCGGATGCAGACAGGCACAAACGCCGGGAGCGGATTTCTGGGCCGAATTGCGTTCGTTCAAGGGCCGGAGCGCTTCTTCCTGTGTTCGTTCGGCGTCCGGTTTCATCCAGCAGATCGGATCGGTCCGTTCGGTTACAAGAATGATCTTTGACCAGTCCCGACCGGGCTTTTCCTTAATCAAACGCGCTGGATCAATTCCTTGTCCGGATCCGTTAAAGAAAGTATCGGGTCCGATAATTACCGAATAGCTGGTTTGCCCTTTCATCTTTTCCGCACCGTTATGTTTGACCAAAGAGTCGCATTGATAAACAGGAAACGTTCGGTTATGAAATTGTTTGTTGTATTCCGAATCCCAAGGTTCGTTCAGCCGGATCTGCCGATAGATTTCGTCCGCCTCCTTGCCCAAATAGGGAAGAAGCAGAACGCGCCAGGAATGAAGAGGACGTCCATTTTTATCAACGGTAAAAGCGGGCGGAAATGTTCCGTGTTCACTTCGGTAAAGCTGCATGGCCAAACCGATTTTATAAAGATGATTGCAGCAGACAATGCGATTCCGACTTTCGCGCCAGGCATTTGTTGTCGGAAAGAGCAAATACCGGATCCATTTGGCAGCCAAATCGGACCGACTGCGCAAAGTAAATGATCTCAAAAGAAGTTTTGTATAAAATTTATAAGGGGCCTTTTTATTGACAATATCCCGATAAACGAACAGATCGTTTTCCTCCCAGTCGGAGCGGTCACTTTCACTGGTGATAAATTGATCAAAAGATTCATTGCATTGCTTAATGATGTAATTCCAGTCAAACCCAAGCCATGAAATCATTTTGAACATATAGATCTGATCGAGTCTGTCCGACGCGTATAAACTGTAAAGCAAATCATTCAGATCCCTGTCTCGTTGAGCGAAAAGGGAAACAGTTTGCAAAACGAACAGTTTTTCATTTTGTAAAATATGTGAATAGTTGTCCATAATGGGGTCCGGCTGATCCATCAGACGCTGCAGGATCTCTTTTGTCGGCTGTTTTTTGATATTTACCGCATACGGGACCGAAAATGAGTACTGTTCTATTGCGGTGCCAAACAGATTTTCAAAGATAAAAAGCCGGTTCTGTCCGATCATGTTTCCCAGTTTTTGGGCGGCGATAATGTCTTTAACCGCTTTTTCATACTCTTCATTTTGAAGATGCATTAAAGCGCGCCAGCAAAGGGCCCGACCGTAACTTCGCGCCAGATGAAAGTTGGGAATGAACATACCGATTAATGACGGCGAATGACCGTATTTATTATCCGCGTTGTCGATAAGAATCGGAAACTGACAGATCTCCGACGTCATAACCGCGTCCGCAATCGCGTCGAGAGCGGGCGTGTTTTTGAGCATCCATTGCCGACACCATTCCGGATCGTAATCAAAAGGTCGGTTCTCGTTCGTCATCTGTTGCCATTTTTTCATTTCCGACAGGCGTTTGGCCTCGTTTTTTGGACCGGGATACTTTTCCTCCAAACATCTTCTGTTGGGGAGATCCCCCTGATAACTAAACTTCGGCCGATCAAGATCGTAATCCAGTCCGAGCCGATCATAAATAAAACGGCATCGTTTTTCACGTAATTGGAAATCAGCGCTGGACATGCCTGCGTATTGAGTCAAAATATCTCCGTCGATTCCAATTGCCCTGACAATTTTGCGCGCGGCATTTTTGTCCGTCTTCATTTCCTGCGGATATTGACGTTCAAGTGCCCCGAAATAATCGACTTCTTTTCCATCGTTACATAAAGGTTCGGTATATACCGTTGTCTCTTTAGAGATCTTCAGCGACGTGTTTCGGAACAGATTCCACCAGATCAGAAAGGTCAGTATTAAAACCGCAGCCGTAAACCGTTTGAAGAATTTTCCGGTAAAAAAAACTGCCTTCCTCTTGCGCCGCGTCGATCCGTCTTTAACCGCCGTTTTATTATCTTCTGTCATTATTCACTTCCTTCTTCATCTCACTTCGTATTTCCGCGGACGCTGTCAATAATTTCCTGCCAATAACGACTGTCAGGATCAATTCGTTCGGACAGAAAGCGGACGGATCCGTCCGGGGCGGCGCGATTCATTCCGCCTTTATGATAACTGGCGCAACGGCCGGGTAACAGATTCGCCTTTTGATCTTTGTTTCCCGGTTCAATGCCGTTGATTCCTTTTTGGGCTGATTCAAGATCAATTTCGCTGTCCGGCTTCATCCAGCAGACCGGGTCCGTCCGTTCGACAATAACGCCGGAAGGTGTCAACATTGAATAGACCGTTTGACCTGACTCAGGAAAACCGAGTGCGACGGATAAAGTCTGCGGATTCTCTTTTTGATACAGATCGTAACGGGCTTTCTGCCAGACCAGCGCGGACGGACAGACAAAAACCGGCAGATTATATAAATGAAACTGTGTATTGTGCGGGGAATTCCAAGGCTCGTCAAGCCGGATCTTTTGAAACAGTTTTTTCTCCTCCGGACCTAAATACTTCAAGATCAAAACGCGCCAGGAATGAAGCGGACGGCCCTTGGAGTCTTTGGTATACGCCGGCGGCCAGGATCCGTGTTCCTCCTTATACAGAAGAACGGCCAGCGCAAGACACTGCAAATTTTTAACGCACCGAATTCGATACAATGCTTCCTGAAACGCGTGAATGGTAGCGGCTTTCGTGTTATCGTCAAAACCATTCGAATCGGATGAATACATTTTTCTGGTCAGCATCTCACTTCGAGACCGTAAAGAAAAAGGCCATTTTTCTCTGTTCTTCGTATTCTCCATTCGACAGGGATCATCATACATTTGATTGACCAATCGGGTAACGATGTTCCAATCGATTCCCGCATAAGGATAAGGGATCAATTTCGATTTGCCTGGATCGTCGCCGTTTGACATTTTTTGGATCAGCTCCAAATCGATATAACGATCGATCAGAAAGAACCGCTCAAAAATTTTAGCGTCTCGGTCAATCCGAATTTCTTCAATCATCAAGAGCAGATCTTCCTGA
>CAZZEF010000144.1:0-8250 GCA_964652875.1 uncultured Planctomycetaceae bacterium
CGGCAGGCGGTGGAGAATCACCCAAAGACCTCCAGGCGCACGTCAACAGGCGGGAAGGGGTTGGGCAGCGCTGCGGCTGCGACCTCCACGCCACGCTCCAGGCTGATTACGAGGCGCTTTCCCTTGGGCACCCAGCGCTCCAGGTAGATTTCATCCTCGGAACCCTTGGGCGTTATCAACCAATCCTGCTGTCCCGGGACCTGGATGCGGATCCTCACCAGCCGGGCGTACGCGTCGGATCCGCAGAAATAGCGGATCAACTGAACCCGGCCGTAAGATCCGAGATCGGACTCCTTGCGGATGGCCCCGGCGCCCAGCAGCACGTCCGCCAGCTTCCCCAGCAGCACCATAGAGACGGGCTGCAGGTCCGCAGGCTGCAGGAGTGCGAAGCCGGTTTCAGGTTCAGGCCTTGCGGTCATCGTTGCCCCACAGCACCAGCTCCACCCAAACCTGGGCACACTGGGCAAAGAGCTGCATGGCGAAAGCGTTGTTGTCGAGGTCCCATTCGATGGTGAATTGCTCGGATCCCATCAGGCCGAAGGGCACCACGGGCACGGGGCCCAGCTCCCGGGACTGAAAGGCCCGCACGGGCACACCCTGGGGCGTGAATAAGTTGCGCTGCTGGGCGTCGGTGCTCAGACGCAGGCGCACCATGCTTTCCAGCATGCGAATGTCGGCATCGCTGGGAACGGTTCCATCCGCCTGCGGAACCACTCGGATATAGGCCTGCCAGCGGTCCACCTGGAGGTTTCGGCGGTCGGCAAGGGTCATCGAAACCAGGCGCGGCGCATCGGGCGCGACCTGGGCAGGAAGTCGAAGAAGCTGCTGCATGTCGTCCTCGTTTCGTCGTTTCGTGGTCATGGAAAGCGGGGCCCAGGTTGCCCCGGGCCCCGCGTTCCCGGGTCGTCTAGCGGACGATGCCCTGCTGGTAGGTGCCGAACAGCTTCACGATCACGTCCACCACTTCGGCGTCCGCGAGGCTGGTAGCGTTGGGGCCTTCGATCAGCCGGACGCTAAAGGGATGGCCCGCCTGGAGGTTGATTTCCTGGCCCTTGGCAAGGCGATAGAAGCCGTTGTGGATCTGCGTGGTCAAGCCAGCGACGCCGCCATTGCCGGAAGGCAGGAACACGGCGGGAACGCTGAGCCGCTCCACGTCATCCGGCCCCACGCCGATACGAAGGCGGGCATCCTGAAGCAGCTTGGTAAGGCCCGCTTCGGTGCAGCCAAAATTCGCCTGAATGGCCACGGCTTCGACGACGAACGCCTCGTTGGGCCCCATGCGCTGGCCTTCCACCAAATTCGTCAGCTCGGGATTCGAGGCGCGGTTGTGGGTGAACAGCTCAAAGATGGCCCGCGTAAGGCTGGTGCCACCCGCCGGGGGATCCACCAGCAGGCGGTCATAGATCACACGCTGCACCAGTTCTCCCAGGCGCCCGGAGCGCATGGCGGAAGACGCCATGGCCACGGGATCCGGGGCGGGAACGATGACGGGAGCGGGAGCGGGCACGGGCTGCACAGCCACCTGATTGCGACGGAGTTTCATGGTTGCCTCTCGTGTTGAGGGGTGTGGAGGGCCGGGCCTTCCCGGGGTTCTCCAGCGTTGGAGGATGGGAGGGGCGGGCGCTCCGCCCCTCCCGGTCAAGGTTCAAAAGCTGCGGCTGCCGGGAGCGGTGGCGGTGCGGTCGTAGAGGATGCCGCCCATTTCGTCGTCGTAGGCATAGCCCAGTTCTTCGTTCCAGGTGCCATCGTCGTTCCAGCCGCCCATGTCGTAGCCATAGCCGTATTCGTCCACGCTCCCGAACAGGCTGGGCATGAACTCCGAGGCGACCTGCGTCACGCCGGACGCCACGGCGCCGATAGCCATAGAGCGCAGGAAGCCCTTGCCGCCAGAGAAATAGGCGGTTCCGCCCGCCACCAGGGCCGTAGACAGGCCGGTACGGATGAGGGGGTTCACGTTCGGCAGGAACTTCTCCACCTGCCGATCCACGAAGGACAGGGCCAGGGAGCCAGCGGCCACGCCCGCGCCTTCCACGGCGATGCCGGTAAGGTCCATGCCCTTGACCTTGCTGGCCAGGGTGGAGGGGGGATTGGTGCGGGTCCGGGTCTTCCGCCCCGAAAAGAAACCGGACTTCTTGCCACTAGCTTTACGGGCCGTGGCGGTGCGCTTCTTCGCCATCGAAGCAACTCCTCTTGATTTGCGGCCACGGGCCGCACTGTTGGGGTTGAGGGCTTTGGCAAGCCCTTGGATCACGCGCCGGGCTTTCCCGGACGCTTTCGACGCCGCCCGCTCAAGGGCCGCAATCGTCTTTTCTTTTTCGCCGTTGTGGATGTAGTGCTCTGCCATGTCAGCCCTCGATTCCGCGCGGTGTCAGCCGAAAACTTCCGGTCAGCTCTCCCACCTGGCCCCGCATCCTTGCGTGGGCCGGGCCCTCAAAGGCGTGGATGTATTCCACCAGGCCCCGATCCCCGAACTTGGGTTTCTTGGCCAAGTAGCAGATAAGCCGGGGCCGCACGTCGAAATGAAGCACCTTCGTGTGAACCAGCCACACCCGGGAGGCCGCGCCATCCGTGACCAGCAGGGGCCCGGACGCTCCGAACTCCAACAGGGTTCCGTTGGCCATGATGAACTTGGCCACCCGGCCCAGCAGAGCCACATGCTCCGGGAGCTGGCCCGTCGGATCGTCCACCGTCACCCGCAGCACCTGCCCAGGCTTGGCGCCGGTCCACAGCTTCCAGACCTTTTCCACGTCTCCCGGCGTGGTGGGATTGAAGGAAAACTTCACCGTGGCTGTTTCGGGGGTTCCCGATTCCATGATGGTTTCTGCCAGGGTTTCCGGGTTCGTGACCGGGCGCCGCCCCGCCTTCGAGTGCCTGCCCCGCGCGGGCTTCGCCTCTGCTGGCCTGGGGCCGCGCCCGGAGGTCTTGATGGGGTTCTTGGACCTGGCCTTTGCCATGGATCCAGACTCCCGCCCGCCGCTGGGGGCCGTGTCCGCTCCTGTGCGCTTCTGTCCCGAGGGGTTGGCCTTGCGCGTTCCGTTCTGGGGGGTATCCTTTTTTCTGCCGCTCCCAGCTCGGGGGGACAAACCACGATCCCCGCGCTGCATAGCCCCGGCTTGAGGCTCACCCTCGACCGGGGCATCGGTCTTTTTGGGCCCAAGGGCGTACCCGCTCAGGAGCCACGATTCCCTTCGGCCAAATCTGTAGGGCTGGAGGATCGCCCGGAGTCCTTCCCGTTCCGCAGTCCAATTCCCCTTTTTCCCAGGTTCGGCAGGCACCTCTCCCACCAGGACAACCAGTCGCCTGCATAGGTCCAAGGCTTGGGCCCGCGTCATCCCGTCCGCTTCCATTCGTCGCTTGAGGATGTGGCATAACCCGCTGCGGTCGTCGCCCCAGTAGATGGACACCGGCCCGAGATTCGGGCTTTCAATCGCCCCCACGGAAAACGTGTGATCCTTCACGACCCGATCAAGCTCTTCCAGTGCCCTCGTTTTTCCCGGGTTGAGCGCAAAGAGCGGTTGAGGTTCCGGCGCGGCGAACGCCTCGAAAAGGCCCGCCTGACGGGCTCCCGGCGCCCAGCCGGAGCCGAACAAGCCACCCGCCACGGGATGCGCGAGGCCCTGCCTCGACAGGCTGGACAGTCGCTGTCCTGTCGCTTCCTCGGATTCTCCCACGCGCTCCGCGAGGTCCGCCGCCGTGGGGGATTCGCCCCGCTTCGCGGCCTTCACAAGGGCCTGATAGAGCTTTTGCTCCGGGCCCGGCGGATTGGAGGCCTTCCTCGGCTCTCGGAGACGCTTCGGAGCCGCTGCCACGTCGAACCCAGCACGCCGAAGGCTGTGCAGCGTGTCGGACGTGATGACCGGCTCGGGATGGGCCAGCACCAGGGCCCGCGCCGCCCGCTGGGGGCCCAACACCCGCTCAAGGTCCGGGGTGGGGTTCAGTGCCCAATCGTGGGGCGCGATGGCTCCGAGCGTGAGGCCTGTCTTTGCGGCCACGGTGCCCGCTGGGTGGACCTCCCATCCAGCGGCCACGAAATCCGCCACGTCCTCCGGCGTGAAAACGCCCTCCGGCCTGGCGATCTTCACCGCGCGGGCCGCGCCCTCCGGGCCCAGGATGCGGGCCTCGGCTTGGTCCTCCGCCGCCTGGGCCTTGGCCAGCTTGGCCCCGTGCTCCCGCAGGTCCGCCTCATACTCCCGGCGGTCCTCCGCCTTTTGGCTTCGGCTCCGGCGGATCTTCCCGCCCCCGGGCTGCCGCTGGGTCGCCTTGCGTGGATCCCGCGCCATTTCCTCCCACTTGCGGGCTAGATTGGCCTCATTGCCAAGGCGCCCGGCAAGGCGGGATTCTCCGCGCTTGGTCAGTTCCCAGCCCTTGGCCGTCTGCCGGATGTTTCCGCGCCGCTCCAGCGCAGCCACCGTGCGAGGGTTCAGGCCGTCCGCCCGCCCGGTTTCCTTGATTGCCTGGAGTGCGATCTTTTGCGGGCTCAAGCGGTCCTCCGGCGCATCTCAGAAATCACCACGGCAGGGCCTCCGGCGCCCTTGGTCAGGAGCACCGCCATCACCAGCCCCCCCGCAGCCCACACCCACCAAGGGATGGATCCCAGGATCCCGCCTGCAGCTTTGGCGCCCTCGTTCAAAATGACGCCTGCGGCCTGTCCCGGCGTCTGCGTTTGGGTGATGCGTCCCTGGGTGGCCGTCGTCAACGAGTTGAATCCCTGCACCTGGGCCGGGCCGGTCGTCGTGAGGCTCACGAGGTTCGAGGCCACGGATCCGGGGGCGCTGGTCTTCGCCCTGCGTTCGGCGTCCGCCGCCTGCTGGGCCAACTTCTGCGAAGCGGACATTGCAGCCGCTGCGCCCTGCTTGTACTGCTGCAGCTTCGCTTGGAGCTGCTTCACGTACGGATCCAGGGAATACGCCCAATTGATGGCCCCATCAAGCGCTTTGTCAACGTTCTTGTTGAAGGATGACCATATGGAAATCCCGGGAACCAGGATCTTCGGGCCAAGGTTCCGCGCCGAAATATGCGTGTTGAGCAGTCCCAGCGTCTCGATTTGCCGGGCCTGTTGCAGGCCCGCAAGGACGAACTGAGAGAAGCTGTCTAGGGTCAGGACCGGCGCCCACTGGGCCGGGGTCGAAGCCTGGGCCTTGAACGGCTGAATCGCCTTCCAAAACTGCTGCAGGTTGAACTCGGCATCTTGCAGTTTTTTCACCGAAAGCGCCTGCTGTGCCCACCGTGCCCACTTCGCAGGCGTCTCCAGTGCTGCCGGGACTTTGAACGTCTCCGCGTACACCTGGCCCCCTTAGTTCTTCTTGCCTGACATCAACAGCACCAGCAGCACACCGCCGCCGATGGCTGCAGGCAGTAGCCAGGACGGGGTTGTGGATGATCCCGCAGGCATGCCGCCGCCGCCGCCCCAGCCACCCGCAGACATGGCCGGATCCATGGCCATTCCTGGCTGCATGCCGTAGGGGTCCATTCCGTAGGGGTCCATGCCATAGGCCCCAGCCTGGGGCGCGATGGCGTTCTGCAGCATCTGCGTTCCCACCGTCGTAGCGAGGGGCGCCGCCGCCTTGGCTACCGCCTTCCCGCCCTTTAGCAAGGCGCTACCGGCCTTTGCCAAAAGTGACGTTCCCGCCTTCTTCGCAACTGCTGTCGCTGCGGCCTTCCCTGCGGCTCCTGCGGCCACCTTTCCGGCCACGGCCTTCCCGGCGAGGGCCCAGCCGCCTACCGCTGCCGTGGCAGCGCCCGCGATCAGCCATTTGTTCTTGTCAACGAACTTCCCGACCTTCTTCAGGCCCTTTCCAATGCTTTTCCCGATCTTTTTCAGGCTGAATCCATCCAGGCCTGCCAGTTCCTCCGTGATCCTGCCCGCAGGCACCAGGTAGACCGGCCCACGCGCCGGGAGCGCCACATATCGGCCCATCACTTCCCCCGATTCATCAAAATCACGGCCAGAAGCCCACCCGCCCCCAGCACCAGATACAGGTTTTTGACCCCTGGGATCATTTCCAGATCGAACCAGCTTTGCCCCTGAAACTGATTCCAGGCCTGCCCCACCTGCCATTTCTGCATCGCCGTGGCCTGTTTGAGCTGCGTCCCGGCGTTCAGGACGTTGACGACCTGTCCCCCCAGGCGCTCCACCCATGAGGCGCCCTGCTGGATTCCACCCGTCACCCGGTCCAGAACCCCCGCCCCCGGCAGGCTTTCCGGGAGTCCGCCCGGGATGGGCATGGGCGTGTATCGCATCCCCTGGGCTGCTTCCGCCGCAAGCTGGGCCCCGAGGCTCAACTGCTGATCCGTGGGCCCGGGAGGGGGCGCCAGGGGCTGCATCAGCGCCGGGAGCTGCGGCAGGGCCGAAGCCTTGGCCTTCTTTTTCTTCACCGCTCCCAGGCCTTCATCCTGCACGTTCAGGGCCGCGCGGATGGGGCGCCGGGCCCACAGCAGGCCCCGGGCCGGCCTCGGTCGCTCCCGAAACTCCACGATGGGGCGGGGCCGCTCCACGATGGGGCGGGGCCGCTCCACGATGGGGCGGGGCCGCACGATGAGGCCACGGTGCGCCTTCTTCGCCATTGGCAGGCCTGCGAGGTCCTGCACTTCCCCAAGCAATACGATTTCGGCCATGTTAGGCAATCTCCAGGTCCAGCCGCTGGGCCGGGTTGGGGTACTCGAAGCCGGGGCGCCCGACACGCTGGTCAAGGGAGGGAGGCAACGCGCCATCAAAGGCCCGCCACTTTCCCGCCAGTTCTGCCACCGGGTAGATATGGGCCCACGGCTGGCCCTTCTTGACGCGGATGATCCGGGCCTTGACCTTGATGCCCGCCGCCGTGAACAGGGCCGCCAACAGGGCGGTGAAATCGTCACAGTCTCCGGTTCCCAGGCGCATCAACGCCGGGAGCTGCTGGAACAATTCCCGCCCTGCCGGGTCCTTGGTGTAGCGGATCCGGGTTTTCACCCATTCGAAGATCCGCACCGCCATGGCGCTCTGGTCGTAGCCGTTGGCCGCCTTCGTGGGAGTGCGTCCCAGCGCTTCGGCCAACAGGCCGCGAGTGAAGGCGAGGCCATTCGGGCCCGCTCCGAGTGCAGGCCTCACGACAAGATCCCGAATCAGCTGGACCTTGCGCCGGGCCTGGTCGTCCGAGGTCCCGAAGATCGACATGCTCCGCGTAGCCAGCGGGGCCGCAGGCTTGGCCGTGGTGGCGTCGGCCTGGGGCGGCACCGTTGACACCGCAGACGCCACAATGGGCGGTCGGTAGAGCCAACCATTCGGGAGCGGAGGGGACCAGGATCCAGCGGCCATAACTCCAGACTCGTTCCCGGGCTCTAGTCTCCGTGTCCGCTTGCGGCATCACCTGTCGGAATAAAGACAGGCCCCGCCGGAGCGGGGCCGCGTGGAATCGGCAAGCCCAACTGGTACGCGCGGCTTGTACTAGTACGGCCCGCGCGTACCAGTTGACAATCATCCCTCCTTGAACGCCTCCAGCAGGGCCGTAAGGCGTTCCGCGTGTGATCCCTGCCCGATCATCCCTGCAGCCACGCCAGCAGGCACGAAACGGAGCATCCCGCGCCACTGGGCCCGGGTTTCCTCGGGCACTTCACGCGCCAGGTCTTCCAGGATCGCTTCATCCGTTGCGCCTTCGTCCAGGCGCCGCAGCAGCAGGGCCCGCAGGCCTTCGAGGTCCATGGCTTCTCCCCCTTCGTCTTCGTCTTCGTCTGTCAGAACCTGATCCACGTACGTCTTGACCTGGGGCCAAGAGGCCCACCATTCGGCGAGACTGCCCGGCGCGTCTCCCTGGGAACGGTAGTGTTCAAGGGCCCTCCGCAGGGTTTCCGCCTTCTCCATCGTCTCGGGATCGGCCTCTGATTCCGTCAGGAGCTGATCCAAGATTTCCAAGGTTTGTTCCACTCCATCCATGGCCTGCCTCCATTCCGCCCGCGTGGGCTCCGGGCCCTGCGTGGGGTTGGGGGCCGCAGGCGGGCGGGGCGCTGCCACTGGCTGGACGGGCCGGGGGCCCTGGGGCATCCGCTGAGGCTGGGGCGGCATCCTCCGGGGCCCCGCAGCAGGCCGGGGCCCCGCCGGGCGATTCAGGGCCGAAACGAGGCCCCCCACCAAGCCCTGCACCGCGTCAGGGCCTCCCAGCATCCCCGTGACCTCCTGCAGGAATGAGGGCCCCTCGGGGCTCTCCTTCGCGCGGGAAAGCTCCCAGCGCAGCCGTTCGGCCTCCAGCTCCCGTTTCCCGTCCTCCCGCCCCCGCGCGA
>CAZZEF010000144.1:8260-11704 GCA_964652875.1 uncultured Planctomycetaceae bacterium
CGCCTGCCGCTCTCCTCCAGCTCCCGGCGGTGCCGGTCCTCCAGGTCCCGCAGCTCCCGGCGGTGTGCCTCCGTGGCCTCCAGGCGGGCCTGTGATGCCGCCGCCGCCTTAATCACCTCCACTTGCGCGGCATCCAGTCCGCCGCCGCCGCCCTTCATCCCGAAGGCCTCCCGCATCGTGCTCACGATTGCGAGGGTTTCCCGGAGCTGGGTCATGGGATCCGGCTTGGGCTCAGGTTCCACGGCCACCGCCGCGCGTGTCGGCGGCTGGTAGCCCGCAGGCGCTTCCACGGTCACGGTGTAGGAGGTATCCAGGATGCTTTCCCCGTCTGCCCAGCCCAGCAGGCGCCATTCAAACTTCCCGAACTGGCCCTGCTGCATGGCCCATTCCATCGTCCGGCCCTCGAAATCCGGGTCTGCCATGCCCAGCGCCTCATCCTGCGAAAGGCTCACCTGGGTCTGAAAGATCCGGCCCGGCTTGGGTCCGCCGTTCTCAACCAAGCGGTACAGCTTCAATACCAGCTCCGTTCGGCCTTCCGGGCCCTCACCTGCGGGGCCCGAGGCGCTGAGGCTCCGCAGGTTGTCCATGAAGCCGAAGAAGGGCCGCAGGCGGTCCCGCCGCCGGGCCGCATCCTCCGCCGCCGCCCGCTTGTCTTCCTCCAGAACCTCCCGGGCCGCGCCTCGTGCCTCGGCTCGGGCAGTCTTCGCGGCAACCTCCGCCGCAAGCTGGGGGGTCAGGGCCTGGGACAGTCGGCCCATGTTTTCCACCGCTTCCGCAGCTTCGTCCTCGCTGGTGTCTCGCATCCCTGCCGGGATTTGCCCGGGACCTGGTGCCACCGGGCCCGGGGCCAGCAGGCCCGCCCGCCCGCGCGGAAACGCCATCGCTTCGATTTTCGGATCCGGCATAACTGCCTCCTTTGCCCCTCCAAGGTCCATCCCGGGCGCGGTTCCCATGTCCGCACCCGTCCCGGAACCCATGCCCCCGGCCATGCCCCGCGCGTGGCCCCAGCATCGCCCCGCCGTTCCCCGCCCGGCACCCGGCCATGCCACCCGTTGCGACAGGTGCGGACATTCAGCGACTCATCCGAGCTTCAAGGAATTTCTGGTCCACGTCATCAAACGGGAGCGGCAGGCGCAACAGGCCCTCAATCTGGCTTCGATCCAGGTACACCGTGCGCTGCGTCACCTTCACGGATCGGAGGATGCCCATGGCGATGTATCGGCGCACCGTGCGGAGTGAGACATTCAGGATCAACGCCGCGTCGATGGCCTTAACCGCTCCGCCCGCCGCGATCCTCTGCAATCGCTCGATCACTTCCCGGTGGGAAAGCTCCCGCGTGTTCTTCTTCTTCGCTTCGCTCATGCCTCGCCCCTCATAGCTCAAAGGCCAAATCACCGGCCCAGGTATCCCGCACACCGCCGCGCCCGATGGGGCGCCGCAACCACTCCCGCCACGCCTGCAGCCATGCCACCAGCTCAGGATCCGCCGCATCCTTCCGCCGTTCCTCCATCAGCTCCGCGTCAAAGCGCCGGGCTTCCCGCTCCGCCCCGGCCCGTGCCTGCGCCAGATTCTCCAGCAGCAGGCCCGTGCTATTCCGCCGCTCCAGTGGATCCAGCCGGGCATCCGCCCAGGCCCGGAACGCTTCCCGGCGCCGATTGGCCCAGGCGCCTACATCCTGGGCCAGCCGCTGCCATACCTCCCGGGCCACGTCACGCCACGCAAACCGGCCCGCAGGCAGCACCACGCGAAAGCGCACCCGGCGCCCATCCTTCAACGTGTCTTCGATACCCTGCACCTTCCAGCGCCCGCCGTTCACCAGAGCATGCAGGGCGTCCAGCGGTTCCCCTGCCTCATGGGCTTTTACGGTGCGGAACCTCCCGCGTACGGGGTTCCATCCGATCCGGCGCCACCGCAGCCGGGGGCCGCAGGGTGTGCCCACGGTCCCCCCGAGCTGCAGCAGGGGCCCCGCCAGGGCCACGGCCTGGGCCCGCTCCCGGGCATCCAGGGCAGGGCTGGGAGGATCGCAGGGCCAAGCCTCCCCGGTTTCCGGGTCGATTTCCTCAGCCCTCCGGGGCGGCATCCCGCGCCACAGGTGGGCATCCTCCAGGATCCCTTCAACGCGCGGGGCCCAGGTGGGCAGCAGCACACCCGCAAGGCGCCGCAGCAGGGGCGCCGCACCGCCGCAGGCGAAGGCCCGCAGGCGCCGGGTTGCGCTTGCATAGTGTGCGAGGCCTCCCGGGCCCTTGCGGAGGTTCTGCAGTTCTTCGCCCTTGCCTATGTATTTGGTCACGTACCGCGCCGCCGCAGCCAATCCGCCCCGCTTGCGGGCGTCCCGGGCCTTGGACGAGTGCAGCCGATCAATGTCCACCTGGGAACGCTCCCCTACCGCCGTTTCCCATTCGTCCCACAGGTTCGCGTAGCTCATTCGGTGGGACCACAGCACCAGCACTAGATGCAAATGCACGTTCCAATTTCCATCTTCGCCGGTCACGCACTCCGTACCGCGGAACCAGCAGCACACCCAGCGAGGCCACCAGCGCCGCCGCTGGATGCGGGCCCATGCACGATGCAGGTTCGCCCGCAGGGTTGGAATGTCTCGCCCGTTGCGGATGGTTAGCGTGGTGAACCTCACATTCTCGGGTCCAAGGCCCCATTCTTCCGCGATGGCAAGCACCCGTTGAATGTCCTCGGATCGCTGAATCTGGCGCCGCCTCCCACAGTGCGGGCAATGGCGGCTCTTGCAGCGGTGCAGGCCGTACGTTCTGGAAAATTCGCCCTTGGCGCCCTTCCAGAAAAGGCGCACCACGCGCCCCCAGGGGTTCCCGCACTCGGTCAGGCGCTCCACTTCCCGGGCCAAGGCCCTACCCTCGACCTCCCGAACCGTCTCCACCAGCCGATCCCACCGATCAGGCCAGGGGCTCACCCGCAGGCGCACCCAGCGCAGCAGGTCAGCATCGCGCAGGGGGCCGGGCCGATCCGCCACGGCCTGGAGCTCCGCCGCCGCCTTCCGGTTGCCCCGGCGGGCCTCCAGCCGAGCTCCCGCCGCCGCCGTCCTCCGGGCCTTGCGCTCCAGGAGCCACGCCCCGCCCCACCTAGCAGCCGTGGCCACGTCTGCCGGATCCTCCGGCTTCCATGCCTTCGTCAGCATGTCCCGTTCGATGGATTCCAGCAGCTCCCGGGCCACGTCCACCGGCTGGAGCTGGGGGCCCCGGCCCCCGGTTTCAGAATCCCTTTGAGGCATCTACCCTCCAGGTTCTTCGAGCCGCGAAAGTTGCGTCGCAAAGGTCAAGACTAGGGGGCGGCAGCGCCGCCCCCCTTTCACCACCGATCGTCTAGGCCCGCACCGGGGCTTCGCCAGTTCCCGAGGTCAGGCGCTCCAACCAGGCTGTCACGGCCTGGGCCGGAATCAGGGTCCGCCGACCGACCTTCACGATCTGCAGCCGC
>CAZZEF010000145.1:0-1110 GCA_964652875.1 uncultured Planctomycetaceae bacterium
ATACTTCAACCGTATTTTATGATATTATATTAAAGGAATCTCTTATTTCTTTCACTTTTCTGTAAATTGAAAATGATGATGATGCCTCACCAAAACAAACTGAATCCGTCAAACATTTTCATTTTGCGGATCTGTGCCTGCTGAAAATTTACGCGATTATAAAGATAAGGATAAAAAATGAATCGGCAATTCGTTTTGACAACGGAACGTCTTGTTTTACTTCCGTTAACTCCGGATCAGTTAAGAAACTGGATCCATGATTTGAAAAAACTTGAAAATGAACTGGACTGTCATTATCAGGCGGAACCGATGAAAGACTTCTTTTTGGATATTTTAAAAAGTCAGTCGGCCATTACGGATCAAGATCCTGATCACTATCTGTTTCACAGCTTTTGGTTCCTTATCCGAAAGAAGGACCGGACCGTTATTGGATCCGCCGATTTCAAAGATCTGCCCGACCCCAACGGCCAAGTCGAGATCGGATACGGACTGGGCCCCGATTTTGAACATCAGGGGTACATGACGGAAGCGGTTCAGGCGATGACCGAATGGGCCTTGAATCAGCCGGGGATCCAGGCGGTGATCGCCGAAACTTATAAAGACGGTTTCGCTTCCCAACGTGTTTTACAGCGCTGCGGTTTTCAATTGTTTCAGGAAAACGAAACCTGCTGGTGGCGGATCGTCCGAAACAACTGATCATGTTTTTCTGAAATAACGTTTCCTTTTGTTCCGCATTATTTACTTAAAAATCACCGTTACCCTCACCTGTTCCCGATCCTGTTTTTATTGTTTTTCGGAAAACCAAAATGTTCCGCTATTTTCATTGTTGGATTTAAGATCATTATCATGAAAAACAGCAGATATAATCCCCGTAATTCTTTCGATCAATATTCTTTCGGAAACGGCGCCTTTTCTCCGGTCGATTCAATGAAAGAAATCCCTTCTTCTGAAAACACTGTTAAAGATCTCCTCATAAATTCATCGGTATCCAACAAATCCCCGTCGAACCTGGAAGAGGTGCCGTCTTTTATTATCGTCAACGAAAATCGGCATATACCGGTCCCAATTAAAGAACCTTTGACAACCCCCAGCCTATTGACCGACCGCGAG
>CAZZEF010000145.1:1120-9022 GCA_964652875.1 uncultured Planctomycetaceae bacterium
TTTTTGATCTTCCCAATCGGTCCGGCCTCCATTGCCGAATGGATTTTTTTGACCTCCGTTTTCCTCTTTCCGACATTAATATCGGGCACAAGAAAAACAGATCCGTTGCTTACAGGATTTCTCCCTTTTCCCGTTTCGTATCTCTTTCCATTGACCGCTTTATTCTATATTAATAATACATTGAGTAAAGCCCAAAAAATACTAACTCTGTCAATCAATGAAAAAGGGGACAATGTCGTTCCCAAACGGGTCGAAAATACCTCGTCAAAAATTAATGACCGTTCGATACCAAAAACAACATATACATTTTACAATCAAGTTAATGTCGAATACAAAACCTTCGCAAGCACACTGGACGTCAGCCGACGGACCAAGGATGGCCCGGAACTTGTTTTGTATGACAAACACAATCCGAAAAACGCGATTATTTTTAACGAATTGCCCGGTAAATTCAAGATCCGGCCGAATAAAAAATTTCATTTCACTCTGTCCCGATATTCGGTCCTGATTCCGACCTTCTTGTTCCTGATTTTTTTTATCGGCGAACATTTGATATTTCTCGCGTTATTGTTTACCGGATGCAACCAGAAACGTTTACTGATAAATTTTTGCGTGTCGTTTTTACTTTATTTTTTGACAGACCTGGGGATCTCTCCCTTGTGTCATTTGCGAAATACGTCAAATACAAACCGTATAAAGGAATTACTATGAAAAAGATTTTTTTAATCGTTATCGCTCTATTTCTTTTTTCCGGAAATCTGATCGCGGCTGATATTCCCGACGGAATCACCGCAAAAATAGAGGAGACCTATAAACGATTTGAACAATGGCGCGGAACAGATCCGGTCATTGTTTTTCCTTTAATGACAGACATTCATTCGTTCAGACCGAACCTTCCGTCTCCTCCTGATTTCAATGATTCCAAATGTCATCTCCTTTACGGGAAAACGGCCGCGATAAAATTCAACGCGGATTTCTTCGCCGATCTCGGGGATATCGGCCTTGATCATCCGACGACCCATAATCCGGAAAACGCCCAAAAAAGACTGGCCGCCAATCTGACCATTTATAAAAATTTTCCCCTGCCCGTCCTTTTCTGTATGGGCAACCATGATCACAATAATAAAAGTTTTTATATCAGCAGTCGTGATTACGGAGAAATGTTTAACGGAATGACTAAAAATAAGGGCGTTCCCCTTATTACCGGACCGAACTCCGATTACGGTTTTTATGACATTCCCGGAAAAAAATGCCGAGTCTTCTTTCTGAACACCAGCGATTTCGGCTATTACGGTTTCTCCGAAAACCAGCTTCAGTTTCTGGCCGACAACCTTCGTCTTCCGGAAGGATCTTCTGCGGTCGTTCTTGAGCATTACTGCGTTCCTGCAATTGGACACTGGAACAGTTTTTTAGACACAAAAGCTCAAAACGAAAAGATCTTTATAAAAATACTGGAAGCCCGCGCGGCCAACACCAAGGGCTCGGAAAAATCGGTTCATTGGGACTTCACTCAAAGCAGACAGGTTTCTCTTGTCGGAGTCATTTGCGGCGACAGTCATTTCGATCATCAAACGAAAATCAACGGCGTTCATTATATTATTACCCAGGGATACGGCGGAATAAATCCCAAAGAAGCAAGTCAAGGTTCTGTTCATCTTCGTTTCGACCGGTCAAAAGATCTTCTTATTGATGTTGCCGCAATCAAGCCGGATAAAAAAATCATGAAGATCTTCCGAATCGGAGCGGGCGGCGCCGAACGGGATCGTGAATTTAAATTTTAAAGTGAGGTTTCCCAAATTTTTCCCTTGGTGAAATTTTTCCTGTTTAAAAAATACTCACCCTGTTCCCAAAGAAACGGGTGAGTGTATGAACGATAATTTATTTATTTTTAATACAGAACTGCCTGTCGGGCCGTTTCAAAGATCCAAACTGGAGTCCCGCTGAAATCTCCCAATCGACCGGACGAACATTCATAATTCAACCCTTGAAGTGAATTGGCAAAAGCGGATCCGCCTCCCTGAGATGAGTTATTTTTATCAACTGATGAAAATTTCTCAACACGCTTGACAAAACTTTGGGCCGACGAAGCTAAATAGACCGCGACAATCAGTGTCTTTTTGCCGTCATGTGTATTCTTTTCAATAATCGGCTTTACTTTCGATCCAAAAGTTTGACCCATTTCACAAAATGAACATTCAACCCGGTCAAACCCCAGTTTCTTACAGGCTTCAATCGGTTTTTGCGTCAAGCGATTTACAAGTCCCTTATACTCGTCGTCGCCGTGCGCAATGATCAACAGGCGTTCATTTTTCGCGTCTTTCCTGACGGATTTCGCTTCCGCGAGTACGAAATCGGCAATCAGTTCCCCTGAACTCATCGTCGGCGTCAAGGTAATTGGAGTTTTGCTCCGCACGGTCCTTATACCTTCCTCTTTCAAATTTTTTCTCATTTCACTGGAAGAATAAATTCCCAAAATAGCGGTAATATCAAACTGAACATGACTGGTCGGATAGATAAAGGCGGGCACAACGACAAGCAAATCACAGCCAGCCGTCTCAAGCCGTTTGATCCCCGCGGCCATATCGTTTTCTGTATTGAATTCCATGTCGGACAATTCAACCGCGGTAAAAAATTTTTTCTCTTTATTCAGCTTTCTTACTTTTTCCAGCAGTTCGCCAGTCAGTATTTTCCAGCCGGGCGACGGTGATCCATGCGCCGCGATTAAAAGTCCCGGATTTTTCCCCCGGGGAATCAGCGGACGATTCAAATCTTTTTCATATTTATTCGAACGAATCAGCTTCCCCGTTTCAGATGATGATTGAGCGTAAACAATAACGGACGCGGACATAAAAACCAAAAACAGCAGTACTGCTGCGGCCAACCCGATATATATTTTTTTCATTATTTTCCTTTCTTAAATTTTCTCTTGTTTATACTCTCTAAATACGATACCTGTTTTTCTTTTCGAATACTTCTTCTCTTTTTATCGTTCCGTTGATTTTATACCATCCTTATTTTATGTTTACCGATCTATTGGGTGAATCGATGTTCTTTTGAGACAGGAACGATAATTCATGATTGAATCAGTATAGCTAATCCTAATTTATAATTGTCTTTCAACAATTATCCTCACATGATTTAAAAATGGTCAGCTGATAATAAAGTATTTACAGTGAGCCTGGCTCCCCTTGGGCAATTGTTGCGGCGCCTTTCCATATATCAAGATTAACGGTATCGCCGACAAATCGGACGCTTCCGTCAGCAAGGAGAACATTGACTCCTCCCGGATGCCAGCTCCGCGCATCATAAAAACCGTAATTCATATAAAAGCAAGTCAATTGAGACGCATTGGGAGGAAGAAAGGCGTTGAAAACGGTATACGGCGGAGCAGCTGAAACCCAGGTTCCGCAGCGGTTATACGACCAACGCGGCGATGCAATCGCGTTCTGCAACGTTTCCAGCTCATCAACTGTTTTCGCCTTGAAATCACTGAACGAGGACATTGTCATAATAAGTGTTCTTTCCAAATGTTTTTCTTGTATTTCAGAAATGGATCCTGAAATTGAAAATTCTTCTCCGGGACCAATTGCCGCTTCGGAAAACATGATCGTATTACTCGTTCCATCAACAACGGCCGCAAGGGTATGATTGGCGCCATAATAAAAAAGACCGTTCGATACAAGAGTACCGTCCACTTTAGTCCCTATCTTGGTACAATCGGATCCGGAACAAACAACATAGCTTGACGGATATATTTTCGCCTGTTTTGCGCTGGTGTTCTCTTCATCGGTATAAATTTGAAGAACAGACAAAAGAGGCTCCGCCGCCAACGGATCACTCGGACAGGAAAGAAATGAGACATTCTCTTGAACCGCTTGACTTAAATGATGACAAAGCGCGCTTTTTCCCATTGATACTGTTTTATAAACCGGCTTTTTATAATCAATCAATTCCGTTATATTGGACGCTTCCATATAAGGAAAAAGCCGGGCCTGAACAGAATACGCGTTGGCCGACACCGAAGCGGCCGGCGGAAAATACTCTCCGTTCACCGATAAATAATTATGAACACCCAGTCCATATTGTTTTAAATTGTTGGAACACTGCATTCGACGCGCCGATTCCCGAGCCGCTTGAACCGCTGGCAATAGCAGACCAATTAAAATACCAATGATCGCAATCACAACCAGCAACTCAACCAGCGTAAACCCTTTTTTGTTTTTCATTTTTTTCTTCAGCTTTAGCCTTGCCTAATCCTGTTTTTAAAAAATTTTATTTAATACAATCTATCGAATCGTTGAATAATTTATTTTATACTGTTTTATTTTAAATTATCCGTATCTCCGCCGATTGTCTGCGTGAATCGGCGGTTCTTTTGAACATTATAACAGAAAATTCATCTTGGAATCGTTTTATGATCTTATCTTTTTCAAAAATCGGATCATAAATTTATTATCCTCCAATCATCTGAAAAATGCCCATTTACTGTTGTAAAGAAATCGGTAAGAGGGGAAAGTTTAGCCGTTACTAATCTTTCCCCTCTTAAAAAACACGTTCTCATGAGTGAACCGCTGAAAACGTGCCTTCCGTTTCATCAACATAAATAGGAGTATATCATACCCCTGAACTATTGTCAATTAGTCTAAGCTAAACTTTTTAAAAATATTTTTTCCTCTAAAACATTTTATTCTCTTATATATACTTTTTTAGAGCGACAATTATTTGTCTTTCATTTTTGTTATTTTTACATTTCGGAACATAAAAGCGTTATCGCTTACAATCCAGGGACGTCCGCTGTCGATAACAAGATCGCCAAGAACAACTTCTTTGGGTAAAATATACGGATATTTATCTTTGTAACTTTCATCCTTGCAGGCTCTATTGAAATTGGAGAATAATCGCAGTCCCGTTTTTTTATCAAAAGAGTTTCCATCATGAATCGCAAGACCGTCTATCGTTATTTTTCCCGGCATAAAACAGGTATATCCAAAATCATGCTGACCGGAATTCGAGCCGCCGATCAAAACGGCATCACCTTTTTTACCGCTTCGAGGCGTGTATTCACAATTTTTTATGATGATTTCTCCGTCAAACGTACTCCCGTAATCGCTGCGCAAACTGATAAAATTGATTCCGTATACTTTCGAGTTCTCAATAAGGAAAGTACCGGTACCGATTAAATTAATTCCCTGTTGACCAAGCGATGAATTTTTAATCGTTGCGTTGGTAACGCCCATGTGCGCGTCGAAACGAGAAAATTCAACACGATCGAAAGTGATGTTTTTGGTAAAATTCGAGCCGTAAATCCCCCAAAGCGATGTGTCATGAATACTGTTAAACTGTTTGCAATTTTTAAATGTTATACCGCAAGCCATACCGACAGAAATATCATATGATCCCATACTGACCGGTATATTGGCGCTCCCGATGGTGCAATAGGTTTTATGCCCTGAAAACATGCAGTTTTGAACCGTCACACCGGCACATTTTGATATATTGATAAAGCCGCCGTAAGGGGCCCCATGTCCCAGTTCGTTCGTTACGGCGTGTTCCAGTTCTTCAATGACAACATTCGATCGGGAAATATTGATTCCCCGGGCATAATACGTGTATTTGGATTCAGCCTGATTGGCAACGGTCGTAAACCGTCCGCCGCGAACAGTGAGCGTCTTCGAATCAATCGGAAACGCGGTGATTGATGAAATATTGTCGTAATTCCAAATAATCGGAGTCCGACTTTCTATTTCCCCCTTCGTATTCGCAACGAACACTTCGATTTGAGCGGTCCCGTTGTTCTGATTGGCTCCGTATCGTATAAATCGCTTAACCGAATTGTCCACAACCATGACAAGGACATTATACGGAAAAGAAATATCCAATTTCTTTTGATCTTTTTGAAGTGTTTTGACTGTTTTGATTTTCTGAGAAGGAAGCGTTGATGAAATGACAAAGATATCGCGACCGCGATCTTTGACTTCGACTTTCGAATCGTCAATAATGAATCGGGCCCCCATCCAGTCGGTGTCCGTTTGAACAATCGCGGTTTCCTTGGAATTGCCGATATAATAAACCGCGCCGGATTCACCTTGAACCGGAAGCCCTGACTTATTGGCCGCCTGATGCGCCTTGACAATGGCCGGCATGTCATTGGTCACCCCATCGCCTTTGGCCCCGAAATCACTGTATCGAATTACCGTTTTCTCTTGACTGCCGGTTTGTTCCGCTTTCAATTCCGTCGAAAGATAAAACAAAAACGCAATCGCGAGAACTGTTCCCGAGATAATCCTGTTTCTCATTTTTCTCAAGTCCTTTCCAATAAAAATTTTGTTTATTTCAACTCAATATTATTCTGCTCATTATTTTATATCAGACTATTCGTTTTTTAATTCATTTCCCAAAATGACATCTGATCCATTATAAATTTCCGTTTCATGTCCGATTGAAACAATCGATTCACAAAATCAATCGACGAAAGAACGGAAAATAAAAAAGAAGTCAGGATAAAACAGTTCTTCTCCGTCTGTCAACAAATATTTCGTCAAAACGCTGTCCCAGCTCTTCCAGAAGCCTATCCTGAAATCAATTCTATAAAATGAAATGAACGGATATTATTATACCGCTCTTATTTTAAAATTTACGTCATTTCCGCTGATTGACTGCGCAAATCGACGGTTCTTTTGACGTTATAAGAAAATTCAAGATGGAATCGGCATACCTTTAAATCAGTTCTAAGTATAACTGATAAAAAATATGATTACAAGAGTTTTCCTGTCAAACCAAAAGCATTTTTCACTTGCTCTGCCAACTATTATCAGAAACATTCAACAAAAAATGTTTTCAAAGATACTCTCAACGGATTCAAAACATTGGCCATTTCTGTATAATTGGGATATGGGCAAAACAAACAGACCCCCGTTCCCCTTTCAACAGGATATATAAAATATAATGACCTCCAAATTATTATTTCTCTCGATAAAATTATTCTCTTCGGCTGTTTTTTTAATTATCATTGTGACCGTGTCCCTGTCATTTGCCGCACCGAAACAGGACTCCAGTTCGCCTGATGAAAATATTTTTCAGTCGGACCGGTTTAAAAAGAACAAGGTGACCATCAGTCGGGAACACGGTTTCGAAACGTTCCTTTTCAATGGAACAGACTCTTGGATGTATCTAAAATCGCCTGTTCAGCCGGACGAATTCACTTTCGCCGGTTGGCTCTGTCCGACATCTTTTTCCGAATTCAATCCGGGTCCAACGTTAATCGCGCGTCCCGGTTTTCATACGCGGCTCGGACTTGGAAAAGAAGGCGGTCTTGAATTCAATCTGTTTTCCGACACAAAGACGATTCGTGTTGCCCTTCCGAACCTTTCTCTCAATAAATGGTTTCATGCCGCCGGAACGTTCAGTACTCAAACAGGGGAAATTCGACTTTATCTTAACGGAGAACTTTCCGCCGCCGATCAAACGGATCAAAAACCGCGCAAGATCATGCCCTGTTATTATATCGGCTGCGCCCGGGCTGACGACAAGTTTCATCCGGGATTCTTCAAAGGAAAAGCCTGTTCGATCCGAATCGTTCATCGGGTTCTTTCCGATCAAGAAATTAAAAAGATCTTTCAACAGGAAAAAACACGTTTCTCCGATAGTGAACTTCTTGATTACCGTCTTATAAATACAGTTCATCATAAAGATCTTCTTTCAGAAAAACGCAAAAACGAATATCAGAAAACGCTTCCTCTTCTGGCCGACCGGATCGAAAGAAGCTTAAAACAGATCGAAAATTATTTCAAAGGGTTCGATCCGTACTCAACTTCAAACATCGCCCGATCCGCATCTTCTGATTCTGTATCTTCTGATTCTGTATCTTCTGATTCTGTATCTTCTGATTCTGTATCTTCTGAT
>CAZZEF010000145.1:9122-11566 GCA_964652875.1 uncultured Planctomycetaceae bacterium
TCCGCATCTTCTGATTCCGCATCTTCTGATTCCGCATCTTCTGATTCTGTTAAGAGCGAACTTATACAAATATTAAACGGCAAAACATTCATTATTCCTTCTTATCTGAAGGAACGGGTCGTTAAACGTCTTGAAATAGCCCGTTTTATGTTGGAGATCCTTAGAAAAAATATGAATTCCGATTCGATTGACTCTTTGATGTTCGCGGTCCGAGCCTCCCGAGACTTGGATCTGTTCGACAGTTATTTTAAAAATGAAATTGATTTTATTGAGAAAAACTTTGATTCATCAGTCAAAACGGTCCGTTTTTCGATTCGCGATTTCGGAGCCAAAGGGGACGGATCAGCCAACGATGCGCCCGCTTTCAACGCGGCGATTCAAAAGATCCGGAAACTTAACGGGATCAAAGCGGAACTTTTTTTTCCGAAAGGGATCTACCGTTTCGACGATCTTCATCAAAATACCTTTATCGCCAATCCTTACAAGTCGGGGACCGATTACCGATTGGGGGGAAATTTCGCCAAAGGACATCTTGTTTTGAACGGTCTTAACAATCTTACTCTTCGCGGCGAAACAGCGGATACGGTTCTTATCGGATCACAGCGATCTTATCTTCTTCAGATCTTCGGCTGCAATCACGTAACGGTCAAGGATCTGACTTTTCGATATCGGGACGAAACGTCAATGCAGGGAACAATAGAAGAACTGGACGACCAAAATCATTTTCTCATCATGAAGGTCGATCCGTTAAGCCCGACCCCGGAAGACAAAGACTGGGAATCGATTGATTTTTCCTGCGCGCAAGGATACGGACCGGACGGCGTTCTCCTTCGCCAAGCCTCCGATATTTATTGGTTTAAGAAATACGAGTCGCTTGGAAATCGCCGGTATAAACTGTTTTATCGGGAAGGCGGTCCGAAAAAATCGGCGCGGCCCGGCATTCGCATTGCGTTTCCGTTGAGAAACAATAACGCCTCGGCAATAATGGTCTTACTCTCCCGATTCTGCTCTTTCGAGAATGTAACCTTGAACAATTCCAACGCGGCCGGTTATATTGTCAACCGATCCTATAATACATCTTTTATTCAATGTCGACTGGTTCCCTTGCCCGGACGGCTGATGTCAAGCGCCGCAGACGCTTTTTTCAGTACCGATAATATTTTCGGCCATTATCTTAAAGACTGCCTGTTTGACAGAATGGGAGACGACGGCATTAATGTTCTCGGTTATTCCCGACCATTATTTTTTGCCCGGGACAATAAAATTATCACTGATCCGGGTCGTCGACTTTATGACCGCCAGGATCTGCGTCTTCCCCTTAAAAACACAATCGAACTTAAAGGAAATCAATATTTTTATTCCGTCGATTCCGTGACCGGACGAATTAACGGAGAAGGCCGAATAAAAACAATCAATAAACTTTTTACCGGTTATCATCGGGAACTGGCCGAATTTGAAATCGACGGAAATATGAAAAATGCCCGATCACTTCAAACGCTTGATCCCGACGTTCCTCTAAATAAACTCGACTCGCAAAAGATCCGGCCAATCGATGCCGATCACCTTTACTGTTATCACGAAAGCGGAATCGGAACGGTTATTTCCAACTGCCAGTACAATAACAATCGAAACAGCTCCCTTGTCCTGCAAACATCCTGCGCGCTTGTTGAAAACTGCCGACTGGCCAATTCAAGCACTTGGGGACTTCGACTCGGCGCTTACACCAATCAGCAGAAATGGAAAGAAGCCCCGCCCCCTTACTGCGTTACGTTCAGAAATTGCGTAATTGAAAACTGCCGCGCCGGAATCGTTACCAATCATCTGCTTAAAAACGGACCGGCGGACAATTGCCCGATTCGCTTTATACGTTTTAAAAACAACAATATTTTTCACTGCGAAAAAGCAATGCTCTTAGAAAATCTCGCTTACGCCGAATTTGAAAAGACGTCGTTTATAAACAACGGGTCGGCAAATGTCGGATTGGCCGATAAAATTATAATGAAAAACACGTCTTGGAACGGCGCTCCATTTACTCTCAAAAATATCGATTTTCAATTCCTTCTGATAAAAAAGAATTTTCAATTGCAAAAATAAAATTGATGTCAGATCGATATTTCCAATTAATTCTAAAACAGAAACACGTTTTATCAAGACCGCAATTAACATTGTTTACGGTCAATAATTCATTTTCCTGCTGCGTCTCTGTTTACCTATAAAAAACGGAGACGGAACAACACGTCAGACCCCCCCAAGTAAAACCGGAATCCCTCCAAAGAAGGGATCATAATAAAATATTTTTCGCCCCGTTGACAATCGGAGCCGATATGATATAAATAAATTTATCAGGATTAAGAAGAAGATGATCCTTTTGAAAAGTTTTCTTCTTTTTGGGGGATTTCCCGAGTGGTCAAAGGGGACAGACTGTAAATCTGCTAGCTGTGCTT
>CAZZEF010000146.1:0-11465 GCA_964652875.1 uncultured Planctomycetaceae bacterium
TTTATTCAGATCCCCCAATGCAGCGCGATTGCCGGACTGTGTGTTACCGTTCTGGCCGGAATGGTGATTATCGGCGGCTTAAAACGCATCGCGTTCGTCTCGCAGTTTCTTGTTCCTTTTATGATCCTGATCTATCTGCTTATGACCGGCGCGGTTTTGATCGTCAATTTCAAGCTGGTTCCCGATGCGATCCGACAGATCCTTTTGGGCGCGTTTCAGCCGTCGGCGGTAACTGGAGGAGCAATTGGAAGCATCATTGTCGTCATGCAGAAAGGAATCGCCCGGGGAATTTTTTCGAACGAATCGGGATTGGGATCCGCGCCAATCGTTGCCGCCACCGCGCAGACTCATTTTCCCGCCCGGCAGGGACTCGTTTCAATGACCGGAACATTCATCGACACAATCGTGATCTGTACAATGACCGGTTTGGTTATTGTAACCATGTCAAGCTGGAACATCGGCCTTGACGGGATTGCCGTTACGTCAAGTGCCTTTGAAAAGGGACTCCCTTTTCTCGGACCGGAAACCTCCGCCTGCCTCCTGATGACCTGTCTGATCTTTTTCGCTTTTACGACAACACTCGGCTGGAGCTATTACGGCGAAAGATGCCTTGATTATCTCGTCAAAGGGAGAAAAAAATGGATCCTGCTCTATCGCTGGATGTTTATTTTCGTCATTTTCATTTCCCCTTACATGACGCTGAAATTCGTTTGGAACATGGCCGATATTTTCAACGGATTAATGGCCTTTCCGAACTTGCTGGCCCTGATCGTTCTTTCAGGAACCGTTGCCCGGGAAACGGCGACCTTCTTCAAAATAAGAGAAAATCCGAATATCTTCGAAGATCTCAATGAACAGAATACGCCGGAGTCCGGTTGCGCAGTTCTTGTTTCTGACGGCAATGAAAAATCCATGGGCGGCAAATAATTCGTAATTGAAAGATCTTCTCTTTTTTCGAAGCGAAATATTAAAAAAAACGTTCTGCGGCCATTCAGCAAAGATCGCGACCGGTAAATCGCGAAGCGAATGATCTAAAGAACAATGAGTAAAAAAAGACCGGAACAAGAGGTTGTCTGTTGTTCCGGTCTTTTTCTGTTAACCAAAAGGTTCGGAGGGATCTTCATCCGATTAATTTCGAGGACAAGAAATTTTTGAAAGCCGAATCAGTAAAAATCAAAAAGGAAAAAGGAAATCGGAGTTTTTCATAAGCCGGGTTCTGTAACGATCGAATCCGCAAGGATCCAATCGCGGCGGTCATTTATCTGGACGTTCAGTTACCTGAACGTTCTGCGCGGTCTACCCGAAACGTAAAGAAGCGGACCGCTTCCGTTCCAACCGGATCCGGCCTTCCCGAATTCCGAAGAATCCAGGTCGGCCAATCCAGGAAAGGAACACGTTTCTGCTTGACCTTGCTCCCGATGGGGTTTGCCAGGCCGAACAGTCGCCTGCTCGCCGGTGAGCTCTTACCTCGCCTTTTCACCCTTACCGGCCTATCCTAAAAAACCACGTATTTGTGCCTTTTTTCGAATAAACAGGCGGTATATTTTCTGTTGCACTATCCCTGATCTCGCGACCGGTGGATGTTATCCATCATCGTGTCCTTTGGAGCCCGGACTTTCCTCCGGCCTGTTCGACCGGCGATCGCCTGAAAAACTCCTCTTTCCAATTCAAATTTTATTTATCTCGCTTTCTTTATTATAAATATAGGCGGCGTTTTTGATAATGAACCCCTCCGGTATTTTTTTCCGGAAAGAATATTTTTATTCTGACAACTTTTGGATCCGACAGTCTTGCCGAGACTAAAAATATCCGGTTAATACCGATTTCATCATGAATTTTCCGTTATTACGTCAAAAGAAAATCCAATTCACGCAGTCAATCGGCGGAGGTGATGACGGAAAATTTAAAATAAAAGCAGTATAATATCCCTAAGAGGATCTGATCGGCTGTTTACCGACAATCAAACACGGGACACGCTGACGGATCGAATCGGGGCCGGTCTCACCTGATCGGCTGTTTACCGACAATCAAACACGGGGCACGCTGACGGATCGAATCGGAACCGGTCTCACCTGATCGGCTGTTTACCGACAATCAAACACGGGGCACACTGACGGATCGAATCGGGGCCGGTCTCATCTGATCGGCTGTTTACCGACAATCAAACACGGGACACGCTGACGGATCGAATCGGAACCGGTCTCACCTGATCGGCTGTTTACCGGCGGTGAAACACGAAAACAAAATGAAACCGTTCCGCCGAATCGAAGAGTTCGTATTAATCCTAATTCAGTTTTCGTCTTCGGGGATCCGGCCGCGGCGGTCGGAGGCAGGATCGTTACCGTCCGGCTTGCGCTTTCGGATCTGTTTCACTCTTCTTTTTATCAGCATAAGTTTGAGCGTTGCCGACAAAAGCGATAAAAAGTTTTTTGGAATTTTCGTCGCCGATTTTTAACAGTTTTTCCGGGTGCCATTGAACCGACAGGATCATCGGATATTTGTCGGACTCAATTGCTTCGATCACCCCGTCAGAACTCCGCGCGGCCGGTTTGAAATCGTTGACCATAATCTTGACCGCCTGATGATGAATGCTGTTGACTCGAATTTTACTGGTACCCATTATTTGATAAAGACGGGAATTCTTGTCGATTTCCGCGTCATGCCAGGGATAATTCTGATTGACGTTCTGTTGACGATGCAGAATCGCCTCTTTTTTTTGTGAACGCAGATCCTGATAAAGCGATCCGCCGAAATAAACATTTATCAGCTGATGTCCGCGGCAGATCCCCAAAATCGGAAGGCGGCGGCTGACTGCCGTTTTGAGTAAAAGAATGTCGAACCGGTCGCGTTCATGATGAACCGTTTCCAAATACTGATGCGGCGGCTCATTATAAAGCGCGGGATCCAGATCTTCGCCGCCGGTGAGTACAAGTCCATCGATCAGATCGATCATTTCGGCAACGCGTTCGTTCGACTCGGTCATAGGCAAAAGAAGAGGAACTCCGCCGCTTTGCTGAATCGCTTCAACATAAGCGCTGTCCAGCGATATCTCCTGACCAACGGAAGGCGCCGAAATTCCGATCACCGGTCTTTTCGTCTTTTCTTCGGCCGGAGATACGGTCACTCCCAATATCAAAATCAAAATAATCCAAAAGAATTTGCGTCTCATAAACTTCCTCTTTCTTTTTTATTTTCCGCAAGATTATAAATACACCGGTTTCCTTATGATATTTCCGTTCAACAGTCAAAAGATCTGTCGATTCACAAAGTCGATCGACGGCATCACGGAAAATTAAAATGAGAACCGTATAATCTTTTTGGTTAAATTTACCGTTTTTTTTCTGCTTTTCGTCCGGCGAATACCGACGGAATACCGATTCACTCTGATTTCAACCGGATCAGGAGAGTCGACCTCTGAAGTCGTCGTATGTAAATTTTCGAATGATCTGAAACGATCCGTCTTTGGTTTGCGAATCGCAGGAAACGATCGACGGAAGATCAACACCGTTGAACGTCGTGTTTTTACAAACGGTGTATTGCGACATGTCTTCCAAAACAAGCCGATCACCGATACGGAGCGGTTTTTGAAAAAGATATTCGCCGATCACATCGCCGGACAGACATGTTTTACTTCCGATAATATATTTGTAACGGCCTTCTTCCAACGGCGCGTCAACATCTTCGACATCGCGTCGGGCTCCGAGAATTTCGGGAGTATAAGGCATCTCCAACACATCGGGCATATGCGCGGTCGCGGATGTATCAAGAATAGCGACATCTATTCCCGTTGGATTTTCAATGATATCGAGAACGGTTGAAACCAGAAAACCGGTATGAAGAACATGCGCCTCGCCCGGCTCCATAATGACTTCAAGTCCGTATTTTTTGCGGAATTTCCGTATCAGGGAACAGAGGCGGTTCACGTCGTACCCCATTCGGGTAATATCATGTCCGCCGCCGAAGTTGACCCATTTGATCCGATCAAAATACTTTTCAAACCGTTCGCAAAAAACTTCAAGCGTTCTTTGCAAAACATCGGATCCCTGCTGACACATCGAATGAAAATGAAAACCGTCAATACCGTCAAGAGCGTCCGGTCCGGCGTCGGCCAGTGTTTCCAAACGAACACCGAATCGCGAACGGGTTGTACACGGATTGTAAATTTCCTTTCGGACTTCCGTATATTCCGGATTGATCCGAAGTCCGATGTCGATCTTGCGACCGCAGTTTTGAACCTTGTCACGAAATTTGTTCACTTGCGCGATTGAATTGAAGATGATCGTATGAACATAACCGCAAAGCTCGTCCGTTTCCTCTTCCGTGTAAGCGGGCGAATAAACATGAATATCCTTTCCCTGAAAGAATTCGGCACCCAGTTTGGCCTCGTTGACACTGCTGGCGGAACATCCGGAAACATAAGGAATAATTTCATCGAAAAAACCCCAGGTCGAAAATGCCTTGAGCGCCAAAAGGATCCGACAGCCCGTCCGCTGCTGAACATTCTTCATTCGTTTCATGTTTTCGCGCAGAAGCGCCCGGTCAATAATATAATACGGTGTTCTGTCCCGCAGCGCCGTATAATCAAAATCGGGATATTTATAAAGAGGCGTCATTTTTCCCTTTCCTGTTTCGTTATTCCGGTTCAAAATTTTAATTTTATCTTTTTTATTTTTCGTTAGTCGTCAAAAAACTTCCGATTATCCAAAATGATCAAAAAACAGCCCGAAGCCAATACAAAGATATTTTTTGCTGACAATATAAAATTAAACTGACAATTTAATTGATGCTGGTTCGCAATTGGAATTGAGCAACGTTTCTCTCAAAACGAACCGGAGCGGAGCGATATATCGGTTCCATCATGAATCTTCCGTTATAACGTCAAAAGAACAGCCGATTCACAAAGTCAATCGGCAAAAATAGCGGAAAATTTAAAGGAGATCTGTATAAAATCAGTTTTTGACAAATTCGTCAAAAGAGACATCAGGAAAAGTCACTTCCCAAGGGAGCCCCCAATCGCCGATTTCGGCCATAAATGGATCGGGATCGAACTGTTCAATGTTAAAGACCCCTTTTCCGGACCATTGTCCCGTCAGAAGCATTTTTGCGCTTAAAGCGGCGGGAACTCCGGTCGTGTAACTGACGGCCTGCGCTCCGACCTCTTTATATGATTCCTGATGATCGCAGGTATTGAAAAGATAACAGAAGACCGGCTTTCCGTCTTTTTGACCGGACGCCCAAATGCCAATACAGGTTTTACCAACCGTTCGGGGACCGAGCGAAGCCGGATCGGGAAGCAATTCTTTAAGAAACTGAAGCGGAACTATTTTATGACCTTCATACATAACCGGATCGATCCGCGTCATTCCGACATTTTCCAAAACTTTCAAATGCGTCAGATACGATTGACCGAATGTCATCCAGAACCGCATGCGCTTGATGTCGGGATAATGAAGGGTCAGGGACTCGATCTCCTCATGATAAAGAAGATAAATATCGCGCGGTCCGATTTCATGCGGAAAATCAAAGATCCGTTTCATGGAAAGCGGATCCGTTTCGATCCATTGTCCATGATCGAAATAACGGCCTTTGGCGGAGACTTCCCGAATATTGATCTCCGGATTGAAATTGGTCGCGAACGGGTACCCGTGATCACCGGCGTTGCAGTCGACGATATCGACCTGATCCATTGTGTCGAAATAATGCTTGTGCGCATAAGCGGTATATACATTGGTCATTCCGGGATCAAACCCGCATCCGAGCAGCGCGGTCAATCCGGCGTCGACGAAACGCTGATTTAGTTCCCATTGCAACTGATAACAGAAATGTGCCAGCTCCGGCGATTCATAATTGGCCGTATCAATATAATGAACCCCCGTCTTGAGACAGGCTTCCATGATCGTCAGATCCTGATACGGAAGAGCAACGTTGACAACAAGATCCGGCTTGTGTTCGTCAATAAGAAAAGCAAGTTCGTCAACATGATCCGCGTCCACTTGCGCCGTTTGTATTTTACCGGGATAATTTTTTATGTCCCGAACAATCGCGTCGCATTTGGCGAGCGTTCTGCTGGCAAGAGTGATCCCGCCGAATATTTCCGGATGCCGGGCGCATTTATTGACAACAACCCGGCTGACTCCCCCGGCACCGATAATCATAACTCGTTTCATCTTGCTACCTCCGTTGACTTGACATTATTGAACATAAAAAATCAAAAAGACTCGAACTCAACTATTATATCATTTTTTCGAATCGGTAAAAGCCCGTGAATTGTTCGTTTCCGCGGCTTAAACCGCCATCCGTTTCCGCTCATTCAACAAGAAAAACGAACCGCGGGAAAAACAGCGGTTTGCGCCGCCGAAAATGTTTCAAAAACAGGATCGTACCGGTCCCAACATGAATCTTCCGTTAAACGTCAAATGAACAGCCGATTCACAAAGGCTATCGGCGAAAACAGCGGAAAATTTAAAAGGAGATCTGTATAAATATTTAACGGCATAAATATTTAACGGCTGATTCCGTTTTGTCCGATTGAAATTTTCTGTCTTTTCCGGTAAAATGGAATTCGGCTGTTTTTTCAGTATTTCCTGACACGTGTTTTTCAGCCCCCAGTTTTTTTGATCAGGTGTATTTTGTGTATGTTTATAACCTCTCATTTTCCGCCATTTCCGCCGATTCATGTTATAACCCGGCTGTCTTTTTGACTTTGAAACGGAAAATTCATAATGGTTACCTATAAAAATTCCCCGACTTTCGCAAGTTTATCTTCGAATATAATCAATTTAACAGGAAAGATCAAGACTGTCTTAAAAGATCGGCAGTTGTTTTGAGGAAAGGAAGGTTTCTTTTGAAAAAAATACTTTTACTCTTATGGACCGTTTGCACTTTGACAATAGGAGGATCTTTTGCCGCGTCCGCGAACGGATCTGAAGTTGAGCCGCAATTCGCAACATGTTTTTTTACAATAAAAAACAAAACGGAAGTCCGATCCGTTCCGATCACCGAAAAAGGGCGCGTCCAATATGTTGAAATTCCGGCCTCGTCGGTTCCGGCGGGGACCGACACGGTTGAGATCCATCATCCGGCGGCAACGGCCAGAGCGGGCGATCCCGGCTTTTATGTCTTTTGCGACGGTATGTACGGCGAGTTCAAGAAACGGGAAAAAAACGGGACATACAGTTGCGGCGGCATTATGCAGACCTTCGGCGTCAAAACCCCTCTGGCCGCCCTGTCAGTTATTATTACCGGAATGCCGTATAACGCCCGGCATTGCGTCGAATATAAAAACGGCGTTTACCGGATCTTTCCGCGATTTAACCTTGAAGGAGACAAACCAGGCTCAAATATCAAAGTCGAATTTCATCTGCTGGATAAAAACGCCTCGTATGCCGACATGGCCCGAACGTATCGGAATTATCAGCTTCAGCGCGGTGCCTGTGTTCCCCTTAAAGACCGCGTTAAAAACAGACCGGAACTCAAATACGCCGCCGAATCAATGGAGATCCGCGTCCGAATGGGATGGAAACCGGTCCCGTCCCCCGTCGGTGAACAAACGGCGGAAAACGAACCCCCAATGAAGACGGCAATCACGTTCGACCGATTCAAAGATATTGTTGACGAATTCAAAAAACAGGGGATCAAAAAAGCAGAATTCTGCCTCGTCGGATGGAATACCAAAGGACACGATGGCCGGTATCCGCAGATCTTTCCTGTTGAAGAACAGCTCGGCGGTGAAACGAAACTTCGGCAAGCCATTCAAAAAGCTCAAAAAGAAGGTTATCAAATCGTCTGTCATACCAACAGTCATGACGCGTACAGTGTCTCGCGGATCGGAGGACGCTGGGATGAAAATTATCTTCTGATTCCCGAAAGCGGAAAGATCAAAAAAACAAGAACCTGGAGCGGAGGAAACGTCTATTTCACCTGTCCAAAATGCGTTTACAACCGCTTCGTTCGGGAGGATCTCGCCCGACTGCGCGAAATCGGGTTCCGCGGTCTTCATTATATGGACGTTTACACCGTCTTCGAGCCGCACCGCTGCTGGTCGAAAGATCATCCTTTGTCAAGAGAGGAATATGTCGATTGGGTCAAAAAGATCTTTCAGTGCGCGCAAAACGAAATCGGGGGGTTCGCTTCCGAAGGAGGCTGGGATTTCGGCGTCGCTTGGCTCGATTATTCGCTTTACGTCTCGTTTCATGACCCCTGCCCCCAAAAAGAATCTGACGTAAAAAAGAACCGAACTTACAATCCTGTCAAATCATTTCATCCGCTGATCGATCGGCATACTCCCTTTTGGCAGCTCGTTTACAACGGAATCGTTTTGAACAATCCTTACAGTGTTACGACCAATTACACCATCAAGGACAAAACGGCCCGGCTCAAACTGGTTGAATTCGGCGGCCGTCCCGTCTTTTATTTCTATTCGAAATTTCTCGCCGACGGCGGAAACTGGATGGGCGAAACCGATATTACCTCCGGAACCGATCGGGAACTGACCGAGTCCGTCCGAAACATCAAGCGAGGATATGATGAATTCGAAAAACTCAAAGATCTTCAATACGAATTCATGGACCGGCATGACATGATCGCCGAAAACGTTTTTCGAACCGGATACTCCGACGGTACCGAAATAATCGTCAATTACGGTGAAAAACCGTTCCTTTATAAAAATAAAAATATCCCTCCAATGGCTTACATCAAGGAAAAATCATTATGACAACAAACAAGGTTAAACGGCGTCTCTTTTTAAAACTGACCGCGCTCGGATCTTTGGGATCAGCGCTTCCGAATGTTTTACAGGCGGAAAGCAACCCGATCGGATCAACGAAAACCCCGGCTTCAGAAAATCAATCGCTCAAATTCACCGCCTTCGCCGATATTCATCATAATCCCGGTGTTTTTTACTCTCAAACGCCGGAGCATTTGGAAATGATTCAGGATCGGGCCGTTCGGGAAAAAGTCGATCTGATCATTCATGCGGGCGATTTCACTCACAATCCGCCGAAAGTTATGGATTTCGTCGACCGATACAATAATTTCAAAATTCCCGGTTATCATGTTCTCGGCAATCATGATCAGGACGGCTGCCGTTTTGAGGAAACGCTCGACTGTTATCATATGACGGCGGGACATTATTGTTTCGATAAAAAAGGATTTCGCTTTATTATATTCGATCCGAATTATGTCAAAATCGACGGAAAATATTTTCATTATACCAAGAGTAATTATTACAAATGCGCCGATATCTGTTACGTTCCGCCGGAACAACTTGAATGGCTGGCCGCCGCAATCGATGAAGCGCCCGGTCCTTGCGTCATGATCAGTCATCAGAGCGTTGAACGGGAAGTCGGCGGCGTTAAAAACTGGTTCGACGTCAGAAACATCATTAACCGCGCCAATGAGAAAAATCCCGGACGCGTTCGTCTGGTCATCAACGGACATTATCATCGGGATTTCATCCGACTGCTCGACAACGTCGTTTATTTCGATCTTAATTCCGCTTCTTACGACTGGATCGAAAAAACACATAATCTCTATCCAAAAGATCTCTGTCAGAAATACAAACTGATCAATCATACCGTTGTTTACAACGATCCTATTCATGCCGTTATAACAATGGATCGAAACGGATTGCTTAAAATTGACGGAATGGAAAGCGAAATGTTTCTCGGAGTCGACCGCAAAAAAGCCGGGGTCAGCTTCGCCGATTCTTCCGGACGGCCGGTCTTTCCCCGCGTTCAATCCGCGAAAATGGTTCTGGCTTATTCCCGGTAAGAATGGTTATACCAATTCCATGTTGAAATTTCGTTATCACGTCAAAGGAAAAAGCCGATTCTCGCAGTCAATCGGCGGAAATGACGAAAATTTATGAACAGTATAATAACACTCTTCAAACGGTGATCGTTCCGTCCGGTCGCGTCAAACTTTTTTTGACTCGACCGGATTTTTTTCGGTAAAATTTACGCGTTTGATCTTTCTGTAAAAAAAAATGATAGGATTGTTAACGGTGAATCGGAAAAGCGAAACGGTCGTTTTTCATTCACCGCCGAAAACGGATACGCGGTCTTTGGATCTTCCGAAGGAAAGAGCGGCAATGAATATTTTCTTTTAACAACCGGATTTTGACCGAATGAGGTAAACAATGAAAGTTAAACGGGAACATATCGCTCTTGTTGGTGTTTTGCTGCTCCTTCTTGGAATCGAAATGGTCGTCATTCAAAGCATCGTTTTAAACAGCACCGTTTCCGGCCTTATTGTAAAAAAATTTTTCCCGGACAAGCAGTTCGCCCTAATGGTCAAAGACAGTGAAGGCAACGTTGCGAGCAGACCGATTCGGGTCCCGATTCCGGCCCCGGTCGGTCATTGCGTTGCAACCGGCGGATTCGTTCTTCTTTTAATCTGTTTTATTAATGTCAAAGAATAAAATCTCTTTTTTCTTTACCTGATTTCTTGATCGTCCGTTTCATGCCGGTCGCGTTTTTCTCGCTTAAGATCAAAAGATCAGGCGGTCGGCAATGTCAACATGAAAAAATATTGACCATCTTTATACGGTTTCCTGGCCATCCCGGTAAAATTTTCATTCTTTTTTATCCTGTACAAACGAATCCTTTGCGTTATAATAAAGAGAAACACTTGGATTCCCCGTCTGAAATATAAACTGTTTACCATTCTCAAAAATTGTTTTCATTCCGCTTTTATTGGCCCATAATTTTCATACCGTCTTAAAAATTTGACGGTCGGGATCTGTTCGGCCGCGGAATTGACTCTCTTTTTATCGAGATGAAACAGCTGTTTTTCAATCGAACAGCTTTTATTTTTTAAAAAGATCCGGGGAATTCGGCAATCAATCGCAAAAGGATCAAAAAAAATGAATGAAAACGCAAAGAAATTTTTCAAAAAGATCATCAGTCTTCCAAGTCCGTCAGGATTTGAAGAACCGGTTCAGCGGGCAGTTCGCGAATATATCGAACCTTTCGCTGATGAAGTCCGAACGGACGTTCACGGAAACGTTATCGCGGTCCGAAATCCCGATTCGCCGTTTCGTATTATGCTGGCCGGTCATGCCGACCAGATCGGTTTCATTGTTAATTACATCGACTCCGAAGGCTTTGTTTATGTCTCAATGCTCGGCGGTTGGGATCCGCAGGTTATTATCGGTACCCGTGTCAAAATTTGGAGCGCCAAAGGCCCAATCAGCGGTATTATCGGGAAAAAACCAATTCACCTTCTCAATGAAGACGAACGCAAAAAGGTTCCGAAAATTCAGGATCTTTGGGTCGATCTCGGCGCCGCCGGAAAAGAGGAAGTTTTGGATTACGTCCGGATCGGCGATCCGATTACGATCGATCTGTCCTGCGAGGAACTCCTTAACGACCGAATCGCGGCACCGGCTACCGACGATAAATCCGGCGTTTGGGTCATTATGGAGGCCTTACGCCGAATCAATCCGAAGAAACTCAATGTCGGCG
>CAZZEF010000147.1:0-11372 GCA_964652875.1 uncultured Planctomycetaceae bacterium
GCAGTAAAAGAAAAGGGATCAGATATCCCCAATTACTGAAAATATCTGTAAATGTAAATGCGGAAAACAAGGTTCCAGTTGCAGACATCATCGCCACACTCCTTTGTAACCTGCGTCAAAACCGGTATATCATATCAAAAGTGTATTAATTTTATTTTTGTTATAAAGAGAATTTTTCCGATAATTGGAATAATCCTCTGAATCGTTAAAAATATAATACTGACAAATTACCGAATTTGCAAATAAAAAATGCCTAAAAAGTAAAATTTGTTTGAAAAATAAATACCTTTCTGTCGATAAAATCGGAACAGCTTGCTCAAAGTCTTTATATCATTTAATTTTACTTGTTCTCTCTTTCGATATAAAAATATATGAAGAAAAAGGATAGATCTTTGACTCTTTTTATGAAGTATTTTCAGTTTTTCTGCTTTTTTTGAAACTAAGATTAAAAAAAACGGTAAAATGAGCATTTTTTAACATTCTGCTTGTCTGACAGGTAAAAATATGTTGATTGTGTCCCGAATAAAAAAGAACAAACTGGTTAAATAAGAATAGATTATACATAATTCAAAAAAGGAGATTATAAAAGATGCCGCTTATCAAAGGAACGCAAACGGAAAAGAATGTCATGCTTTCATTTTGTTATGAGTCGAATGCGCGAAACCGATACACGTTTTATGCCATTCATGCTCGAAAGGAAGGTTATCCGCAAATTAGTGAAATATTTATGTTGACCGCGGAACAGGAGCGGATGCACGGCGAAAAGTTTTATGAACTTCTTGAAGGAGGACTGATGGAAGTTGCCGGATCGGATTTCGTTGCCGGAGACGCGGGTTCGACAACCCAAAATCTCGCTTACGCCGCAGCGCAGGAATTTATGGAGTTCGATTCCATTTATCCCCGATTCGCGCAAACGGCCGATCAGGAAAATTTTCCAGCCATTGCCGCGCTCTATCGGGATATTATGATCGCGGAAGAAGCGCATAAAAAACGCTTCGATTATTTTTTGAAGTATTATCGGGACCGCAGCGTTTTCGAATGCAAGGAAGAAGTTCTTTGGCAATGTCAGGTTTGCGGGTACGTTCATAAAGGACGGCAGGCCCCTGATATTTGTCCGCTTTGTTTTCATCCGCGCGGACATTTTTATGTAATCAGTCCGGAATCGTACCTTCCGTAATTCTCTACTTTATATTATTATAGGCCGGTTAATCGCGTGAACAGACTCTTCTTTTGTTGACAAAACAGAAAAAATAAAATGGCGCAGACATACAAAGGGTTTTTATCCTAAAATATTATCGTATAAACAGAGTTTTCTCAAGGTCAATAAGACTTGGCTCTTGCAATGGTATTTCTGATAAAATACAATAACGGTTATCAGTTCAAGTGAAAGTATTTTCTCTTGAAAAATTTTAACCTGATATCAGGAGCGGCTGTTATGCGGAAGTTTATTACTGTTTGGATCATTTTGGCTGTTTGGATTGTTGGGATCGGTTTAATAGCGGAGAGTCGGCTCTTCGGCGCGAACGATTCGCTGACGCTTTGTAAAAACGGGGTCAGCGATTATGTGATCGTCTTGCCGAAAGATCCGACCGCGGTTCAAAAATCGGCGGCAGATCGTCTTGCTGAATATTTCAAAAAAATCACCGGGTACGATCTTGCCCGCGAAACAGAAACGGCAGCCGCCAGGGACCGGAACCGAAAACAGTTCGTTATCGGACCTTCTGAAACAAGCGCTTCTCTGCTCGAAAATACAATCGACGAGAAGACGCTTCCTTATGATTCGATTATTGTCAAAAATGTCGGTCAGAGTATTATTCTTTCCGGTCATCCGGTTCGCGGCATGATTTACGCGGCGGATACTTTTTTGGAGGATCATCTCGGCGTCCGCTGGTGGACCTCCCAAGAGACTTATATTCCCAAGAAAAAAGAGATCGTTCTCGATCCGTTTTCGACTGTTTATCATCCGAAGCTGATCTATCGTGAATCGTTTTATACCGATTCTTATAACGGAACCTTTGCCGTTCATGAAAAATGCAATGGAAACAGTAATAATATTCCGAAAGAGCTGGGCGGACATCATTCATTTCTCTATTTTGTTCATTCTTTTTATCCGCTGATCCGACCGGAAAAATATTTTGAAAAGCATCCCGAATGGTTCTCCGAAATCGATGGAATTCGAAAAGTGGGCTATCCCGACTGGTCGCACGCGTCCGAAGATCAAAAGGCGTTTATGAGCGGACTTGATCCGAAACATATTCATAAATCGGGTGCGCAGTTGTGTCTGACTAATAAAGAAATGCGGAAAGAACTGGTCAAAAACGCGCTCGAACAGCTTCGAAAAAGACCGGAGTCAACGTTCATCTCGATCAGTCAAAATGACTGGCACGGATTCTGTACTTGCGAAAATTGCCGAAAGATCGCCGACGAAGAAGGGGCGCAATCCGGTGTTTTACTCCGCTTTGTCAATAAAGTCGCCGAAGAGATCGAAAAAGAATTTCCTGATGTTTATGTCGAAACACTCGCTTACCAGTATACACGAAAGCCCCCCCGGATCACTCGGCCCCGACGGAACGTTGTTGTCCGGCTCTGTTCGATCGAATGCGATTTCGCCCGTACTCTAAAGGAAAGCAAATTCAATGAAACTTTTCGAAATGATATCGGCGGCTGGAAAACGATGGCCGACCGACTCTTTATTTGGGATTACGTAACCGATTTTGCTCTTTATCTGCTTCCTTTCCCCAATTATCGCGTTTGGAATTCCAATGTTAATTTCTTTGTCGATCATAACGTAATCGGACTGTTCGAACAGGGCGATTATCATACCGTCAGCGGCGATTTTGTTCAGTTGCGGAATTGGGTCATGGCCAAAACGCTTTGGAATCCCGCTCTTGATCAGGGAAAATTAATGGATGAATTCATCGCCGGTTATTACGCGCCGGAGCTTATTCCCGTCTATCGGGAATATTTTGATATTTTATCGCAAACAGCCGCTAATTCTCCCAAAGAAATTCGGATCTTTTTGCCCAATACACGATCCTGGATGACATTGGATACGTTGACCAAAGCGACGAAGCTTATGGTTCAAGCCGACAAGATCGCCCGTGAACTGGAATCAGCTTCTCCTGTTAAATATAAGGGCCTCGTTCGAAAAGTTCAGCGCGAACGAATTCCGCTTGACCTTGTCTGGCTTCAGGATTGGGGCTATTATAAAAATATCTGTAAATATAAAAATATTCCATTTCCCGGCCCAAAAGATCCTGTCAAATTGGCCGACAGTTTTTTGAGCCGATTGAAGCTCAACGGAATTGTCCGGTATCGGGAATCCAACGTTCTCCCGATTGATGATTTTGTCGCCGCTTTAAAAGATCCTTATTTAGCCCGAGGCGAAAATGCTCCTGTTCCTGATCTGTTCAAGGATCTTCCCGATTATTCGCTGATTGATCTTCAGGAATATGATTTGCGCTGCGGTCAGCCCGGCGTATGGACTTTTATCGAAAAAGATCCCGCCGCCTCCAATAAGAGAGCGGTTCGAATGCCCTCTTCTCATTATGAATGGGCCGTCACCTGGTCGTCCGACGAGTTTTTGAAAATAATGAAACCGTTCGGAAAATCCCTGTCCGCGGTTAAATCTCCCGCCGCGCAAAACGTTGAACAAGTTAAAACGGAGGTTAAACCACTCTATCATATTTATATGTATGTCCGATGCGATGCCGGATCCGCTGAAGGTGCGGCCATGACGACCGGAATTTATAATACAATAACCAAAAAAGGTGTCAGCAGAAGAACAATTAACGTCAAAGACTACCTTGGAAAAGATTATAAACTTTTTGATTACGGTACAACGGAATTTCCAGAGGGATCTTACTATTGGATCGCTCCGGAACGAAAACCGAAAGATCTCAAAAATGTTTGGATCGACCGCGTAATCATTGTTCGGGAAAAATAAATATTCTCTCAAGTATTATGGATCGGTGTCAGAATAAAATATTGCAAATAATTTCGAAAAGTATATTGAAACAAGGAGCTAATGATGATAAAAGTAAAAATAATGATCTCTGTTTGGATTGCGATGTTTTTCTTTTGGGTTCTCAATAGTAATTTAACCGCCGCTGAAAAGATCTTTCGCGCGGGTACCGCTTGTGTCGATGTTTCGCCGACCGTTTTTCCCGTTATCGTCAACGGAGGCTTTTTGCCCATTTACGCGACTAAACTGAATGATCCTCTTTATGTCAGAGCTATTGCTTTTGACAGCGGTTCGGATCATTTCGTTTTCGCGGCGGTCGATAATTGTTTGATGCCGACGGAAATGGCGGAGAAAATCAAAAAGCTCGCGGCGGAAAAATGCGGATGGTCCACCGATAAAATGTCGATTTCAACAACGCATTGTCATTCAGCGCCTGCCTTAATGGGCGTTCACGCATCCGAACCGGATCCCCATTATATAAAAGAACTTCCGTCAAAAGCAGCCGATGCGATTGCAAAGGCGGTTGCCAATTTGCGTCCCGTTGTCATTGGCTGGGGGACGATCAAGGAGCCTCGGTTTGTCTTTTGCCGCCGCTTCCTGATGAAGTCCGGAACCGCTGCCGGAGAACCGTCCCCCTTTACCGGTGTCCGGCAAGATCTCGCAATGATGAATCCCGGTCGAAAAAATCCCAACATCATTTCAAGAACAGCTTTTCCCGATCAGACCGTTTATGTTCTGGCCGCCAAAACATTGGACGGACGTCCTTATGCCGTTTTGGCAAATTACTCGACTCATTATGCGGGGGCTCCCCAAGTCTCGGCCGATTATTTTGGTGTTTTCGCGAAAAAAACCGCGCAACTTTTAAACGCGCCGGACCATTTCGTCGCTATGATGACCAACGGTACCAGTGGGGATACCAACTGCTGCGATTTTCTGCGGACCGAAGAAGAACAGGGAAAATACAATTCCGAAATCGTCGGCTGCTCTATCGCGGAAGACGTTTTGAAAATCTGGCGATCCCTGGAATTTAAAAACTGGGTTCCTTTGAAAACCGAACAAAAAGAAATGACTCTAAAAATAAGAAAACCGTCGCAAAAAGATGTTGATGAGGCAAAAAAATACTTGGCTCAATTGAAGAAAGAGAAAAAGCCGATCAGGACAAGAACGGATGTTTATGCCCGGGAAACTCTGATTGATAATGAACTTCCGGGGGAACGTACGATCAAAATACAGGCGGTCAGAATAGGGGGAGTTGGAATCGGAACTATTCCCGGCGAACTTTACAGTTTTACCGGACACGATCTTCGCGCTTACAGTCCATTCACGCCAACTTTCTTAATTTCACTTTCCAATGGGTATAATGGATACATTCCGACCTTGGACGCTTTTGAGGTGGGGGGGTATACGACCTGGCGGACCCGGTCGAGTATTCTTGAACGGGAAGCGGAGCCGAAAATTCGCGCGCAGCTTCTTCAAATGCTGAAAAATATTGATAAAAAGTAAAGTAAACAAAAATAAGTAACATATTGATTATTGTTGACAATAAGACCGGCATGAATGAAAAAACCGCTGACGATTTCTTTGCGAGAGGTCAGCGGTTTTTTTATTTTTTAAAAGATTATAAACAATAACCTAAAAATAATAAACATAATATAAATCATAATATAAACGATATTAATAATAAAATATGCAATAATGATATATAATATTAATGACAATAAAGTAACAAAAAGTAATAAAAAGCGATATAATCTTTAACAAAAAGATGAAAAGAGCGGTTAAAAGGCCTGTGAGTTGAATAGTTATGTGTACGATAATAAAAATTAAAAAACAGAATATTATCGGTTAATAAAAAAGATTGCCAAAAGACGACAACAAGAGGTATGAAAATGGAGGTAAAGTAAAATTTATTGGAATTTATTGAAAAAAAATGAGAAAACACAGGAATAAATGTTAAATCGGGGAACTTTTATAAAAGAAGTTTCTCAAAATGTAATAGTATGAGGTTATTTTTTGTTCAAATGACGAAAAAAAGCGAAATTTGCAATTTTTCAGAACATTGTTTGTGCAAAGTTGATAAAATAGATAATTCGTAAAGTCGGTTTTGTTTTGTTTAAATTGCCAGACTTTATAACAGGAATAACCTGAACAATTGGTTTGTTTGGAAGTAGATTTTTAATTTCGATCTAAAAATTGATCTAATATTCTGGACGGACCGCACTCATCCAATTATATTGGAAGGAATAAGTTCCCTTGTCTAAAGGGCAAAATTATTTTACACCGTTCAAACCTAAATGTCTTTGAAAAGTTTTCTGTCGTAAGGAAGACTTTTTGGAACTGAACCAGATAACAGGTGGTGATTATGTTATTTTCGAAGAAAGCCAGAACAACGGGCGAAAGTTTTTCAGCGAATCGTGAGAGAAGTCTTTGGGATCGTCTTTTCGGGAAAAGAAAGTCCCAGCATGTTGAAAAAAGACGTCTGGCGATGGATCCGCTGGAAGAGCGAATGCTTTTGAGTCTTACGGTTTCAAGTGAGGACGGGTATGTTTTGAACACAACTGTCGGCGATGTTCAAGTCAATACGCAATGGCAGGATATCCGCGGGGATGTTGATGTTGCGACAAACGATTCCGGCGATGTCGTTGTCGCTTGGACCGCGGCCGACAAACTGACCGATGGTTCGGAAGATCTTAACATATACGCCCGTTATCTGACCGATGAAGTTGTTCTGCTTTCGTTGCCGGAAGAGCTGGCTCCTACCGGAAGTCAGAATTACGGAGGAACGTTTGAACTGGTTTACAACGCGGCCGAGGTTCAGCGGCTCTCGTTCTATTCCGGCGTGAACCCTTCTTCCGGCGAAAAAGAAGCTGTTGTCGGCACCATTATGGTTGGCAATTACTTTGAAGGTTCCCGATTATGGGGCGAGTTCACTTACGATTCAAGCCTTTCCCCCGATGTTAATGCCGCCAATCTTCAGGCGGTGATCCGCGCGTTCGGCGCCACTTATTCCAAAACTGTTGTTACGGCTTATTCCGAATTTGAATTCGATATTGCCTATTACGGTTTTGAAGGTCAAAATGTTTATGAACTCGGCGTTAAAGACTGTAATTTCACCAGCGGTTACAATGCCGGAGCCGTTGCCTCGACTCTTTCGGAGGCGTCAACAGTTACTCTCTATTCTTCAGAAAAGGTTGCCATTGGTATTTCTGTTTATAAAGATGCCTGGTTGACTGCCCAAAAAATTGAAGAAGCGTTCTCGCTGATCCGCAAGGACGCTCTTTCCGCGCCGACAAGCAGAACCTGGTCTTACAACGCGCAGACCAAGACTTATGAATATTCTTCCGCGGACAGTGCCAACACAACCTCCAGCAATGTTCAGGTTTCTGTTAAACCGCTGACTTATACCGATGCAAACGGTAAAACGGTTGCCAGTAAAACACAATTTTATATTACGTTTAACGGGACCAGCGGAATGACTGATCAGCAGGATCTGCTCGTTAAAAGTTCCCAAACGTTCGATAAGGTTGAACTGATTAAAAATTATACCTATAACAACCCGGACGGTGATCCGCTTGTTCAAACGGTCAAACAGTCCAGTCCTGTCTTTCGTGTCAATTCGGTTGAACAGCCCCTTTATTTGATCGCCAGTTATGACGATCAGGGAAATCCGATTTACGCCGTCGATGATAACGGACAAAAAATCACGACCGGATCAGGTAAAACGGATCAATACAATCCATCGGTCGCGATTGACAGCGACGGTAATTTTATTATTGCCTGGCAGTCGGAAACCCTTGATGACGATACCGAAATATATGCGCGGCGCTTTTCCGTTCAGGGAATTGTTGCGGAATCTCTTTACGGAAATGTTGTCGGATATTATACAGACGGCGGGATCTCGCTCGGAACAACCGCCGCAACTTATGTCCCGCAATATCTTGATGATCCTTATTTGGTTACAGATAATAATGTTAAACAGGTTCAGGGAGTTCGTCCTCTGGCCGAAGAATTTGTCGTCAATGTTTCCAGTAATGGCGATCAAACCAGTCCTGATGTTGCTTGCGACGGACACGGTAACTTCATTGTAACCTGGACGACCGACGCTCAATGGAACAGCTATTACGCCGGTATTTACGCCCGATGGTTCGATTATACCGGACTGGCGGTCACCGGTGAAGTCGCAATCGCTACCGGAGGTACCGGAACTCCTTATTATGGCGATACCTATGTCGCCATGAATGAAGACGGATACGCTGTGATCCTGTATACTTATGGGGCCAGCGCCGCCAACAGTACTCTCTATTTTTCTGTTTATGGAAAGATCTCTTCGACCTCGGACGCCAATTTAAGCTGGTATCGCCCAATCTCCCGACTGGCGATTGCTACTGGCGGTTACGGCGCCAGTGTCGATTTCGACGCTAATGGCCGGTATGTCATTGCTTACACTTTGGCGGACTCAACCGTCGGAAATAACAGTAATTCCCGATATTCCAATGTTTATTACATCGCGCTCGGCGTAAAATACGACGAAGAAAAAGGCTATGTCTCCATTGACTGGAACGGTACGGAAGGTAGCGACATTACCGCCGCGCAGGTCAATGGCCGAAACCGGTATATTTACAGCGATAAAACAACTTACGATCAGGGAAAAATTTCTGTCGGCGTTGATGCGGACGGCGATATCTTCTTCGCCTATCAGGGATACGGCGACGATGTTCAGCAATATGACGGGATCTATTCCAGCAATAATGTTTGGCGTGGCGGAATCGATAATTCCAGTATGATCTCGGGACTGTCGTTGAACGACTTTTTCAAGAACGATCTGGTCTATTTTAATCGGCAGTACCTTTACGGAACCGTTCATTCTTATGAAAACAAGAATGAGGATCTGCTCGGCACCACCAGTTATCTTGATTCACTGGTCAAACCTGGTCAACTCAATTATGATATTGAATCTTATTATGTTGACGGGATCCTTTACAAAGCGCTCGCTTACGCCAATTCCAAATTCTTTGCCGGAATGGATGTTGATACTTATATCAAGGCCTGTCTGGTCGGAGCGCAGATCAATTTTAACAATATTACCGATGATCAGCTCGGCCGTTTGAACTCCGTCCTGGAATACGTTCTCGGGAATCTCCGCGGAGCGTCCAATGATATTCTTTATTCCAGCTGGAATTCCTCTTCCGGAATCAAACCGGATTCCGGCGTTTCGACCGGAACGGTCAATAATTACCGCGATGGAAGCAATGCCCGTTATTATCTGTCGGTTCCCCAAAATAATATTGGTGATGGATCGATCGTTTTTCAAATTACGGTCGGATCAGGGACTCGTTATTTCACGGTTACCGCGGAAGCCGCTGATTTGAGTGTTTCCAATAATACTCTTCAAACCGGAAATACCGCTGCCGCCATTCAAAACGCGCTTAATACCGCGCTGAGCGAGTATTACACAACTGATTCCGAAACGTTCGATTCCTATTCCTTTATTGTGAGACAGGTTACTTCTTCCGAACTGGCCGATTGGCAGGGAACCGATTACGCGTTAACTCAGGGATCCTCACCTTCCGGTACAACATCGAACTATGTTGCTTACGAAATCATTTGTCAAAACAGCCTGCATGATACGCCCGTTAATATTTATATTAATACTTCCAGCAGTACACTGACTTTCAATACGGACGAATCTGACGGAAATTACAGTTATTTGTATCGTCTTGAGTGTCAGTCAGCCGGAAGTTACGGAACGAATCAATCCAATCCGGCGGTTGCCATGGCCGACAACGGTGATGTTACTGTTGTCTGGACTCATAATACTGACAATTATTATGGCGATACTTATGTGCCTGTTGGTACTTCCAAAGATGTTAAAAGCACGCAGATCTATTTGCGCCATATTGTCGAATCAACCGATACCGCCGGTCCGCTGGTCACTTCGGTTCAGCTCCCTGACGGCACCGTGATCGAAAACGGCGATTCCGTTACGTCTTCCGTCAAAAATCTGGTCGTTTCTTTCAGTGATGATCTGTACACGACCCTGCAGGCTCAAAGCAATGGTTCGACAAAACTGCAGAATACGCAGCTGCTCCATTCGGTCGATAATCTCGATAACTGGAAGCTTCTTTGTGATGGAGTTGAAATCACCAATGCGATTGAGAGTATTGTGTTCGGTTTGAACGCGTCCGCTTCATTGGCGCAGGAAAGTACGACGACCTCCATTAATACCGGTACGTTGGCGCTCGGCACCAATAGTTATGAAGCCGTTATTACCCTTAAAGACGGTTCTGAATTGACCACTGGCAATTATGAACTGGTTGTTTCAAATAAAGTTTGGGATACCGGAAACAACGCGCTCGGATCCAACGGAACCAAACCGCTCGGAGAAGATTTCACCCTTGATTTCAGTATTATTACCCTGGACGAAACGCTCGCTTTTGATACCGTTGCCGATCCTTATTTCTCTTGGGCCGTTGATGAAAAAGCGGTTGAATACGAAGACAACGGTTCCCTGATCAATGGTATTGATGCTGTTGACAATAATATTACTTTGGAATCAATTCTGACAGGGGATCAGGCCTCGCTTAATTCTCCCAATTCGCCCGATGCCGTAGCTTCAGACGCCAACGGTAATTTCGTCGCTGTTTGGCAGGTTGAGGATGTCGGAATTTATTATCATACTTACAGCCAGCGTTATGCTTTCGACAGTAAGGGCGAACGTGTTCTTGTTACCGAAACAATCGCCACTGGTCTGGTCGACGGAAGTAATTCCCAAAACGCCGCCGGTAAAATTACCGCGCAGCAGGCTTCTGTTGCTATTGACGACCGCGGGTATTTCGTCGTGACTTGGGACATGGAAAGTGCCGAAACCGGTTCCCGTGAAGTTTATGCGGCCCGATATCAGATCTCCGGTAATCAGGCTACATTGAATGGCGCGGAATCGTATGCTCAAGTTAATATCGAAACCGATAAAGCCCAGCAAAACGCTTCGGTTGCGGTCGACTCCGATGGCGACTTCATTGTCGCTTGGGAAAGTTACGATCAGGATTCAACCAATACTTGGGGAATTTACGGACGTCGTTTCAGTCCGGACGGGTATTCGTTCGGAAAGTCGAATACGCAGCAAAAAATTACCATCGGCGGTACGGTTACCAACAAATCCTATTATTATGTCGTCACTTACGCTTATACCGACAGAAATGGAAACCGGCAGACACTCACCACCGAACCGATCGAACTTTCTTCGACCACCGCTTCCAACAGAACAAACCTGGAATACGCGCTGCTTCATTTGACCTATGCCGGCAAAACAATCGATCAGTTGCCGATTGGCGTCACCAGTGCCAATGATCCTGTTTTTACCGCGGACGATATTTCCGTTACCAAAAGCGGAGAAGGAGCGCTGCTGGTC
>CAZZEF010000148.1:0-345 GCA_964652875.1 uncultured Planctomycetaceae bacterium
CGCGGGAAGGCCGAGATGATTGATCAGCCGGATTAGCGAATCTTTCAGATCTGAACCGGTAATAATTCCCGCCAGACATCCGGTTCCGATCAACAGCAAAACAACGGGAGTCATTTTTCCGAGTCCAAACGCGGCGAATTCGTTAAAAAACTTTCCTTTTCGCATGAAAAGAAGACCGATCAGTCCCCCTGCCGGAAGCGCGACCAACGGATCGATTTTTATGCCGAACAGCGGCCGAAGTACTAACAGGCCAATCGCCGCGGCCGGACCAATGATCGCCGGAAAAAATCCGATCTGGTTTTCGCCGTTATTTTTTTCTTCAGGAATCGATTCGGGGCCGATTTT
>CAZZEF010000148.1:355-4357 GCA_964652875.1 uncultured Planctomycetaceae bacterium
GATAGGAAGTGGAGATGTAATTTTGCTCAACATATACCTTCTTGAAGGTGAGGTCTGCCTTTGGGTCAAGATAACGTTTTGCCATAATTGCACTGTTTTGCGAGTGCAAAAAGTAGAGAAAAAAATTGAGAAATGCAAGGATTTTATCGTTTTTCTTTCTGAGCCAAAAAGCGATCAGGCAGGTGATCAGAAGCGCTCCCAAAGCGGGAAGGATCCCCGCCGTCATCAGATCGGTCAGAGGAATTTTCATGTTTTCTGAAATAGCGATGGTGTTCGGGTTGGGGGACATGATATTACCCGCCTTTCCTCCGCCGATCAGTGCGGTCAGTATCGCCGTTCTTGAAATTCCTGTCCGGTATCCGACCGCCAGCGCGACCGGAGCCGCTGTTATAACGGCGATATCAATAAAAACACCGGCGGCGGTCAGGATCAGCGTTGTCAGAGCCAGAGCCGGAATTGCCATCGTGTTCCCGCCGATCTGAACAAGATCGGACGCGATTTTCGTCGCCGCCCCGGATCGGATCAGAATGCCCGCCAGAACTCCGGCGCTGAGTATTCGAAGAATCGCAGGCATAATCGCTCCGGCTCCTTTGATCATGTATTCAACTGATCCGGAAAGTCCGGCATGTCCGATCAGTCCCCCGACCAGCGCGCCGAACATAAGACTGTAAACCGGATGGACTTTGCGGAAAATTAGAAAAATCGCAAGAAACAAACCGATGACCGCCCCTTGAGTGCTAATTACCGTTTGTCCGAACTGCGCCGTATCCTGAACAGCGAAAAGTAAAAAATTACTCAGCGAAAACATGAACAGATCCTTCTCTGATTTAACCGCGGCAAACGGATCTCCGATTGCCGTTTCAAAATATTTGTTACATGAACTAAAACAACGGCAGAAGTATTATATCAAAAAATCAATGAAAAAACAGGGCTCGATTTTTCTTGATCGACGGAGGAAGATAATTCAAATATTTTATACTGCATTATTTTAAATTTTCCGTCATCGCCGCCAATTGACTGCGTGAATAGGCGGTTCTTTTGACGTTATAACGGAAAATTCATGATGGAACCGGTATAAAATAATTTTTTTCCCGGGAGGTTGAAAAAAAGGATTTTATCTGTTATGCTGGTTTACTTAAGAAGATTCTTTTATATAATGTTTTTCTCATAATGAAGATCAAGGATCATTTATTCTGATTCCATTATGAAAATTCCGTTCCGGTATTGCTTCCTGATTCTGTTGCAGATTTTCCGCTCCAGCATAAAAAGAACCGCCGATTCATGAAGTCGGTCGGTGTAAAGGACGAAAAATTTAAAGGAGAGCAATATAAAAAGATCCGATTCATCAAGTCGGTCGGCTGAAACATCGGAACATTTAAAATGATGGTATTATAAATAATAATCAGGGAGGAAATTGGATGAGTTCAAGAGTTAAATTGAATCCTGCGGTTATCAAGCAGAAAGAAACGGCCCAAAAACTGGCGATGAGTACCGCGGAGATCGGACTTTCGGTTCGAACGACCAATTGTTTGGACGAGCAGGGAATAACGACGGTTGAGGATCTGCTTCAATGTCGGCGCGCAGATTTACTGGCTATTCCCAATTTCGGCGAAAAGACATTGGAAGAAGTATACGCCGCTCTTGAAAAACTTGGATTTGTGCGGGTCGACCGCCGCAAACCGGAATCGGGCAACGGTTCGATCCGCTGATCTTTCCTTCCGGCTCCTTTGATCTCTTTGCCGGTTCTAATGCGGATCTTCTGATCCAACGTCAAAAGATCCGCAGATTCACGAAGTCAATCGGCAATCATTGGGGAAAATTAAAAATGCAGTAAGCATATAATTTCAGGGGCCGTTTTGCTCCAATTTCAAAACGGTCTCTTTCTTTGCGATTTGTAATTCATTTCTTTTTATCCGGAATCAAAAGTTTTCGGACAGGAGTTTTTTATGTCGAAAAATTTCTTTAGCTTCAGTTTGTTTCTGATCCTGCTTACTGTTCTGTTCGGGACAAAAAATGCGCCGGGTCAGGAGAAGTCCGTTTTTCGGGTTGGTATTATTGGGACGACGACCTCGCATGTTCCCGCCGTTTTAAATTTGATGAACGGATCAGATCCCAAGTTCAAGGATCCGAAAAACGCCGGGATCTTTAAACAGTTCCGGGTAACCGGCGTTTACAAAGGCGGAATGCCTGATAATGAAAGCAGCTGGAGCCGTCGGGATAAATACGCCGCCGAATGCGAAAAACTTGGCGCGAAAGTATATTTGACTATTGAAGAACTTGTCCAAAACGTTGATGGTGTTCTGCTGGAAAGTGTTGATGGACGTCCTCATTTGGAACAAGCCAAACCGGTCATTGCGGCCCGCAAGCCGATGTTCATTGATAAGCCTGCCGCCGGATCGCTGGCGGATGCGTTGGAGATCTTCCGACTGGCCGCTGAAAATAAAACACCGGTCTTTTCGACCAGCTCGCTGCGTTATGTCAAAGGCTTTCAAAAAATGCGTAATGACAAACCGGCGGGAAAAGTACTCGGCTGCGATGCGTACAGTCCTGCCCATCTGAACGAAAAACATCCGGATATTTACTGGTACGGAATACATGGTGTCGAATCGCTCTTTACAATTATGGGGGTCGGCTGTCTTTCCGTTTCGCCGATCTTTACGATCTTGCTGTTGGGATCTGGCCGGATGGTCGGGTTGGAACATTCCGCGGTATTCGCGCTGGTCGAAGCGGATACGCCGCAAAAGTCTATTGTGAGAAAGGAATTGAAGAAGCCGGATCTTATGAAGGGTATGAACCAATGTTCGCCGATGTCTGCCGATTCTTTAAAACGGGAAAAACATCGTTCGATATTGAGGAAACGATCCAAATTCTGGCGTTCATGTCCGCCGCGGACGAAAGCTGGAAACAGGGAGGGGCTCATATTTCGATTAAAGAAACACTTGAAAAAGCCAAACAGGAAAAACGGATCACCGTCAACCTGGATCTGGCCCAAAACGGATCCTGTACCTGGAACGGAAAAGCGCTTCCTTTGGATCAAATCGCCGCAACAATCGCCAAATTAAGTGCCGATGGATCGGTCGTTCGAATTATTATGAACAATCGGGCCGGAGCTTCGTTTGAAACCGTTCAGAAGTATTTGAACGCAGTCGATAAAGCGTATTTGGCCAATTATCTTTATTGATTTTGCTGTTTGTGTTCTTTGCCGGAATCTGTTGCCTGTTGGTAATTACTGATTTTATATTGCCAACATTTAAATATTCATAATTTCCTTTATTTGAATTCGTGAACCGGCTGTTTTTCTGATCCTGAAACAGAAAAACAAAACATGGCGGACATGAATCAAATTCAGAACAGATCCTTAAAAGGTCACATTCTCTTTATTAATGCCGTATGTCGACATTGCTTTTTTATCCAACATTATTGTGAGTTTTGAAAACGGAATACAGGAGAAAATTATGCTGAAAAATATAATGAACAAAATGGTCTTGCCGTTTTGTTTTATTCTGATCTGTTTGAGTGTATTTGCGCAGGCACAAGAATATCAAACGAAAGAAATACGGGACATTGTTTACAAAAAAATTGACGGACGCGAGATCAAACTGAATCTTTTTCTTCCGATGAAGGACGGCAGGATCTGTCAAGGCGAACCGCTTCTGATCCAGATCGACAGCGGCTGCTGGTATTCCAAAGGACCTGGGAACGGCGGACTTTGGCGTTCCTGGAAATCGGTTGAGCGGGGATACGCGGTAGCCAGCGTCAGTCATCGGAGCATAGGCGACGGTTACGCAATGCCGACTATGATCGAAGACGTTCGGGCAGCGGTTCGATACCTTCGCGCACACGCCAAAGAATACGGATATGATTCAAAAAGAGTTGCCGCGCTTGGGACATCTTCCGGCGGTCATTTGGTTTCAATGATGGGTATTCCCGACAAGTTCAAAATCTTTGACGTCGGTGATAATCTGGATCAGCCGAGTCAGGTTCAGGCGGTGATTAATTTCT
>CAZZEF010000148.1:4367-11352 GCA_964652875.1 uncultured Planctomycetaceae bacterium
ATTTGAAAACAAGTCCGAAACAGGCTATTGACTGTATTTATCTTGCCTTGGGCGGAAAAAAAGAAAAGGGAAAGAAATTTTCGGACCATGCCCCGGTGTTTTATGAAGCGGCCAAAAAATTCTCGCCCATGACTTATGTCGATAAAGATTTCGCGCCGACTTTGACGCTGCAGGGATCGAAAGATCCGATTGTTCTGGCCAGTCAAAGTTTGCTCTTTTATGAAGCGCTCAATCGAAACGGCGTCCGCACAGATATTTATATCGGTAACGGCGGCGTTCATTCCGTTAAAACGCTTGGTGAGAGCGAAAAAATTCGAGATCTAGTTTTCGATTTTCTTCAATGGTAAAGAGATTCTGAAAAAAATGACAGGAGAAACAATTTCCGCGCCGGGACCGGTGTTTTGGCGGAAATAACGGAAATTTTTAAATGAAGACCGTATAAACAATCACAACAGAAAGAATGATAATGAGAAAAGCAGGTAACATCAGCCGTGTTTTGTTCCCGATTTTTATTGTTTGTGTTTTTACCGCTTCGTCAGTCTTGGCGCAGCAGGGAATTTTCAATGTCCGTTCATTCGGTGCTAAAGGAGACGGCAAGACAAAGGATACGACGGCGATTCAGAAAGCGATTGACGCTTGTACCGCGCAAGGGGGGGGGACCGTTGCCGTACCTCCGGGGACTTATGTAACCGGTTCAATTTTTTTGAAAAACAATGTTGATTTTTATGTCATGGCTGGTGCCGTTATTTTGGGCAGTCCGGATAAAGAAGATTACAATCCGGCCGATGTCTGTCCGCAAAATGGATCCAGTTCCAGTGAATCGTCGTTCGGCGCTCATCTGATCCTTTGCATCGAGCAGAAAAACGTGACCGTGCGCGGACCGGGCCGAATTGACGGAAACAGCTTGAAATTCATTGTCGATAAAAAGGGAGTTCCTTATCCCGCGCAGGACAAAATCCCTTGGCGTCCGTCTCAAATGCTTTATTTTGTCGAGTCGGAAAATATTCGCGTTCAGGATATCGAACTGGCCAATTCAACCTATTGGACTTCATTCTATCATGGATGTGCCCATGTCTTTATTCGCGGTGTCCGAATTCATAATTCCCGTCTTCCGCATACACATAACGGAGACGGTATTGATATCGACTGCTGCGAATATGTTTCTGTCAGCGATTGTCAGATCGATTCCGCCGATGACTGTATTACTCTTCGCGCCAACGACCGCAAATTAAAGAACAAACGACCCTGTCGGAATATTACGGTCAACAACTGCGTTCTTTCAACTCCCTGCAACTGCTTCCGATTCGGAGTCGGGGAAGGTTTGGTTGAAAATATTACTATTAGTAATATTGTTGTCGAAACTGCCCGAACGGCATTCAATTTCGTTTCGACCTGGAGAAAAGATTATCGCGGCGTCGATATGCGCAATATCCGGATCAACAACATTGTTATCGACTGCGAAATCTTTCTGCATATGTATTATAATTTTACCAAAAAAACGGAAATTCGTGATATTACCATTTCCAATGTTTCCGGTTCACTTCGTCAGGTGCAGGAAATGGATCCTGCCCGTCGGGATGCCCGTTGTATTTGGCTGAATGCGCCAACTCCTTATTTGGTCAAAATGGAAGGACACGAAGGACAGCCGCTTAAAAACATTCGATTCAGGGATATCAATCTTGATGTTTTTCCCGGCGCTCAGTGGATCGCGAATTATACTGACGGTCTGACTTTTGAAAATGTTGTTCTCCGGTCAAAAGATCCCAAAAAACCGGCTTGCTTCTTAATGAAAGCCGTCAGTAATTTTCATAAAACGGGCTTTTGTTTTCCCGAAAAATAAATGCCGCTTCTCCGCGTGATCCGAATAATATTCACCTTGGAGTAAACCGGAAAACATTGATTCCGAAAAAGAATGAAATTAAAAACAATGTATATATCGACACTTTGTCAGGACTGCTTTGGCCCTGTTTTAAGTTGTTTTTATACTGCTTTTATTTTAAATTTTCCGTGATCTTCGACAATTGACTGCGTGAATCGACTGTTCTTTTGACGTTATAACGAAAAATTATGATGGAATCGGTATAATACTGATTTCGGACAAAAGAAGAGAACACTGATTCAAGAAAAGACGGCGAACGGAACAGATCGGCATTCTGTTCTGTCCGCCGCTTTTTTATGAAAACAGATTTGCGCCGGTTCATAATGAATTTTCTGTCTAACATCAAAAGAACGGCAAGTTACTTGGTCAATCGGCGAAAATTGCGGAAATTTAAAAATGAGATCGGAAGACAAAACGATTCGGGGTTTTATACTTGCCGCCGGGCTCTGTCTCTGCTGGTTCAAACTTTCTCGTAAACATTATGTTAGATTCAAAAAACATTGCTATTTTTAATGACTTGCTTTCATGAAAGGACGAGTTGATCATTTTGAACAACGCCGAGTTGATCATTTTGAACAACGCCGTGTTGATTACATTGAACAACGCCGTGTTGATTACATTGAACAACGCCGTGTTGATTGGCGGACAAGATCCCGGTATTTTTAGCGGACGCGAAAAAATTTTTGAAATGCCGGAAGATGGAATGTTTTTTCAAAAAATTTTTTATATAATGATGGGTAAGAGATCAATTTCAATCGCGGAACAGGAGCCGATATCGATGGTAATCCCTCATTATTGTGAAGAGTACAACCCGGATAATTTTGTCAAGCCGGAGGCCTTTCTGATCGTTTCGGTTCAGCTGGACGAAAAGAAAGGACGCGGATCTTATAATGAATATATTTCCAAGGTTCGTCCGATCGTTCAACGATTTGGGGGTGAGTATCTTCTTCGCAGCGAGAAAATAACGCCGCTCGGATCCGGCTGGAGCCCGAATCGGATCATTGTCATTCGTTTTCCGGACCGCGAATCGCTCGACCGCTGTTTCGTCTCTCCGGAATATCAAGCCATTATGAATTTGCGCACTGAATCGGTCAACGCGCAAGCTGTCATTGCCGAAGAATGGTGATTCAGAAAATTGCGCGAAAACGCGTCCGGTATTGGATCTTGTCCGCTTGGCCCGGATCAACGGGGACCGGCAAATTGGCCGTAACCGGAAATCCGGCAAATACAAACAGTCAACAGATTTCCGGCTAATACCTTGTCGGGATTAAGAGTTTGTCCTAAAAAATTTTTTAATCTTTCGATGAAATAGATGGAACTGACTTAGAATAAGTCTTTAAAAGTAACGGATAATACGGAAGATCGCAAATGGCGGCGCGGACGAATTATTTGATCAAGTCTTTAAAAGTAACGGATAATATGGAAGATCGCAAATGGCGGCGCGGACGAATTATTTGATCAAGTCTTTAAAAGTAACGGATAATGAGGCTGATCAAAAAGTCGGGACTGTTTTTGAGATTCCCGCGGCCCGACGTTTGCGTTCGCAAAGGGTCGGCAAGTGCCCCAATGGAACCGTCTGGTTATTTGCGGCGATGTTTAACAGGTAATTTTTAAGAGAATATTCACGAAAAGGAGAAGAAAGAGGTTTAAGATGAGATTTAGTCGTCGTGAGTTTTTGGGAGCGGTCAGTGCCGCTGCGACCGGTTTTCTTTGGGATCCGGGATTCGCCGCCGCCGATAATATTCCGTTCGATCCCAATTTCGTTGTTATTCTTTCCGATACGCATTGCGGTTCAAAAACCAAGCATCAGATCGAGTTCATGAAGAAGAGTGTTGCGGATATTCTTGCGTTTAATCCGAGACCGGTCAATGTGTTGGTTTATGGCGATTTCGCTTTTCTTTATGGACGTAAGGAAGATTATGTTTTACTGAAAGAACTGGTTGCGCCGTTGAAAAAAGCGGGTATACAATGGAAGAACTGCATGGGCAATCATGACCGGCGCGATACGTTCGCCGCGATTTTTCCGGAACACGCTCAAAAGTCGCTTCTGTCCGATCGGCTCGTTTTTAAAATCGAAACGCCGCACCTCGACTTCATTATGCTCGACTCGCTTATTCAGTCGGACGATCCGAACAAATGGATTACACCGGGAAAAATTCTCGACGATCAGCGCGATTGGCTCAATGAAACACTGAAAAAACAGACTCAGCCCTGTGTTGTCGGCGCTCATCATTCACTTGATGAAACGCTTATCGCTGATATTCTAAAAAGTCACTCCTGTGTTGCCGGTTATATCAACGGACATCATCATTATTGGAACACGAAAATTTTCGAAGGAATCAATTCACTGACACTTCCTTCCAACGGACATTGGGGAGATATCGGTTTTGTCACCGTTCGACTCGACGACAAGAACGCTGAATTTCGTCTGACCATGAAAGATTATCTCATCGGCAACAGAACCCCTGACTATCAGCCAAATCCGGATCGGTATAATAATATTGAGAAAAAACAGGGCGCGATCTGGCGCGTTGATCTTTAATTCCATTTGCGAATTCTAAACCGATACCATTATAAATTTTCCGTTCCAGCGCTAAAAGCAGCCGATTCACAACGTCAATCGGCGCAAAGATCGGAAAATTTAAAAGAGGAACGGTAGATAATTCATGTTATTGCCGCCGTTATGAGATCGATCTGTTCGAAAAATGTTTTTTATGGGGACCTGTTTCTTTTTTTCAAGTCAATTTTCCGGTCCCCGATTTTTTTTAATACGCAATGCAGGAATTACACGATTCTCAAAGGAACACTTTATTGAAACCCCGCTTTAAATATTGGAGTAATTCCGGACAGAATTGGCTCCCTTGATATTCCTTCTGATATTATCTTGACGCATCTTCCGCCGTCGACTTTCAAGATTCGGCAATTCTTTCGGTATTATATCGAAATCTCAATCATCGCGTTGGAATATTTCTTCTTTTTTTTTGAATAAATTTTAAATTGGACAAAATAGCCAAAACCTAACGCCGGTAGTTATTAAAAGATAAATATTTTAGATCTTAATTTTTATGTAAATCTCGATTTTTTCTATTTGGACTGAATAAAAGTCATGATAATAACCGACAATTATAACAAAATTGGTACAACCATCATTTTACAACCAATCGGGATCTTCGTTTTTATTAATTTTTCTTAAGACCCAAAAAGAAAGATCAAAAACGAATTGAAAAAGAAGTCGGAAGTACTCAATTCCGGTCTTTTCAAAACCGGGAGTCCGCGGAATACTCCTGCCGCTGAGCAGGAGACTGCTGCGAAGGTCAGGGATTCGATTCAGTTGATTACTAACAGGAGAGTCATCAATGAGAAGAGCGTTTTATACATTAGGATTTGCGGCTGTTTTATTTAGCGGCTGTCTTGTCGGACCGGATTATCAGAGGCCGGAGACCGCCATTTCGGATTCCTATACACAGATAAATTTGAAAGAGGGAGTCGAACAGTCCGCGGAAGCGGATCTAACCGACTGGTGGAAAAACATCAATGATCCTGTATTGAATGAATTAATTGTCCGGGCGACGGAGATGGAAGGAAGCGGGGGTAATTTAACGCTTCGCGAAATGGCTTGGCGAATTCAGCAGGATCGGGCGCAGGTCGGCATTACGCGGTCGGAACTGTTTCCGCAATGTCAGGCGGACGGATCTTATACCGTTTACAAAAGTGCGGGAATTCCGGGCGCGAAAGAACAATGGAATCTTGGCACCAGTATGGCTTGGGAACTTGACGTTTTCGGACGGCTCAAGCGTTATACCGAGGCATCAATGGCCGAACTGGAAGCGCAAACGGATCTCTATTGGGACGCTTACATTCTCCTGCTTTCGGAGATCGCGACTCAATATGTAACAGCCCGTCTTTATCAGGAAGAACTTGTTATTTCGGAAGAGAATATTGAAATTCGAAAAAGGACGCTCCGGCTTACGGAAGATATGTTTGAGGTTGGAAGCAGCAATAATCTTGACGTTGTTCAGGCGCGCGGTCAGCTTCAGGCGATTGAAGCGGAACTTCCCGCCTTTCGCGCCGGTCTTCGGGTTGCTCTCAACCGTTTGAGTATATTGACCGGTCAGGCACCGGGCGCGGTTGATGAATTAATGGCCGATGAACGGGCTATGCCGGCGGTCCCGGAAAAATTACTGGTTGGATTCCCGGCGGAACTTCTACGCCGCCGACCCGATATCCGCGCCGCGGAGCAGTCTCTTATCGCTCAAAACGCGCGAATAGGCGGATCAATGGGCGATTTGTATCCGATCTTTTCGATCAACGGTGTGTTCGGACTTCAGGCCAGCTCGTTCAGTAAACTTTGGAGTTCCGACAGTATCGCCGCCAGCGCTTCGCCCGGATTTACCTGGAATATTCTGAATTTCGGAAAATATCGAAGCGCCGTTCGTTTGCAGGAAGCCGCTTTTCAGGAAATGGCCGCAAGCTATCAGAACACCGTTCTCAAAGCGGCAGAAGAAGTCGACAACGCACTTTCTTCTTATGTCAATGAAAAAGACCGGACGCAGAAACTGTCCTTGGCGGTTGCCTCTTACGATAAAGCGCTCAAGTATTCGGAACAGCGGTATAAAAACGGAACCAGCGATTTTCAGCGTGTCCTTGATGCCCAGCGCGATAAACTTGAATACGATCTCCTGTTCGTCAAAAGCCGGGCCAATTCCATTATCGATCTGATTGATCTTTATCGGGCTCTCGGCGGAGGCTGGGAATCTTTCTGAGTTTGAACTCAATCAAAATATATCGTAATTGAGTCGGTTTTCATAAACGCCGAAGATATTGATAGATGTTTTTGTTTTCAGTCGGATCTGTGAAAATACTCAGATAAAAAGACAATTCAAAAACAGAAAGTTGAAAATTATGAATGATTTTTGACTTTCTGTTTTTTTATGAAAAATTTTAATGAAAACAAAAATTGTCGATTTAATATCGGTTGGCTTTCGGGATATTTTTTCGATAACGAGACGAAAAACAGAGCTATGCCTGTTCTATCATGAATTTTCCGTTAGAACGTCAAAAGAACAGCCGATTCACGCAGTCAATCGGCGGAAATAACGGAAAATT
>CAZZEF010000149.1:0-11327 GCA_964652875.1 uncultured Planctomycetaceae bacterium
GGGCAGCAGTTCGATTCCGTTGCGGTGTCAGGACACAAGTTTTTGGCAATGAACGAGCCCTGCGGTTTTTTCATCTGTCGAAAGGGTGTCTTGGAACATTTGAACAATCTGACCGTTCCCTATCTCAACTGTGTTATGCCGACCATCAGCTGTTCCCGAAGCGGATTCGATGTTTTAAAACTCTATTGGCGCATCTTCTCGGCCGGTAAAGACGGGTTTCGGCGCGAAGCGGAACATGTACTCGCAATGACGAAGTTGCTTGTCGCCAAACTGAACGAAAACGGCGTTAAAGCATTCGCCAATCCCTGGTCGAACACTGTTATTTTTCCCCGGCCCACTGACGAGGCTGTTCATCGTTTTTGTATGGCTTGCTCCGGTGAGTATTCGCATGTCGTTGTCATGCAGTATTTTGATGAATCGCTTGTTGATGAACTTGTCAAAGCAATCGCGCAAAATTAAATTATAAGTCAGAAACAACGGAATTTTTCTGCGGAACAGTTCGAAAAACTGAAAATTTCTGAAAAAAATGATCCTTTGAGTGTTTCAAAACAGGAAAGATTCAAGGGATTTTTTGTTTTACTTTTTAATATAACACAGGGTTCTTTTCTGAGATATAAAAACAAATGTTTTATTGAAAACAGTATTTTAATTCTAAAATATTATCGAACAGGGAATATTTCGAGTCTGTTGTTAAAAGAACTGCCGACCCGGACAGCCAATTGGCGGAAATAAAAAAAATTTAAAGGAGATCAATAAAGATCTGTTGAATAACAGTTTAATATTTATTAATGTGTTTGAAAACAATTATTAAAAACAGGAAGGACAGAAGTGTGCGGCCTGACAGAATTGAAAAATTTCTGTATTATAATATTTTATTCTGAAAATATATTGACAAAATTTTTATATGATGTTAAATTAAATTGAATAGTATTATAATAGAGATATTCTTAATAGAGGTGCCGTCGCAAGTTATTTGAATCTTGAATGGACGTTGAATTTTTATATCAAATATATTTAAAAATTTTCGAAAATTGTTGTAAAATTTTTATGTCCGATAATTTCCTTTGAAAAACGATAAAATTTCACTTGCAGAAACACTTTCTCCCCCCCAAAAAAATTCCTCCCAATGAAAGGAAAAACATGAAAAAGATTGTCGGATTCACCTTGGTAGAACTTCTGGTCGTGATCGCGATCATTGGAATTTTAATCGGACTGCTTTTACCGGCGGTTCAGGCGGCGCGGGAAGCGGCCCGACGAATGCAATGCACCAATCAGGTCAAACAATTCAGCTTGTCACTTCAAAATTATCATGATGTTTACAATCGGTTTCCTGGCGGCAACAACGGACCGAAAAGCAATTACAATCAGTTCAGAACATCTCCGCAAGTTCATCTTCTTCCTTTTATGGAGCAGCAGGCGTTGTATGACAGTATTATTACTTTGATAAAAACGCATTCTCCTTGGGAAGGTTCCAATAATGCCTGGTTTGAACAGTCACCGACCTTTTTGTGTCCTTCTGAATCGAATCAGGACAGTCTGAATAAAGATGTTCGCGGTCGGACAAATTATTTGGTCTGCAACGGGGATTGGATCGATTCTCCCCGAGATGCCAACAATAAGAAAAATGGCCGGGCCGTCTTTACCTATCATAATATTAATGTGCCCGAATATCGGGGAATGAATGCCATTCTGGACGGAACTTCGAATACGATTGCCGTTTCGGAACGTCTTTTCTCCGTCGGCAACAAGAAACTGGTCAAGGTTGGCGTTATTCAATCAACCGAAGGTGATGTTGTTTCCCGAACTGATTATACGGTAACAAATGCGGCCGCCTGTATTTTACTTACCTCCGGAAACGAATACACGGCCGCCGGACCTTATACCGATCAATGGCCGGGCGAACGTTTTGGCGATGGAATGCCTCATTTCAATTCATTTAACACTTTGATTCATCCTAACGGTCCGTCTTGCGGAAGTAATTACAGTTCCGGTGACTTGACCCAGTCCCGAGCGATTATTACTCCGTCCAGCAATCATTCCGGCGGGGTCAACGCCGGTCTTTTTGACGGATCTGTTCGATTTATTTCTGATACGATCGACTGCGGAAAAAGCTCCGCCAAACTGGTCGAATCCGGTGAATCGGAGTTTGGTATTTGGGGCGCGTTCGGAAGTATTGCCGGCGGCGAAACAAAAGCGTTGTAAGAAAGGAACCATTTTATGAAAAATATCTTCATGTTTACTTTTCTTGCCGTTGCGGTTTGTTTTTTGACCGGATGTGCCAAAAGTGACCGTCCCCAAGATCTGCCGAAACTGACGCCGTGTACCTTGACCATCGTTTCCCAAGACGGAACTCCTGTCGCAGACGCCCAGGTTCAGCTTTGGACCGATCAGGGAATCGGAGCCAAATGGACGGCCGGCGGACTTGCCGACGCGGAAGGAAAACTGGTTCCGATGGTTCAGGGAAAATGGTCCGGTGTTGTTCCGGGAACCTATAAAGTACTGGTTAAAAAATTTCAGGTCGTCAAGGAAAAAGAAGTTGACAATCCGGAAACCGGCCAGAAAATGGTCCTTCAAAAAAACATTCCGCTGATTGATCCATCGTTCGGCAAGCCGGATCAGACGCCGCTTTCCCTGACGGTTGGAACGACAGGGGCCGTTGATGAAAAATTGACGGTTAAATTGTTGAAAAAATAGATCCGTCTCATTTCAGGTTTTTCCATTTTATGGTTGGAACTTCCCGATTTTTCGAAAGATCATCGGGAAGCGATGCGGAAAAACCTTTTCTTTTGCCGGTTCCAATTGACCGCGATACCCGTCGATTGTCTTTGTGAACCGGATCTTATTTTGCCGTCAACGCGGAAAGAATCAACCGCAAACTCAATCGGTTGAGATCTTGTTCGGCTCTCTTTAAATTTGCAATGAGTCTAACCCCCTTTTCCCCAATTTTATCTTAACGTAAAAATTTCGTCCGACATGTCCTCGAAATGAAGAGAAAATATTCAAGGGGATATGCGAGAATCTGGTATGTTTATTGCCGTCTTGTCCGCTGGAATTCAATAATCCGATTACGGAAATGTTGAACATCCTGTAAGTAGAAGATGACATTCCGTCAGCTCAGCATGAAATTTAAACAATTGATAAAATAAGGGGGACGATCTCTTTTGAGCCAGAAGACAACAGTCTTGTAATACATTAAATTACAAGTTGCTCCAAGGTATGAAATCAGGCGAAGACATTTATTTTGCAGGTATGCGGATGGGACATTTGCGTTCCGGTTCTGTCCTTTGCTGCGATTGTTTATCTGACCGTTATAAAGTTGACAAGTCTCTGCTTTATCTCGGTTCAAAAATGGCGAGAGACGAGAATCGCGGTGAATGTCCGACCGCAAAATAGGGATCATCCCTTCGGCCGGGGGAACAGTTTTCCTGTCAGCCGAACATCCGGGCGAAAGAGGGGGAGGTACCGCTGGGAGTTCGGGAGAGAACACAAACTTTTTTCAGGAGCCCGATCAACGTTATTTTTGGAGAACACTCAAGGAGATCTCGATTTTTCCGAAGGGGGCGCTGACCTGAACGCCTCCGAGTCTGTCGCGAATTCGAGCCAGAGATTCCCGGGCGATTTCAATTCCGATCTTGATCTGATCTTCTTTGGTTTCTTTGGCCGCGGCCTCCATTCGGTTCATGATTGAGTCGGGAACGATAACGCCCGGGACTTCGTTTTTCATGAACAGGGCGTTCCGATAGCTGGTAAAAGGCCAAACGCCGGCGATAATCGGAACGGAGAGATTTCCGATTTGATCCAGAAAACGGTGCAACTGGTCAGGATCGAAAACAGGCTGCGTAATAATGAACCGGGCGCCTGAATCGAGTTTTTTTTGCAAGCGGGAAATTTCCCGATTCTGATCCAGCGCGTTGGGGTCAGTTCCGACGCCGAAAACAGCGTTGGTCGGCGGCGATATTTCCAAGCCGCCCAGATCAATGCCCCGATTGAGCCGATGCTGAACGGAACACATCCCAATGGAGTCAGTGTCAAAAACACCAGTCGCGTTCGGATAGTTGCCGTGTTTGGGCGGGTCGCCGGTAATGAAAAGAATATTATGAATGCCGTAAGCGGCGCAAGCGAGCAGATCCGCTTGCATTCCGATCAGATTTCGGTCTCGGCAGCAGAAATGCAGGATGGGCTCAATCCCGACTTCATGCAGGATCCGTTCGGCAACAGCCAGTGACGCGATTCGGGAAGAAGCGCGGGGGCCATCGGGCAGATTGACCGCGTCAATGCCCGCTTTTTGAAGGATCCGGCATTTATCAAGGGTCGAGGTCAGATCGTATCCCCGGGGAGGGGTCAGTTCGATCGTTTCGACCCATTCGTTTCGAACGAGTTTTCCGGCCAGTTTACTTCGAGTTGAAAATTCGGATTCAGGTACTTCATGAACACCCTCCTTTTCTTTTTGAATGACAATGTCCGCGGTTCGTCCTTTGGAAAGCGGTTTGATCATTTGCGCAATTTCCCGAATATGATCCGGAGTTGTGCCGCAGCATCCTCCGACGGCGGCCGTTCCGGAATTGACATAATACATTGCGTAAGTGGCGATGTATTCCGGGGAGCAATAATAAAGTTTTCGTCCTTCAAATTCTTTAGGCATTCCGGCGTTGGGCTGAACGATCAGCGGTTTACTGATGATCGGCATGATTTTTTCGACGATTCGCAGCAGTCCTTCCGGTCCTTGTCCGCAATTGAGTCCGAACGCGGAGGGCTGGGGCAGATCTTCAGGGATCGGCGCGAACAGATCGGACAGGGAAACAAGAGGATCGGCGAGATTATCCAATGTTACGGAACAGGAAAGAACGAACGGAAATCCGTTATAAGGCGTCATTGCTTCCGCGGCCAGCAGGAGTGCTTCCCGATTGGTTTGCGTTTCAAAGATAATGAAATCAACGCCCGAGAGAATCAAAACGGAGAGCTGTTCCCGAACAAGAGCCAAAACTTCTTTTTTGTCCGCGGCGGTCATAGACGAAAGGATTTGAGGTCCAACGGATCCGGCAATGTAAATTTTTCGGTCCGTTACGCTGTCGGCCGCTTTTCGAGCCAGATCGACGCCCGCCTTGTTGATTGCCTCCAGTCGGGAAGCCAGTCCGTAACGCTCCAGCATGGTCCGACTGGCGCCGTAAGTATTGGTTGTCAAGACATCAGCTCCGGCCTGCGCGTATTCCAAATGGATCTGTTCGACCAGTTCCGGACGACTCAAATTCAACTCGTCATAACATTGATTGGTGAAAATATGATGACGGTATAATTCAGTGCCCATCGCTCCGTCGAAAACCATAACTCCCGCCGCCAGCGCTTCGGAAAAAGATCGTTCATCCACTTTTTTATTCTCCCAATGATACTTGACATTCCTGTCAAATTATGTTATGACCATTAGAAACTGTTTGAAAAACAGTTTCGCCGGATTAAGAAATCAACCGGTAATTCTTTGAATGATGTATTAATAAATCGAATCATGACGGCTGATTATGTATAAAAATTTTATTCCTGATTTTCATTTTGATTCTGTTCTTGACATAACGCGGAGTTTTTTGGCCGAACAAGATATTCGATATCTTTTGCTTGACGCGGATGGAACACTCAAGCGTTACCGCGAAACGGACGTGTCTCCGGAAATACGATCCTGGCTGGATCAGTGCCGGACGGACGGGATCGGCCTGTGTATTCTTTCCAACGGACTGGGAGGACGGATCTCCCGTTTCGCTGAAAAGATCGGCGTTTCTTTTTTTGCACCGGCATACAAGCCGTCGCCCCGAGGCTGTCTGCGCGCCATACGGGATCTGAATTTTCAAAAAAATCAGACCGCGATGGTCGGCGATCAGATCTTTGCCGATATCTGGGCAGGTCGGCGCGCGGGAATCCGAACGGTTCACGTAACGGCCAATCATCCGGAAGAAGAGCCGTTTTTTACCCGTTTCAAACGCCCGTTTGAAAAGTTGGTACTCCGTTCGTCCGATTTTCCGCGGTAAAAGAAAAATTTTCCGTTCGCGTTCGTTTCAATGGCAATTATTCGAGGCTGAGCAGGATCCAAACGAGATGATAAAAGACCGGAGCGGCAAAACATAACGAATCCATTCGGTCCAAAACACCGTTGTGTCCTTCAACGAGGGTGCCGTAATCGGCGACGCCCCGGTCTCTTTTAATGGCGCTCATCGTAATGCTTCCGGCAAAGCCCATCAGGGAAATGGCCAAACCGCAAACTGCGGGCTGCCACCATCCGGCGAAGGGGGTGAAATACCAAAGAGCGACGGCCAGCAGTGCCGTTGTGAACGCGCCGCAAAAAACTCCGGCCCAAGTTTTATTGGAATTGATCGTCGGAGCGATTGGGCGTCCTTTGAGCAGAACGGACCAAAGATATTGAAAAATATCGCTCATCTGAACCAGTAATACAAAAACAAACAGCAAGGAAAGATTGGCTGACGAAAGAGTTTTTCTCATCATTTCCCGCGGTTTCATAATCGGTTTTACCGCGAACGACGGACTTATTTCCGCCGGAGTCGGTTCCGTGAACGAGACTGAGGATTCGGGCTTTTTTTCCGTTGGTTTTTTGTTTGGAGACGGGAGGGGCTGTCTGGATCGGTTTTCCTTATCAGACGATTTCGGAGCGACTTGGCCCGTTGCTGTTTTGATCGCTTTATTTACCGTTTGATCGGATGTTTTATTCGTCGTTTTTGAGTCAGCGGTCGGGCCGGATTTTTCTTTTAGTGTTTTCGCCTTTAAAACGGCGGTCTCTTCGAACTTGTTTTTGGAGTTGAAGATCTCGGTTTTTTCATCGGAATCATTGATTGGATTTTTAACGGGTGAAAGCGTTGAGTCATTCTTTTGGGAGGAAAGAACCGCTTTTTCCAAAGGGGCAATAACACGGTCTTCAAGACCTTCGGCGAAGACTTCCGAGGTAACGGCCGGCGCGAAACTGATCGGGAAATTCGTCGTTAGAAGAGCGGGGGCGAAACTGAGCGAGTACACGCAGATCAGGAGGCCCACCTGTATTTTTGCAACGCGTTCCAAAAAGAATTTCGGATCGTTGGAGACAGCGATACTTGCGGGCAGGATCAAAAAGACATAAGTGGGGATCAGAACGGAGTAAACAGCGTAAGTACCGACGCCGAAAATAGTTCGGAACCAGTTTTCATTGATTCCGACCAGAACGAACTGAAGCGGAGTACAGAGGAAAAAGATCCAAAAGAGGGTCCGATGGTCCGCCGGTCGGGTCGGAGTCAGTGTTATGTATTCCCGCATTGCCCAAAACGAGATCAAGCCGAAAAACAAAACGGTCGCGATAGGTCCGATCAGCAGGGCGCAGGTCAGGCCGCCGAACAGAAGCCACCAGCCTTTGATACGGGATCGGCACGTATCAAGAATGGACGTGTCAAGTCCGTAATCGCGGTACTTACGGAACGCTTCGGCAAGGACAGTCGCCAGTACAAGCAGAAACAACGTTCCGCTGATCAGTATTAAAGCTTTATAATCCATTATTATCCAAGAGCCGACAAAGCGCGGCCTTTTGTTTTATTGAATGATATTAAGACGGACAGAGTTTCGTGTCACCCGGTTTTTTTATACTGCATTTTATTTTAAATTTTCCGTCATTTTCGCCGATTGACTGCGTGAATCGGCTGTTCTTTTGACATTGTAACGGAAAATTCATCATGAAATCGGTATAATTGGGAAAATCAGCCCCGATTTTGCTTCCACCATTTTCGGAAAGATCCCTCTTTCGGCGGTTGGGGGATTGCCCGTCCGCGTGTCCATCGGCCCAAAAGCCAAGGATGATAAGGGAGGAACGGAGCCAGCCGTATGCCGATTTTGATTCCGAGCATGCCCAGACGATAGCGCCAGGATTTGGCCATCATGATTGAAAAACCGAACCAGGTCAGTTTATCGAGTTTGGAATTGGCGGGAGATTTATTGATGATCGCCTTGTTTCGCAGGCGAATGAGCTGATGGGCCAGATCGACTTTGACCGGGCAGATCTGGGAGCAGGCGCCGCAAAGAGAGGAAGCGAACGGCAGTTTACCGGCTTTTTCGATACCCAGAAGTTGGGGGGTCAGAACCGCGCCGAGCGGACCGGGATAAACCCAGCCGTAAGCCCAGCCGCCGACCTGTCGATAGACAGGGCATCGGGCCATACAGACGCCGCAGCGAATGCAATGAAGAACTTTTCGATGTTCGGGCTGCGCCAAAGCGTTGGTTCGCCCATTGTCCAGAAGGACAAGATACATTTTTCTTCCTTCGGTCGGGCCGCAGAACAGATGTGTGTATGAGGTCAATTTTTGACCGGTTCCCATTCTCGGCAGCATATTCAAAAAGAGCGGGAGAAAGTCGAGCGACGGAAGGAGCTTTTCGATCCCCATCAGTGCGACATGAATTTTCGGGCAGGTCGTCGAAAGACCGATATTCCCCTCATTTTCGACCAGGCAGAACGACCCGGTATCGGCGATGCCGAAATTGACGCCGGAAATGCCCATGTCGGCACTGATGAACTCCTGACGAAGACGGCGCCGGGCGATCATGGTGAGCGCTTCGTGTTCAGCGGTGAATGTTTCGCCCAGCTTGTCTTCAAAAATATGACCGATTTCTTCCGCGCTCAAGTGAGTGGCGGGCGTAACGATATGAGTTGGTCGTTTTCCGGTCAACTGAACGATGAATTCACCCAGATCGGTTTCAAGCGCCTTGACCCCGATCGATTCAAGAGCCTTATTAAGTTCCAGCTCTTCGGAAACCATTGATTTTCCTTTGACAACGGTTTTGACGTTGTTTTGTTTGGCGATATCAAGGATCAGTTCATTGGCCTCTTGAGCGTCTTTTGCCCAAAGAACAGTAACGCCCTTTTCCGCGAGATGATCGGTAAATTGAACGAGGAGTTCGTCCAGATGCGCCAAGGTGTAAGCCTTGACATCGTGCGCGATTTGGCGCCATTGCGGCCAGGCTTCAATGCCCCAGCAAAGTTCGAGACTCTTTTTTTCACTGCTTTCTGCGGAAAGAGCGAGCGAAAGAGATCCTTTGGGCTCCGCGAGTCCTTTGGTCTCCTCTTTCAAAAAAGCCGCTCCGCAAAATGCTTCTTTTTCCTGCGCCATTTTATAATTCCCTTTACAGATCTCTTGTTGTCAAATGAGTTTGTTCAATTTTATATTATTTTCCTGGTTTTATAACAAATCGGTAAATAATATTTTATTGCTTATACTAATATTGTCAATAAAAATAAATGATATCAATATTAAATAATCGTTATTTTCCCGAAAATTGCCCTCTTTGTCAAGACACCCCTTGATTTTTATATTAAGAGAAAGCGCGTTTCTTTCGTGTTGACATGAATTGATCCGAAAGGTGTTGGGGGGATATTTTATTTTCGGGGCAAAAAAAGATTAAACCGGTAATAATGTCCATCAATGAAAAATTAAAAAGGAAGCAAAGACGAACGAAGAAAAAAAACGGCGCCGGAACCAGAAGTCCCGACGCCAATAAAAGGAGATTGATTTCCGGCATGTTCAATGCCTGAAGGGAATTTTATAAAACGGTCGTTTCGCCGCCGTTGATGGTTCCCATTGCGCCCCAAACTCCGTATTTTGAAGTGCCGATATCAGTTCCTTTATAACCCTGATCTCCGCAGTCGATTGTTTCAGAAATGAATTTTACCGAACCGTCCGCGAACAGGCAGTTGACGCCTCCGCTATGATTGCTGGACGCGGATCCGACACCGTAATTCCAGCCCATATGCGGTCCGGAATTTCTTCGGCAGTTCAGACTGTTTGGAGGACCGGCGGTCAAGAAACCGCTGCCGCCGGGGCATCCGTAAGAAAAACTTGCGCCGCGGGTTGAAGAACTGGTAATACCTTCTCCCGGATTGAAAAAAGTTGGATCTGTTGTTGAAATAAAGGCTTGGCATTCAGAAGGAGAGGTAAGAACAGAGACCTTATCCGTATAAATATTTCCTTTGACATAAAAAGTCGAATTGGAAGCGGCGGTAACCGATTCGGATACGGCGATTGTGTTGGAAAGTCCGTCAAGAATGGCGGATTCAGACCGCGCGGCATGAATCCGGTTCATTTGCGCGGAAATGTCAACGGTTGAGTCAGTAGGGCAGTAAAATTTTCCGGCGTTCCCGCTTGCGCTGAAAAAGCCGCGGGTTTCGCCGCTTTCATGAAAACGACTGACCCAATCCCCCCAGCAGCCGGGATAACTGCAGCGCGCGTTATTTCCGCTTTGACTGGGTGTTGACGCCGTTGAATCGGAAGGACACCAAAGATAGGGGATTTCGCCTTTATAGCAATCAATATCGCTTTTGACAGAGGGCCAGGACCCCTTCGATTTTTCATAAGACCGGACTTGATCGTACCGTGCCTGCTGCTCACAAAATGGGAGCATTGAGACGTTATAGCTGATAATAACCCAATTGCGGTTGGCCTTTGGAACATCATGACCGACCATTGCGGGCGGAAATGATTTGGTCGCATCCAGATAGTTATGCAGACCGACACCGATTTGCTTTAAATTATTGGTACATTGCATACGCCGGGCTGCTTCGCGAGCCGCCTGAACCGCCGGTAAAAGTAGTCCGATTAAAATACCGATGATCGCGATAACGACAAGAAGCTCTACAAGGGTAAAGGCTACCGTTTTATAACACCAGTCTAAACGCCAAAAATCTTTTCCGTTTCGCAAATTAAAATTCTCGTTTTTCATGTTTAAATCTCCTTTATAATTATTAGCAACGGCAAGCATTTATCGATATTTCTATTTCAATAACTTAAACGATCATCGAACAGGAATGAAATACAAAAAAATAATTTTGACAAATGCTGATGAATGTAACAATATAACCTAAAATCAAAGTCCATAATAAACTAACTTTTAGATCCTCTATAATAAGAATAATAATCAGAAAATTTTTGAATACAATGCAATTATCCGCAAAGTATATGTAGCTTTACGCAAAATAGCAATGATTAAGATTATAAAAACAAAATGCGCATCTATAAATATATAATGTATTATTTTGGTATGACGATAAGAAATTCAAGGTACAACTTACTCTGGGGTTATAATAAGAATGAATATGGTATGATTGTTTAAAGCCGATATTCGGATGGATTGTATGAACAAATTGGGAATCGCTTGAATAGTCTCTCCAAATACATTGACTGGTTCAGTCGGTATGTTATTTCATGGGAACTGTCGACCATTTTGGATACAGAATTTTGTGTTCATTGTTTAGAGGGATCCTTACGATACGGATGTCCAACAATATTTAACACCGACCAGGGTATACAATACACAAGCGA
>CAZZEF010000150.1:0-11203 GCA_964652875.1 uncultured Planctomycetaceae bacterium
CCGATCGGCGTCTTCGGTTCACCGCGTTGTCGGCGGTCTCCCGTTTGAATCCGGATAAACCTTTTCCGGGCTCAAGCCGAATTGTCCCGTCTTTGATCCTGTTTATGACATCCCGGGGTGAAAGAAAAGTTATTGTAGCCGCGCCGAAACTCGAAGACGCAATGCGCAACGGTGATTTTTTCGTAAAAGAAGGCTATTCGATCCTTCCGGTTACAACAGGAGGGAACCTTATCCGTCAGGCTCAGCTTGACGCTGATGTCGAACTGGTCGCCGCGACGACCCTGATCGGATCGCCCGATATGTTGACGGTAACCCAGATCCTTGGACAGGATTACCGAACGGCTGATATTCCTGTTCTTCTTTGCGCGAATACGACTTCTTTCCCCCGTCCGGTTCATGCGCAATCTGAACAGAAATGGGCTAAAAATCCCCAAGAGCTCCCGCTTGAGGCCGATAAAGGTATTATTGTCGACTCTTATAATCCCGGCGACAAAAATATTACCCGCGAAGTTTGGGCGATCCGGCTGAGCGAGCAGAATATTGATCCGAAAGATGTTTCGTTTGAGTTTATCGATAAAAAATCCGCCAATCAGATGGTGTCAACCCCGCAATTGAAAAAAACAATTAAAGCGCCCATTCTTTTTGAGCTTGAAACCAAAATAGACAACAGTGTTGCGACAAAAATGAGCGGTGAATTTTCGAATGTTCTCGCGCTTCCGATGCCTTACGATCAGACCTCAGCCAAATGGGCATTGACCGAACTCTTTGCCAAAACCGACAAAGAGCCGGTTCCCGCTCCGATCCGAAAGGCGCAGGGCAAGGCCGCCGCCGCTATTCTGCTCCGTCTTTATACAGCCCATCCGGAAATTTATTTAATCGACGATATTCTCTTTCTCGTTCAGCGCATGATCTCTTCCGAAGAACTCTTCGACGAAGGAATACAATTGGCGCTCCTTGTTCGAGAGGCGAAAATACAACAAATTCTGGCCAATAAAATTGGCGATATACGCCTGGCTTTGGGAAAACGGCAGCAGCTCCTGCAGGCTTTTACCGATCATTTGGACCGGTACGGTAATCTGCTTCGCGGTCCGGAAATCAGAGCTCTTTATGATCGTTACAACGCCAGTGAAAAAGAAGATCAGCAGACACAAAAACTCCTTTCCGATATGCTTGACGTTTACGAAAAAAGTCAGCGTCAGCAGGGGACAGGTCCTCAATTGAATACGACGGGTAAATGAAGTTAATGCCCCTTTCCGGTTTCGCTCCGGTCAGTCACTCAAGTAATACCGGTTTTATGATGAATTTTCCGATATAACGTCAAAAAAACAGTCGATTCGTGTTGTCAATCGGCGGAAATAACGGAACTTTTAAAAATAAGAGCAGTATAAAAGAACTGACCGGAGCGAAATTGTTTTCAATGTATCAGCGCAAGAGATTAAGAATTGTTTAAAACAGAAAATAAAACACGAAAGCGGATACTTGGAGTCGATCCGGGCCTTCATATAACAGGATACGGTCTGATAGAGACTTTCAACGGCAATATCCGATTACTGGAGGCGGGGGTTGTTCGCAGTCACGCGAAACAGCTGGAACAGCGAATACAGGATATATATGACGGAATTCGGGAAGTAATAGAAGCGTATCATCCGGAAGTATTGGCGCTTGAAGAACTTTATTCCCTTTATAAAAGACCGCGAACGGCCATTCTGATGGGGCATGCCCGGGGCGCGATCTGTCTTGCCGCCGCGCAGGCGGGGATTCCTGTTTTGCATTATCAGGCGACGAAGATCAAAAAAATTCTGACCGGAAACGGACGAGCCCCTAAAGATCAAATGCAGCGCGCCATTCAAATCGAACTTCATCTCGACCGATTTCCCGAGCCTCCGGACGTTGCCGACGCGCTGGCCATTGCCCTTTGTCATCATTATCATGGCCATTTGCGAGATTGCTAAGCGAACGAAAAACGTTTACTCGTAAATATTCTGACAAATGGATTTCAGCGATATCAATCTCTGAACTTAAAACGGGCAGGATCAATACCGAGATGAACGAGACCTTTTTCCGTCAGACGTCTTCCGCGCGGAGTCCGGATCAGCATTTCGTTTCGAAGCAGAAAGGGTTCGACTTCGTCAACAAGGGTGTCGGGAGCAAGGTTCATTGTGTGAGCGACCGATTCGACGCCGACCGGTCCGCCGCCGAAAACTTTTAAGATCGTTTCAAGATATTTCCGGTCTTGTGAATCAAGTCCGTCTTCATCGATACCCTGCATTGCGAGAGCGTCTTGAGCGACCGTCAGGTTGATCTTTCCGTCGGCCCGGGCGTCGGTGTAATCGCGAACCCAGCGGAGGCGATTGTTCGACAGCCGAGGGGTTCCTCTGCTGCGCCGGGCAATTTCATAAGCGGCCGGATCGTCGATAGAAACGTTCAGTTTTTTGGCGTTTCGCCGGACGATTTCCGCCAGTTCGTCTTCGGTGTAAAAATCAAGATGCTCTCTCATCTGAAAACGGTCGCGCAGCGGAGCGGAAATAAGGCCCGTTCGTGTCGTTGCCCCGATCAGGGTAAACGGTTTCAGCGGAATATTCATTGTCCGGGCATTGACGCCTTCGCCGAGAGTCAGATCAATGCGGAAATCTTCCATTGCCGGATACAGAAATTCTTCAACCGCCTTTTGCATTCGATGAATTTCGTCGATGAAAAGAATCGAGCCTTCCGTCGCGTTAGTCAGATAGGGAACAAGATCTTTCGGGGCGCGAAGCGTCGCGCCGTTGGCGATTTGCATTGACGCGCCCAACTCCCGGGGGATACAGGTAGCGAAGGTCGTTTTTCCCAAGCCCGGAGGACCGTCGAACAAAATATGCCCGAGCGGTTCCTTTCGTTTTCGGGCCGCCTCAATCGCGATTTCAATTCGGGCGTAAACTTCTTTCTGACCGACCATTTCAAACATTCGTGTTGGCCGCAGAAGAAGATCCTCTTCCGAGGATTTGCGGGGCTGCTTGTCCAGGGGATCCTCAGTATTCTGAACGTCATCCGAAAAATCGTCGGTAAAACCGTCATTATCGAAATCGTCTTCGTCGCTGAAATCGCCGTTGCTGCCGTTGAAATTGTTCGAGTGATTGTTCCCGGAGCCGAAATTGTTTTTTCCGCCGCCGTAAATTGGAGTTCGCTGCATAATATTCCCGTGTCGTTTTTAGCTGATATTTACATAAATAGTTCTGAATTTTCTCTCTAATCTATTATATCGTTAAAATGAGGTGATCAAACACCGGAATCATGAAAATAACAGGGAATTTTCTTTTTTACCCCTTCCAGTTTTTATAAAATGCCTAAAATATTAATATTAGGGGTATTTTCACTCTTAAAAGTTCGTTTGTCGTCCGCAAAAAATTTTCAGAGTTATTTCCGATCATTTGGGGAAATTGACGTCGAAGCTGAAAGTTTTTTGTTTTAAATAAAATTTATCTCTGCCGGACACGATCCGGGGGATTGAAGTCATGTCCGATCTTCTTGACATTAAGACCTTTACGGAGTCCGAAATAGATGGAGAACTGGATCTTCGGATCCGTCATTATCTCCTTGAAATATTTCCGGAATGGTCGGAGGTATTTAAAAAAAGACGGGCTTGGCATGACGCGGCGCCGGTTTTTACCGTATTGGCAATGGACAACGGAGAAATTGTCGGTCATGTTGCTGTTGTCGAACGAACAATAACAACGCGCTGGAATGTTCGATATGACGCCGCCAGTTTTCAAGGAGTCTCTGTTCATCCATCCCGACGCGGACAGCGTCTGAGTTTGCGCTTGCTGGATCGGTCATTGGATGAGTCCCGAAAAGAAAGATATCCTTTCGCCATTCTTTATTGCAGGGAGCCTCTTGTTCCTTTTTACTTAAAAGCCGGATGGAAATTGCCGGAAGATTCGATGATCATGTGGCGCGAACGCGCTCTTCCAATCGCAATGAGATCCAACTGTCCGATGTATCGCGAGTTGGGAAAAACACCTTTTCCCGAAGGACCGACCGATGTTCATAATCCGCTTCCGCTGGAAAAGATCCCCCGATGACCGTTTTCCAATTTTAACGATCCGCGTCTTTCGTTAGAAATATTACTCATTAGCTTTTTTAAGATCAGATCTGTCGTTGATTATATCGATTCTGTTATGAATTTTCCGTTCCAACGTTAAAAAGAACAACCGATTCACGCGGTCCATTGGCGGAAAATTTAAAAGGAGAACAGTATAAAAACCGTTCAAAACGTGTATAAAATACGGTTCAAAACGTTTATGGCCGGACCGGGGATCAGAAAAACTTTTTCAAGGCGGGATCAGTCTTTGACGGAAATGGCCGCGCCTTTGGTTAAAAGGATATTTAGATGACTAATGTCCTGATTGGAAAAGATCAACCCGCCGTTTCGGGCTGTTTCGTTTCCAATGTATTCGGGCCGATTGGTTCCTTGCAGTCCGAGTCCGTTGCTTAATTCGATCCAGCCGGCTCCGAGCGGATTATTGGGCGCACCGCCAGGAATATCCTGAATGATCAAATTTTCTTCCGTCGGTCCTTTATAATCGGGATTTTTGACCTTGTTGGTTATCAAAAGAGTTCCGCGTACTGTTTTGGCGCTTATTGAGCAGCCCATTCGGAAACGGCCTGCGTAAAAACCGTTGAACAGGAGCAGAAGTTCTTTTTTATTGATCGAAGCGACTGCGGAAACAGGACCGTGAACGACTTTTAAACGTGTACCCGGCGCAAGCGGTTGCGTTGGATTTATATTGATCCCGTTTAATACAGCCAGAAAATCAGGAGTGATCAGAAATTTTTCGGAGATATTGGCTAACGTTTCGCCGCTGACCGTTATGTAAACCGGTTCAAGAATATGTCGGTCCGGTTTATAAAAGATCTGAAAGGCCAACTTGTCGAGTTTTTTTTGAAGGGCCTGAATTTCTTGAGGCTGAAGCTGCTGTTCCTTTGCGGTCAGGAGATGACTCATTTTCATAAAGACTTGTTTGATCTGCTCTTCGGATGAGGCATCGTTAAACGTTTGGGATTCCAAAAGGAGCGCTTTTAATTGATCGGAGGGCGAGATCGGCGTTTCGGCAGCGAGATCTTTTTGGATCTTGTCTTTTCTGTTCTTTTCGATATAAAGCGGATTGGTCAGCGGACCGTTGCCGTTCGGCGGGGCCGCACCAGCCGGCATCATTCCGGAAGCAGGCGCGATTTCGTTTCTATCGGGAACAGTAACGCCAATCGGTTGCGGAACGGCTGAATTGTTTGACGGTCCATTTAATGGGATACCGGCGGCAATTAAATGATTATTCGGTCGCGAATTTTCGGACATCGGAGCGTTCGCGTTTGAATTATCAGACCTCGAATTTCCGATGTTTTGACTGATCTGATTCTCCGTTAATGATTGGTCAGGCTGATGAACGGCCAACGATTGAACAGGCTGATTGTTGAGTGATCCTGAATTATTGGGATTTGCTCCGGTTCCTGCCGTCAGCGGTTCTGTTGTTGTTGGGGTGACGGGAATAAACGAATTTCTGTTTTGCAGGTTGGACGCGGTCGTGTTCGTTGATGAAGGATCGTTCGAACGACTGATATTTCCGGCGAGACTGTTTTGATTCGGATGGTCGGAAACGGCAGGGGGGATCGTCAAACCGGCAACTTCGGGAGCGGGAAGTCCGCTGTCACCGGATCGTAACCGGCTGTTCGGACTGGACAGCTCTTGACCGGCTGTTGGCGCGTTTTTCTCATGATCCGGAATTGAATCGAACTGCAGGTTCGGAAGAGTGTCGTTCTGACCCGATTCGGAGATCGAAGGAAGAGATTTCATTTCCGGAAGATCCAGTTCGGGGATTGAGGACAACGGTTCTTTTGTCTGTTGGTCGGACAAACCATTTGAGCCTTGGGAAAATGGTTCCGATAAGAGTTTGCCGGACATTTCTTTTGGGCCGGTTGTTTCTGCGGATGGGACAGAGGACCGTGTGAATTCTCCGACAGATCCGTTTTGCGTTCTGACAATATTATTAGCGAGTTCTTTTTCTCCGCCAATACCGTTGGAAAACATTTCCGGGAATGGAGTCTGCTGACGATTGGATCCGGTGTATATCGGGCTGGCGTATTCGGAAGAAATAATTTTATTTTCCGCAAGAAAAGTTCGGATCGGAATTAATTTGACGGGGAATGTTTGCCAAACTTCATCCGGCAGCGCCGCGCAGATCCCGACGACTAAAACGCCCCAAATGGCCAAAACAATAAAACCGCGAATGATTTTTCCCATTTCCGAATATCTCCAAATACCAAACAAAAAAGAGACGCCGCCTTATCAGTGAATAACAAGTCAGGACAACATCCGTTTTCATTGAATCATTATTGGGTTGTTCTTTGCCGTTTTGGGCATTGGTCAAGCATTGAATTTTCGCTGACGCCGGTCGATAAAACGCAAAGAAATAATGATGATAAAAGCCAATAAGAATATAAAAAGAAACGGTTTTCATCAAGGAAAAACAGATCCCTTGAACGGAAAAGGTTTTTTCCTGATGAAAACTTGATCCCCGAGCCGCGAAACGTTTGTTTATTGCAGCGAATAATCAACAGACACTGCTGATTTGTTTCGGGGACATTATTGGCATTATTTGGAGAGTGTATTGATTTTGACCGGTTGGGTCCAGATCAATCTTGGAGAAATTGTCTATTATTTTTTAATTTTATACTGCTTTTATTTTAAATTTTCGGTCATCATCGCCGATTGACTGCGTGAATCGGCGTTCTTTTTACGTTATAACGAAAAAACATCATTGAATCGGTACACGAACGGTATCAACATTTTTATAGCCGTGTTTTTGGAGATAATAGAGAGTATGAGGGATTTGGCGAAAACGTTGATCAAATTCTTTACCGCAAGCCAGGCCTGTTCCTGATGTATTGGTCAGTTCAGGTCCGATCGTTCGAACAAGGAAATCAAGGTAGCGTTTATCGCCGGTAACATCGCCGGAGAACCCGATTCCTTCGGTTACAAGAATCGAGTACCAGCCGCTGTTGGCGTATTTGGGACATCCGGTTTTGTATCGGAATCCATGTTTTTCCTCATTCCAGGAATAGTCGAGGAGCCAATCGCAGCATCGAACGACGACATTGCGGACTTCAGGATTTTTTGTCACTTCATAATATCGGATCAGGCCGTGCATAAGAATACCAACGGCGAACGCTTTTCCGCCGCGATGTTCTTTTTTATCGGGACAATTGCATTCGGACTGATCTTGCGGAAGATTGAAGCAGCCGGTTTCTTTATCTTGTTTTGAGGCGATCACTTCAAAATAGAGATCCGCGGCGTTAAGATAGAACGGATTACCGGTGAACAGGTATGCGTTGACCGCGTTAGTCAGAGCCCAGCCAGCTGCCCGTTCGATACTGAAATTGAAATTGGGAGTGTATCGCTGCGCCTGATTGGTGCAGGCGGTTTCGGCGACTTCAAAAATTCTGCGATCTCCGGTCATGCAGGCGGCGAAAAAGTTGCCCGGCTGAAACGCGTGTCCCCCCGATCCATCGGATTCCCAGCGGAACATTCCGTATTCCGTTGCGTTTTTGATCTTTTGAATTCTCGGATCGTCTTCTGTAAAGAAATAGTTGACGTGTCCGTAACAATGAATATACATTAGTTCGCGCATTTTGGGATCCCAAGGATAGGCTTTGAAATCGACGGTCGAATAATGACGGGCGAATTCAATTCCCCGGCGCAGATATTCCGTTTTACCGGACCGGATGAAATGGAGCAGACAGACATAAGTGCCGTCGTATTCATTGTTGCCCCAGTTCCAGGTACGTTCGCCGAACCAGTCGCCAAAGTTCATCCAGCCGTATTCGCCGCGCTTTTGACGTCCTTTTTCGAAATTGTCGAAAGAAGTTTGGAAGGCTTTTTCATAAACGTCGAATTCACCGGCTTTTGCTGGATTGCAAGGAGGAAAAGTTCCTGTCGAGCAGTAATACTCCGAATCGCAAACGGCGAAGACGGGAATTTCAAAATGCTGCGCCAGTGCGGCAGGATCCTTTTGCGTTTTATTCTCCGCGATCCAAAGATCATGACGGATCTCCATTCCGCGCTTGAACTGATAAGCGTTGTCTTTGAGCCAGTAATAATGCGTGAGAATTTCGTTGACGGTATCGCTTTTTTCCGGTTTATACCCGTCCGGGAGGGCGGGCAGAATATTAAAAACGATCTTGTTCTTTTCGCATTCGAGCCCTTTGGGCCAGGTTTGCCAGAAATCGCGGAAGAACCAGCTTTTCCCGCCGGTCTGAACGAAGCCGTCGAAATGCTCCTGTTTCGATTGCTGACCGTCCAGATCGGCCGAAGCCGTTTTTTCGGTCTCTTGCAAAAACGACGCTTTGGTTTTGGCGTTTTTACCGTCGGAAAAAGTGAATTGATCACCGGTTGCCGTTTCGAACGCGAGATCCGCCGACTTGACGGATGTCATGATCTTCTTAAGAATATGATTGCCGACCGACCAGCGAATTCGGGCGAAATCATCACCGAACAAGGTCAAATCGCAGCGCCAGCGGAATCCCTCCTCGTTTTCATCCGAAACGATCTGTTCGGTTTTCGGGTCCGTTTTTTCAGCGGTTTCCTTTACCGGAGCATTTGCCGTTTTTTTATCAGATTCATCGGAACCGCCTTCTTTAAGATATTTGCCGAAACCGCGAACCGTTACGCAGAAGGGACCGGCGCTTTCCGCTTTGAACTGATCGGGTCGGCATTGGTAGACGGATCCGTCGGTCAGAACGACTTTTGAGGAGATCTTTTTTACAAGATCGTTGATCCGTTGTTTCTGATGTTCACTTAACTTTAACCCGGCGGCATCAATGAGGACAGATCCGGAAATACTGTTTTCGGATTTCGCGTTTTTCGTCTCGGCTTGATCCTTTGGAAAATCGGATCCGGTTTTGAGATAATAGACAGTCGGTTTCCCCGGTTGGGTATCGGTCCGAAAATTGCAAATCAGCCATTTGACGGATCCGTCGGGCCAAGTGCAGAATGTATCGAATTGAGCCGGAAGAACGGTTCCTTTTTCATCGGTCAATTGAATGTCGTTGGCACTGGCGAGAACTCCCCGGGCAAACGGAACACCGGAGGTCAGCGGCCAGTTTTGACGCCCTTTTTGCGTCGGTTCGGAAACGGTTAAACGAATTTTAGCTGATTGTGTCGGACCTGGAACGGGCTTTTTCCCCGATCGGAAAACGATCTTTTGACTTTTTCCCGCTCCGGCGCGGTTGATCGGAACGGTGACTTCCGCGGAACAGGTTTGTCCATTTTGAAGATCGGAAAGAATGACCTGATGATTTCGCTGACCCTTTTCCTTCTCGTAAATAACGGAGGACCGATTGTTGCCCGGTCCGTATTTGATGATGGCCGCGGTGGTTGGAATCGTTGTCTTCCAGCTTAACTGCGTTGATCCATCGGGCAGGGTAAACGCCTTCAGATCTGAGATGGACGTTTCTTTGGTGTTGTCGTCGATCTTAACGAAGCGGATATAATCGTAATAGCTCCAGCCGGGGGAATTTGGTTCGCCGGCGTATCGGTCGTCCGCCCAAACTTCAAAAGATCCGTCTTTGATCTCATAAGTCCCGAAAAACTCTTCTCCGGTACGTTCAGCGGGTACCCAGGTTTTACCTTTATCAAAGGAAAAAGCGAGCGGCCGGTTGGTCGGATTACTCCAAACATTATAACGGCCGTTCGGAATTCCGGTGATCTTTGTCCGAAGAACGGGCGCGCCTTCTTCCGGTGAGATGCGATCCTTTTTCGGAAGGGACGGCGTATGCAGCGCGGCACCTTTGGATCGTTTGTTAATGACATCTTCTTCTTTTGTCCAAAGTGTCCATTTGTCGGAAGCCGATTGATCTTTCAGCCAGGCTTTCGGTTCAGACCACTCTTCAACTTCATAAACGAGACCTTCAAGCCGATCGCGAAAACCCTGCGCGTTGACTGACGGAATCAGGATCAGTAAAAGCCCGATCAAAAGAAGCAGGTTTTTAAGAGAAAAAATAGATGTTCGCATTTTTAACCTTATTTTTTAATTGTTTTTCTGAATAAACGTTTTGTTTCATGTAACCGTTCACAAAAATTATTTGAAACCGCTGATTTCACGGATGACCTATCCCGAAATACGGTATTTCGTCATAATGATATTAAACAGGATATTGATATTTTTGTGTTCTCCTGAACTGGTTGTTTTTCGAAGTACTGTCCCTAAAAAATTCTGGGGATTACGATATTTTCTCCGTTTTATGACACTTTGAACAATACAAGCAACAAAGAACTGGTCTTGGAATTTTCCCAAAATCATATTGTGGTTACAATCTCTCCGTGAACGGTTACTGTTTCATTTTTTTACTTGTTTGAATTCCGAGACCGCTTTTTGAGCCATTTCGTGAAGGAATTTGGCATCGTTGGCGTTGATCTCTTTGGGAACGAAGGTGATCTTGCGGGCATCCTGATCGAACAGGAAGGCAAACCAGACACAAGCTTGCAGATACTGGCCGCGGTGATTCAGATGAAAGCGGTCGCCTTCAATTTTCTTTTGATCTTTGGACCATTTGAATTGACCGGTGAAAAATCGATTGATATCGGGAAGATCAGGATATTTGTATTGGGCCGGATCGTAAGGACCGTACCCTCCGGGCTGATTTTCGCGCGCCAGTTCAACAGCAAACCCGACCGGAATAACGCGAAGATTCAGTTCTTCGGCCGCCTTGTTGTAAGCGTCGCGCAGATCTTCATACATTTTTCTTTGACTGATGTTCCATTTTTTCAGACGGGGATCGTCATGACGGTAAGACCAAGTCTGCTGAATGACGATTTCGGCGCTCGGAGCGTTTTCCCGAATAAATTTGCAGATCTTGGCCGCGAACGGCTGATACGTGTCCGCCTGCCAGCTGAAATGACTCGCCTGCTGAATAGTGACAAAATCCCATTTATGACTTTGAAGTTTTTCCTTGTAGGTATAAGAAAAAAAGGCTTTGATTCCGGGTTCCGATGCCTCTTTATCAATGTTGTTCCAATGCCGTTCCAAACTGCATCCTCCGATTGTGATCTGTTCCAAAACGACTTTGCAGCCGGGAACCGAATGAACAACCGGTTCAAAATAGCGCTTTAAACTGGCCGAAAAACTGTTGCCGATCGTTAAAAGTTTGATCTCTTTGACGGGATCATTTGATTTTT
>CAZZEF010000151.1:0-11182 GCA_964652875.1 uncultured Planctomycetaceae bacterium
TATCTTAGAAAAAAATGGAAAGAAATATATAGTTTCTTATTATACTTTAAACCAGATAAAAGGTACACCCTATTTTATCTTACACTTTGTTGAAAATCTTGTTCTTTTTTTACCCTGTTTAATTCTATTTAAACTTTTCTGTGATTGAAATTTATTTTTGCTGAAAAAAATGCTGGGCACAAAGTGCTCAGCAGATGAATGATTATTATGTTTCAGTCGCGGTTTTAAATCATGCTCTGCCTTAAAACTCCTCAATTCTTCGGTTAAGTGACTGAATCTTCATGATCCCTGTTTCCAGATCAAAATACTGTGTTCTTCCAAAATTCAAGCCGGTATCTTCAGCTAGAATCGGAATTCGCAATTGGCTCAATACCTGTTTAACACAGATGACATTTCTTTCACCAATCGCCCCCAGTTTACTGCCGGGCTGAACCTCAAACATTTGAGCGCCACCGGCTATTTTGGCAACAATGCGATTATTGCCAACACCCATTTTTTTCATATCCTGAAAAAATTTCTCTCCCGGATTATGTCAGGGGGGCTCCGGGATGTTTATACACAATTAACAGATATATTTACCCATTTTCAATACGATTGTACTCGACTTTTTCTGAAAGGGAACCCATGGATCAAAAAAATTTCCGCTTTTCATATAATTCTATTCGGTTTTTTCTCTCCTTGCTTGACATCGCTGTTTCAATCTGTTTTAATTTAAATAATGGTTTTTATTTAATTGTATTTTTATTATGCCAATTACGCTTGTTTTTCCTGTTCTGACATTAAAGAACAGCCGGTCCGCAAAGTCAACCGGACAAAATGCAGACTTTACGTCCGGGTTCCTCCTCTGATTGAGTTATTAAAAACTCAAATGAAACCGGATTGTAAAATTTCGTTCCGGAATTTTCAACAAATAAAAACCTGCCAACATAGGCAATACAACCATAAGTATTTGTATAAAATAATGTTATCGCTTTTTTAAACAATTCATAAGGAGCAATGGATATGACAAAAGCAAAACTCGCTATCGACGGCGGAAAAAAAACATTCAAGGGCAAGTTCCCCAGCTGGCCCTGCTTTGAAGAATCAACCATTCAAAAAGCGGCCGATGTTCTTCGGTCCGGAAAAGTAAACTACTGGACAGGTCCGATCGGCATGAAATTTGAAAAAGCCTGGGCCAAATGGATCGGCGCCAAACACGCTATCAGCGTTACCAGCGGAACTGCGGCTCTTCATGTCGCCGTCTCGTCACTGGGAATCGGACCAGGCGATGAAGTGATCTGCACCAGCTATTCTTTCATCGCCTCAAGTTTCTGCGTTCTTCAGGCGGGCGCGCTCCCCGTTTTCGCCGATGTCGGAACCGATCACGTGATCTCAGCCGCCGATATCGAAAGCAAAATTACCGAACGCACCAAAGCCATTATCGTTGTTCATCTTTACGGCGTTGTCTGCGACATGGACCCGATCCTTGAAATCGCCAAAAAATACAATCTGAAAGTTATTGAAGACTGCGCCCAATGCTTCGGAGGTGTTTACAAAGGCAAAAAAGTCGGAATGATCGGCGACGTCGGCTGTTTCAGCTTCTGCCAAAGTAAACATTTCACCACTGGCGGCGAAGGCGGCATGATCGTTACCAACAACGAAGATCTCGCTTGGGAATGTCGGTCCTTCCGCGATCATGGTTACGATGTCCGCGAACGACTCAATCTGTTGGAAATGGAAGGCAAACTGATGTATATTCACCGGCGCGTCGGCTTTAATTTCCGCCTGACCGAAATCCAGTCGCAAATCGGACTTTGCGAACTCGAACGCTTCGACTCCTGGAACCTCCCCAACCGGCGCCGAAACGGAAAAATGCTGATCGACGCGTTAAAAGATCATCCGCTCATCCTTTACTCTCCTGTCGATACGGAAGACCGACAAAACGCTTTCTGGTGGGCCCCGTTCGTTCTTGATACCGAAAAACTGACCGTCAGCGTTAAAGAATTTATCGCCGCTGTCGCCGCGGAAGGCGTTCCGGTTTATAGCGTTCTTTGGCCTGAAATGTATAAAGAAAAAGCTTATATTGACCGGGTCGGTTTCGGCTTGGCCAACTACCCGTTCTATGACCCCAAGGCACGAAATATCGATTATTCTCAGTTCAACTGCAAACAGGCTAACTGGATGACTGATCGCACCATTTCGTTCTTTACCCATCCTGTTTACGAACCGGAACACATTCAGGCTTGCATTGACGCTTTCAATAAGGTCGCTGAGGCTTACATGAAATAAGGACACCCGCCGTTATTTCGACCGTTTTCTAATCAGGCAATACTTTGCCTGAACGCTTCAATAAAAAGGGTAATTAACCAAGTGTTATTACCCTTTTTATTATAAGTATGTTTATTTATAGAACGTTTTGTTATATTTCGTAACTTATGCTTAAGTACCTTTCACTATAGATGTTACAAAGGAATTTATTATGTCAAAAACAGTAAAATACGGTCTGATTGGATTCGGCGGCATCGCTGAAAACAGAATCGCCAAAGAAGGTTTCGCCAAAGACAAATCAAGATTTCAGCCGCTTGAGGGGATCGATCTTGTTAAAACCTGCGACCTCAATCCTGCCCGAAAACAAGCCGCTGAAAAACTGGAAATTCCTTTCTGCAATTCCGCGGAAGAAATTCTTTCCGATCCGGCTATTGACGCCGTTTTTATTACTACCAACAACAAATCTCATGCCGTTCTGGCCAAACAGGCTCTTTTGGCCGGCAAACATGTTATGATCGAAAAACCGATCTCTCCGTCTCTGACCGACGCGGAAGATCTCATGTCTCTGGCCAAATCAAAAAATCTCTCTCTATCGGTTGATCATATGATGGTCAACAATCTTCTTCATCGGCGCGCCAAGGAAATTCTCGCGTCCAGCGAACTAGGACCTGTTAACGACAGCTGCTTCCATATGGAGTTCGCTTACGGTTACACGCCCGACGAAGCGGCAACCTGGCGCTGCAATAATCAGGAAGAACTCGGCGGACCGATCGGCGATGTCGCAAGCCATTGTTTTTACATGGCGGAATATATTTTCGGAGACGAAATCGAACAGATCGGAGCCGTTTATTTTCCCAAAATGATGCCGATCGCGGTCGAAGACGGCGCTTACATCAAATTTAAAATGAAAAAAGGTCAAACCGGATCCGTTCGAGTCTCTTTCGCTGACCGGCGCGGAGGCTTGGGAGGAACCCTCTCCAATCTCGGTTTCGAACTTTATGGCGAAAAAGCCGTCCTCCGCGGGTACGGAACCCTGTTCCAGCTCTCCGGTTACGCTGACGAACCATTCCCGATCCGTTTGGAACTCGACCGCTTCCGAACTCAGGAAAAAATTTCACTCGAATGTTCCAAAATTGATAATATATACCAACAAGTTATTATTCGTCACGCTCAATCGATCATAAACAATTCTCCTTTGACTCCCGAAGATGCCGTTAGAAATTTAAAACTTTGCCTGATTTCACATGAATCCGCAAAAAATAATGGAAAATTTATTAAAATCTGATGAAATTTTGTAATATCCTATTATAATATTTAAATATATATACATTTTATATTGTATAATATTTAATATTTTGCCAAACAGTCAAAATTTACAACGATTTTTACATTTTCTCGCATTTCCGCTTTTTAAAGAGAAAGAACCCAATGTTACTTCGCGAAAAGTTTACTTGTCCGCATTGCTGGAAAGAATCCAACGTCGAGGACGTTCTTTGGATTTCCGAAGCGCCGGAACTGATTGGCGATTATCGTTTGGGCGAATCGGATCATCGCCGATTTCTTCCGGCCCGTTTCGATGTCAAAGGAAACGCTATCGATTTAAGAGGGTTTTCCTGCAAAAAACTCGCCTGTCCTTACTGCCATTTGGAAATTCCCCGATCACTTTTGGAAATGCCGCCGTTCTTTGTCTCTCTTGCCGGCGCGCCCGCCTCAGGAAAATCTTATTTTCTGACCTCTATGATTTGGAATTTAAGAAAAGTTCTTTCCAAAGAATTTCATATCGCTTTTCAAGACGCTGACCCGGAAATGAACCGGCGGCTTCAAGATTACGAAGCGCTTCAGTTTTTAAACGACAATCCGGAAGATATCGTTAAAATCGAAAAAACGGAAGAACAGGGAGAACAATATAAAACGGTCTTGATCAATGACGACCAATACATTACCTACCTTCAGCCGTTTTTGTTTACTCTCTCGCCGATGAGTACTCATGTTCGCGGCGCGGATCGGGCCACCTGTTCCAAAACACTGACCATTTACGATAACGCGGGCGAAAGTTATCTTCCGGTTCGGGACGGCGACACCGCCTCGCTTCCGGTTACCCGTCATTTAGAACAGAGCAACTGCATTATGTTCACCTTTGATCCGTTGCAGGACAACCGGTTTCGCAACATTTGTTCCAATCCGCATCATGATCCGCAACTGGAAAAAGACCAGAAAGGATTTCATAAATCGCCGATGCGGCAGGAACAGATCCTCAATGAAATGATCCGCAGAACCAGAACGCATCTCGGAATGAGTTCAACCGAAAAATACAAAAAACCTCTGATTATCGTTGTCACCAAACTTGATGCCTGGCAGGAACTCCTGCCCGGCGTAACGTTCCGTAATCCCTGGGCTCGTGTTATCAATACGAACACAACCATTTTTATGGAAAACAAAGTTCGAGAAGTTTCCAACAAAGTCCGCGCCTTGCTGAATAAATACATTCCCGAAATGATCAGTCTGCTTGATCTTTTTGCCGACAATGTAACCTTTATTCCCGTCAGCGCAACCGGCTGCAGTCCAGTCAAAGATCCCGCATCCGGCAACTGGGGGTTCCAGGTAAAAAGTATTAATCCGGTTTGGGTCGAAGTTCCCTTGCTTTACGCGCTGGCCCAATCGTCCGCCGGTTTGTTTGAACTTTCGGGAAGCCTCACAAAATAACCGCCCTGACATCCCCTCCCCTGAAAACAGAAGCTGAAAAACTCCTGACTGAAGTTTTTTCGGTTAATGTTGAATTAAGAACGATTCCTTCATAATTCAAAAACGTTAAATTTTTATCCCCACGGAATAATATTTCAGATAATGATTCGATAAATGTAATGCCGAAAGAACTTGTTTACACATCAGCAATAAAAGGACTAAAACAGGGAACACGAGGTTTTTGCACCGTCGCGGCTTCTCCCGGAATACCATTGCCGCTCCAAACACTGCTCGAATCGCTCAGCGGATATCGTCATTTATATCCTCCCAATACACCGGACGCCCAAAAGAATCCTGTTATTTATTCCCATTTAACAATACCCGGCTACGGATCGGGATCTCATTTGATCAGCAGAATAGCCGATGCCGGGCTTGATTATTCCGGTCGAACCAACAAGATCGCCCACCATCTTCTTTTGGACGACGGCGAGATCCTCCGTTCTGATCCGGTTTTTATTTTTTCCGGCGGCGTCCGCTTTTACACTCAATGGAAATCTGACCCCCTCCAACTTATCGATCCCCGTCCGATTCCATCCGATAAAAAAAACGCTTCGGTGTGTACCAACTGGCAAAACGCGGCCGGGGACTCCGGGTTCGCTGCTCTTTTAGCGGGCACAAGTTTTTCCGGCCGATCCGTTTCCATTATTTACCGTCATCAGGATCCGATTCTTACCCTATTTCTTGAAGCGCTGGCGTTACTCCCTTATGACCGAAGATGGCAAATGACGTTCAGTACCAACGCTGTTAAACTTCCCCCCGGAATCCGTTGCCAATGGCGCGCCGCATTAGCTCAAACCCCGGAAGAAACTTACGTTCGGTCAATTTCGGACGCATTGCTGATCGATTTGACCGCATCGCCCGTTTTGACAAATCTTCTCGATAAAGATTCGAAAACGTATCTCGATTCCGCACGATCGGGGAAAATGATCGCCAAAGAAGAATCGGAACGAAAAATTATTGTGACCCGTGTCCCTCTCGTCTCCAAAAGGACTGCCGTTGATACTTCTGTTCCCAAGATCAACAGCAAAACAGACAACGGAGTACCAGACAACAGCGAAAGAGGATTTTTACCCGCCGTCAATTCTTCCGGTCCGTCACAAAATCAGGCGATTGATCTGCTCAATGATATTTATGACAAAATGGGAAATACCAATCCGCCAAAACATAGGGGCGTGTTTTTTTCGCTTTTGATACTGTTATTACTGACCATTATCACCGGACTTGTCTATTTTTATTTTTTCAAGTCAAAACCCAAACCCGCCGGTCCAAAGGAAAAAGTAATGAATTGCATAAAAGATCAGGAAATTTTCGCGTACAGTAAAATATTTTTCCAAAACATTGATTTATCTCAAAAGGCTTCTGGATGGCATGCCGAACCCGAACGAATTTTTTCACTGACGATCTGCCGGACATTATCCGATCCGAAAACCCGTAATTGTTCCGTCGAAAAAGTTTGAGGGGAAGGAGTATAAAATGGATTATCAGCAACTTATTGACGAAATGCTCGGAGCGGTCGATCAGCCGGAACTGCCGCTGGATCAGTTGCGGGGAATGGCCCAGTCGTATGCCGACGCTTGCACCGAAGTCAACCGGCGTCTGGCCCGATGCGGTCAATACCTTCGTTCAGGCAATACTGCGGAAGCCATTCGGTTGGCCGATACGACTCCGCCGTTACTGAATATGTGCAATACGCTTGATTACGCCGACCGGGAAGATTGGGCGGATCTCTGCAAGAGCCTTCATCTTCCATCCGCACCAATAATAGTCCGTCAGAATTTCGAGCAGCTCAATAACGCATACAATTTATTCCGACCGATGGAAGAGCTTCTCAAGGAAAACCGGCGTCTTGCTTTGGAACGGGCACCGCTTAAAGAGCGTATCGCGGTTCTTAAAAAGCTCAACGAGATGGAACCGCAGAACACAATTTGGACGGAAATGATCGAAGAATTCGAAAAATACCGAATTGAAGAGATCCAGCGCGATTTCCCTGAATCGCAACGTCAGCCAAACGCTTTCCAGGTCATTTCCGGCTATCTGATGGAGCTTGAGACCACCGACTGGAAGGCACAGCCCCCTGCCAAACTCGTTCAGGACATCACTTCCTGGATTCGAAATTCCAAATTCAAACTTTCGATCATTCAGTTCAAAAAAATCGCCATTCACCTGCTCAAGGCAATGGACGAGGATAATTATGACCAGGCTAAAGATCTTCAGGCTCAATGGCTCGACTGTTTGCGGACATTCAATGTTCCTTACACCAGTATTCCAATAGAAGTCCGGCGTCAGTATGAACAGACCGTCAACTGGATCAAAAACAAGGAAGCGCAGCGGGAAATCGACAAACAGTTCGAAATGAAGATCAATCGTTTTAAACAAACGTTGCATACCTCGATCAGTACGGATCAGCTTATTTTGGCTTATGATACGTTGGAAGACGAACTGCTCGACGCCAACCGCATGATGCCCAAAGATATTGAAACGGAATATCTTCGTATTATAGACGAATACAAACAACGAGTCTGGCGAAAACAAAAAACTTACATCATTCTTATTTCTGTTTTCGTCGTCCTCTTTGCAATCATTGTCATTTTTTTGGCAACTTACTATCGCAAGCATTCCAACATTCGTACCGAAATGACCAATATCACCAGTATTCTGGATGATTACAAATCTTTCGTTGTTCTTGGAAAAAATAAAAATTCAGGAGCGATCAAGCAAGCAGATGCCGCCTTGGAGCAGTTGAAGAAGAATTATCCGCATATTGAGTTTTCGCAGGATTATCAGGCGCTGACGGTCTTGTCACAGGATCTGAAACAGAAAAATCAGCAGCGAACCGAAAAGTTTGAAAAAGCTTCGCAAATTGCCGAAGATTCACTGCTTAACGAAAACGAAATTTTTCCCGATTTCGACGCTCTGAAAGACGCGGAAGACAATGCACGGCTCGATTCCGAAATCGAACAGGTCAGTGATTTGAAAGAAAAATTTGACAAAATGCTGTCAATGAAGAAAAACCGTTTTAAACAAAAAATCGAAAAAGACACCGCAGAAATCAGTCGGCGTATCGACAATATTCATAAAGATCGCCGCTCAACTCCTGAAGTTCTGCTCAGTCAGGCGTTGGCTATTGATACGGAAATTCAAAATCTCGATGTTTACGCCGGACGTATTGAAGGTATTGAAGCCAAGAAAAAAACTCTTCTTGAGAAAAACCAAAAGGTTATCGCTTCCTTACAGGAAGACATAAAACTTCGGGAAGAAGTACGTCCGCTGGTTGACGCGATTGGAAATTACAACACGTTTAATCGGGCTCTCAACTCTTATATCAAAGACAATCCCAATTCACAAATCGCGAAAAATTTTACCAATATCCGCGACAGTCTCATCGGCTACAATAAAATTAAATTATGGAATTCGTTCGTCGCTGAAAACAGCAGTTTGTATCTTGAGTACGGAAACAGGGAAACTCCTTCCAAAAAATTTCGTTTGGAACTCGATAAACTTCATGAGGCCAACTGCATGGTTCCGGAAATCAGTGAAGTTGAAGGACAAATTCAGATCTTCGACGATCTTGTCAAAAGCGGCGGACGCGAATTCATTGCTCAAAAACTGCAGGATTTTTTAAGAGAATATCAGACTCCCCTTTGGGTTTGCTATCAGCGAAGTCCTGATCGCGATAACTATTTCTACTTCACAAAAAACACCTCCTCCGGCATCTTGCTCAGCTACGGAAAAGGAGGGGTCCTTAAAGACGATCCTTACAAACAGTCCCTCTCCGAATCAGAACTGCGAAACGCCATTCCGGCACCGCATTCCGTCGCTATTAACAATTTCTATCCAAATATTGACTTTTACTGCTACAATAACGATTATCCGATGGTACGATGGTACGCGGAATTAGGTAATTTTTTGGAAAATTTCAATCCTTACCGTTATACAACCTCCGAACTCGACCCGATCGTTAAAATCTTCTTTTTTAAAAGACTCAACGAACTGCTTCGAAAAGATCCTATTTGCGAAAGCTTACTTCGTCCGATGCTGCAGGTTTTTAGTACTCCTTTGATTAAAAATGATATTGACTGGTATAATCCGGAAGCCCCCGACATGCGCAATCAGCGCGATATTATTGTTCGTTATTTTAATGACTTGCCCTCCCGGGAAAATTCCAATATACCTGAAAATTTCACCTTGTCTTTAAAGGATTACATCAAACCGATGTCCATTACTTATGAATGGATCGGGTTCCTCCGCTGCGACCGTTATGAATGCAATTTAATGACAATTGATCATATTGTTCCCGAATCGGGCGAACTCTTTCTCTGTCGGAAAAACGATCAAAAAGGGGGCGCGTATACTCTCGAAAAAATTGGTGTCTGCGAAGACAGTATTGTCAAATTCGACGAATCTGTTATTAAACTCAACGCGGAGCAGTCCTTTAAAACTCTGGTAGGACTTCCCGTTTTTTATCGTCAAATACAAGAGCCGGATCTGAAAGAGATCTTTAACGCTTCTGAAAACGGACCTGAAAAATAAATTTTTCTCCCTGTATTTTATCCTGTTCTCCTTTTGAATTTTCCGTAATTTCCGCCGGTTGACTTTGTGAACCGGCTTTTTGATCGTTAGAGCAGAAAAAACAGACAATCGTTATATTACAACGGCAATTACAGCACATTTTATATTATATAAATTTAATAACTGACAGAAAATTAATTATCATGGGCAAATACGTAAGAATACAAGGCCGAATTTTTGGCCCGTTTGACGAAGACGCTATTCTCGAAATGCACCGTCAAGGAAAAATCGGGCGATTCACCGAATTCTCCGAAGATAAAAGAACTTGGACCAAAGCGGGTGAAACTGAACTTTTTGCTCCAAGAAAAAAGGTTTCTTCCGATACTCTTTCTCTCGACGGATCCGGTCAAGTCGGGGCGGATCCCCGGCCAAACGGTGAATCCGCTGAATGGTTTTACAGTGTTGACGGCATTACCGGAACTGGTCCTTTTTCCATTTCAGAACTTAAAGCAATGCTTCATTCCCGGAAAATCGACAACGATACGCTTGTCTGGCGGCAGGGAGAAAACGCCTCTCCGCTCAGTTCAATTCCTGAAATGACCGCAAAGACTTCCGTCTCTTCGACAGAGCCAATCGATTCAGTGATTAATACTTCTGAAGATTCCGGCGGTGATTTGGAAACTGTCTGTGTCTCCTGCGGAAAAATGATCTCTGCGGGCATCCAGTTTTGTCCCTTTTGCGGTAAACCCCAATTCCGCGAGAAAAAAAAGAGCCTCAAAAAAGTGCGGCGCTGTTCCCAGTGCGACAGTCCAATTGATACCGGCGCCAGTCGATGTCCCCGATGCGGCGGCGAACCGATGGAAGAAAGCGGATCCTCAATCGTTAATCTTAAAATTATTTTACTGATCTTCTGGATCGTTATTTTAATCTTGGGGGCACTTTGGTATTTTTTCCTGCGTTAATCCATTTCGTTTTCTGTTAAAAATCAAAACAGACCGGCCCTTCGCTACTTTAAATATCAACTTGAAATTTCAGATTGGTTTTTTATGTACTCCGTAACAAGAAAATTTAAATTCTCTTATGGCCATCGGCTTTTAAATGTGCCCGGAAAATGCGGTAATTTACACGGACACAACGCAATGGTCCGTGTAACATTGGCCTCCGATTCGCTTGACGAACGCGGTATGATTATTGATTTCTCCGAATTCAACGAACTGGTTAAAAACTGGATCGATCAGACTCTGGATCACAAAACCGTTTTATGCCGAACAGATCCGCTGGCTGAAATTCTTCGAAAGGCCGGCGTTGAGATCTGTCTCTTTGACGAAAACCCTACTTCAGAAACATTCGCGAAATTTATTTTTGAAAATGTTCATCGCTTTGGACTCCCTGTTTTGGAAGTCGAATTTCATGAAAACAGCAATAACACCGCTGTTTACTGGGAAGACTGCGACTGTTGCGAAGAGGACAACGCGGACCTGTCCGATCAATGATTGATCGCCGTTTGCCCTCTCTGTGTTCCGTCAAAAAAAATGACGGCTTGCCCAATCACCCGACGGACGAAATAAAAAATTTTAAAATTATTGTCTGTATGAAGGACAATAATATACCGATCCCATTATGAATTTTTCGGAACGAAGCCGAAAAACCTCCCGATTTACGAAGGCAATCGGGAAAGAGGACG
>CAZZEF010000152.1:0-1317 GCA_964652875.1 uncultured Planctomycetaceae bacterium
CACGGGAAAGCGGGGAGAGAATTCAAGACGGCTGTAACAGCATTCGGCATCTTTTATTCCGGCGAGTCCTTCGTCAATGGCGGAGAGAATCGCGGCAGCCCCCCAAGCGCTTGGTCCGCCCCCTTGCGGCATACAGTCGTCCGGCGAATAAAGAAAATAGATCTTGCCGTCTCGTTTCATCATTTTTTCCCAGCGGACAATAATATCCCAGCCGTATTTTTCAAAACCGTTATTGAAGGCTGCTTTTGCCAATTCTCCGGCGGTAAAGGGTGAAATCGCTCCGTTCACGTATTTGCCCGATCCGTGATTACCGAACATTTTATAAGGAGGGTCAATAGAGAACCATTCCGCGAACGCTTGTGTCGTTTTGCGTCGGTCCATATATTCTTTAATGATCAAGCGTGATTGTTCCAGCGAAGTCAGACCGCGGTTGATGTCATAAGGGTTCGAAAGCGAGAGACGAATACTTTCTTTATCGTCGAGACCGGCACCGTTGAGCGGGAGCTGATGAATAAAGAATTTTCCGTTCCAAAGATATTTAAAGATATTGGCTTTCAGTTTTTCCGCTCGAACATGCCATTGGCGGGCCTGGTCTTTCTGATCAAGAAAATCGTTTGCCCAAGCCAGTTGAATCATGGCCTGATAGACGCCGGAATTGTCGCCGTGCATGATGCCCATTGGAGTTCCGGTTTCTATTCGCCGGTTTGTACTCGACTTTGGATCATAGGTAAAATCCCAAGTGTCAATACTGAACGCGCGTTTAACCAGTCCCCGTTGGGAGTCCCAGCGTTTGGGATCGGAAGTAATGTAATTGATTCCTTTTTCAAGTTTTGGGAGAACCTTTTTCAGCCAGCTTTTATCGCCGGTCGTCTTAAAATAGCAAATCGCGCCTTCAACGACAAGGTATTCAATGTCCGCTTCAATTTCAAGCCGAACGAGAGAGAGATTGTCTTCGGGATAAAGAACGCGGCAGTCTTCATTCACCATTTTCCAATGATAATCGTCCATCTGTTTGATGAGTTCATAATAACAGCCGTCCTTTCGCTGGGTGTCGATAATGAAATTGAGAAACGAGTCTAAATTGTATTCCCAATGGCAGAAAGCCTTCATCTGATGAACATGGTCACGAATCCAGTTATTACTGCACATAAGGACTTTGTTGTCGATAAAAACAAGTCTCCGGTCGTCGTAAACGGCGTTTCGAAGCTGATGAATCATTTCTCCGAGATTGGGGTCTTTTGTGGTCAGAAGACAGGGCAGCCCCATTTCCGGATTGTTGTAAGTACCGCTTGCCCGTCCTTCGACCCGCATGGCCGG
>CAZZEF010000152.1:1332-6223 GCA_964652875.1 uncultured Planctomycetaceae bacterium
CACCTTCATTGACCGCGGATCCTTGTTTGACGTTTTCCGCAAATAAAGATCCCCCGCCAATGGTCAGAACTGTCAGAAAAAGAAGGATCATTTTTTTCATTTTGTTTTTCTCCATTTCGGACTAATCCGAATGATTAAAATATTATTCAAAAATATAAAGGATTGCCGGAATTCCGAACTTCAGTTATACCGGCCTTCATCATGAATTTTCCATTATAACGTCAAAAGAAAAGTCGATTCACGCAGTCAATCGGCGGTAATGACGGAAAATTTAAAATAAGAGCAGTATAAACCGGTTTCATCATGAAAATTCCGATCCAAGGTCAAAAAATCGTTGGCTCAAAAAGACTGATTAACGAAGAAAACGAAAATTATGAATTTTGACATTATAATTTTGTTTTATCTGTTTATTGCAGGACCGATTTAAGTTTGTTATAATTGGATCGGTCGAATTTTTGTCAGATGTTGTCTTTTGAAAATATTATGACATTGCGCCCCGGTTTTTTTGAGGCAGCAAGATTATGCCGATTGTTATACCGGTTCCATAAAGAATTTTCCGTTATAACGTCAAAAGAACAGCCGATTCACAGGGTCAATCGGCGGAAATAATGGAAAATTTAAAATAAAAGCAGTATAATAATCGTTCTGGTATTTTCTTTTGAGAGCAAATCTGTAATGCCGGTTTCTGTCGGTTTTTTTTGACAGATCCTTGACCGACAATCAGAGAGGCGTCCGAAGTAATCAAGGAAAAATCAAGATCTGCCTTATTCATAATATACAAAAAAGGCTGCACAACGTCAAGTATAGGGCGAAATTATATAATAAGAATGAAAGGACTGATTATGAAAACAAAAGAAAATGAACGGTCTTTTGCGGTCACCGAAAAAACAAAATATGGTGAGAAATCGCTGCATAACAGTTGTTTGAACTTGTTGTCAAATACAGAGAAAAAACAAAGAGCTTCTGATTCCTTTCAGGCAGATCGTCAAAGTTTTTCCATTATTTCTGTACTTGTTTTGATATTTTTATTATTGAGTTCACTGTCCGTTCGGTCCAATGAATCGTTGCGCGAATCGTCTATCGTTGAAAATCCGCTCATTCCAATGGGCGCGATTACAGGAAAACCGACCCGGGAAAAAATGCGGAAGATCCTTTCCGATTACCGGTCTGTTGGAATCACCCAGTATCTGATATATCCGCGCGCCGGCTGCGAAATAGAGTATATGTCAGAAGAATGGCTTGAAACCTGTCAATGGATCTGCGAGGAAGCGCAGCAGTTGGGATTCACCTCAATTTGGCTTTATGATGAATTCAACTGGCCCAGCGGAACCTGCAATAAAGAAGTCATGAAAGTCAATCCGTCGTTCGAAATGCCGCAGCTTTGTGTTTATAAAGAGAATGATGAATATAAAGTGGTGATTCGCCGCAATCCCCAAATGAGTTATCTAATGGATCCGGACGCGGTCGATTGTTTTATAAAAATGACACATGAAAAATATTACGCGAAATTGGGGAAGTATTTCGGAACACTGATCAAAGGCATTTTTACGGACGAGCCCGATATTGGATTTTTCGATCGGTCGCATAAAGAAGATCTTTTTCGAATGGGTTATTATGAGGGCTTAAAAGAAGATTATGCGAAAGCGACCGGAGGCGGGGATCTGTTCAAGGACATTGCCGCCGGAGTCAAAGATAAAACGAAGGCGTTCGCGCCGGTCTGCAATCGTCTTTTGGGTGAACGGTTCCGAAAAGTTTACATTGATCGGGTCAATCAATGGTGTAAGGATCATCGTATTGTTTTTACTGGTCACATGATGAATGAATCGAATGTGTCCCGGGCGCATTCAAGTAACGGACACGCGCTTCTGCCTCTTGGCGGTATGAGTTTTCCCGGTATTGACGAGATCTTTACTCATTACCGATTTAATCCAGATGAGAACAGAGTGAAAAAGTTTGGTTCGATTGAATGGCTAACTTTATCGAGCGGAATGTACGCGATTGAAAAACAGGGAAACCGCGGCGGTCTTGCTGAACTTTTTGCGCTTGGATCCGCCGATTTGAGTTTTACGCGTTTGATCAAACAGATCTATTTTACCGCGGCGTTCGGGATTGATCATTATCTGCTGGCTGTTGCTCCTGTAGATGCCCGGGGCAACAGTACCAAAACAAGATATTATTCTTCCTTTACAACGGATCAACCGTATTTTCCCGCTTGGAAAACCTGGGGAAAAATTGCCGGTCGAGCCGCGCAGATCGCCCGAAAAGACCGGGACTGCGATATTGCGGTTCGATACCCATATTCTGACGCCGATCTTCCCTCGTTTCTGAAAGAGCTGGCCGGTTATCAATGCTCTTGGCGTGTTTTACTGCCCGGAGAAAAAGCGGATCCCGACACGAAATGGATCTTTGAACTGACCCCTCAGGGAATTCATGAAGAGAAATCAAATCTTAACGTTGATTGTTTTAAGACGTTTTATGACCGTTATATCGTCGAATCAGCGCGGACCAAAACTCTTGTCGTCAATAAAGACGGAACGTTGGCCGATGAGATCTTTTTGCGAAGATTTAAAGACGGAAGCGCGCTGGCGATTGATTTTTCAGGTTCGAAGCGATTGCTCTTCTGGCGTCGGTCCGGACTGGATACGCCGTTTGTCCTTGAAGCGGACGGTATCGCGGAACTGCCTGCCTGGACCGTTCGAATTGACCGTCCGAACGTTGCCCGTTTGGAGTTCGACGCGAAAAATTCTTGCAGTGAATTTCAACTCGCCGAGCCTGTTGAAGATCTTCGGCTTGTCGTTCGTCAATACGGGGAAGAAGTGGAAATAGAACTGGACGGTAAAAAAATCACCGCAAGTGATCCCTGTTCCGTTCTGCCCGCGGGTTTCAATGATCTTTATAAAGAAAAGAAATTATCGCCAACTCCCGGCAAACGTCAGGTCAAAGTAACGAACAAGGCCTCGGATTATCCATTTTTGCCTTCTGTTTTTTTGGCGGGTACATTTGCGAAAGAAACAGATTCGAATACGATCTTCCGCTATCGCAATGATGGAAAAGGACTTTCGGGCTATTCAGGAACACTGACGCAAACAGCGCAGGTACACATTCCGAAGGACGCGCTTCGCGTCTCAATTCCAATTTTCTCCGGAGACGCTGAACTTCAAATCGACGGCAAAACGCAGGGAGTTTTGATTACGGCTCCGTATCGCTGGATTGTTCCCGAGTCTGTTCGCGGAAAATCGGTCAAGATCGCGGTGATCCGGCATTCGACTATTGCCCCCCTGTTTGGAAAGATCCGCGAAAAGGGAGTCTGGCTGGAACGGGACAGCGAACGATCCATTCCCGGAATCGTTGATCTTGTTTGGGAGTAAATATATTTTAAAGTATAATCATACTCCGCTTGAAATGACATTGGAACAGATTTTATTTGGAACAGATTTTATTTGGAACAGATTTTATTCTGTTCTCCTTTATATTCCGTCATTTCCGCCGGTTGATTTCATGACTCGGAAGTTCGTTTGACACTGGATGGAAATTTCATCATGAAACCAGCAGATCAAATTCGGGTCTGACAGAAAATAAAGAAATAGTCCGGATATCAAGCAGAAATCGGTCAAAGCAGTTTTCCGTTTTATATCCGGGCAGTTCTTTGAAGCGAAATCATCATTTTTACTGCCGACATTTGAAATTTTCCGGCCTCTCTCCCGACAGTCTTCGAAAATCGGGAGTTTTTTCGGCTTCGTTCCGGAAAATTCATTATGGAACCAGTATAATGTCGAATTCGGTTAAATCTTTTGAGTAAATTTTAAGAGAATATCAACAGCTTTATCGGGATCAACGATTTTTTCAACGGACAGATCAAGCGGGCAGGGACCGTCTTTTTTTCGGTTCAGAATTTGCGGAACGACGCGGCGGTAACTGACCTTGATACGGTTTTCGGTCAGAAGATCGAGAGCGTCCTGTCCGATCAGTTCCGCGTGAACCCGGGTGATTTTCGCGCTTAAAAGGATCATGGCCGCGGCTCGTCCGATGACCTTGTCGATAATGATTGCGCCGGACATTTGTTCTTTATTGGAACAATAAATTTCCAAAAGCGGCAGAACGCCCGAACCGTTCTTTTGAACGAGTATTTCGCCTTGGGGCATTGATGAATTATTCTTTTGTTCACTAATTTTTCCTTTTTTCATAAGGATACATTTTGCGGCGCCGTTTCTGACAAGCATTATTGAATCGCGGAGTTTGTCCTTGGGGGTTATTACCGTCTGTTTTTCGACCGGTTTGATCTTCAAGGCCTTTGCGGCGGCGGGGCAGGAGAAAACGCAGGAACCGCATCCGATACAGGAGTCGGGATCAAGATCGGGGAGGTGAAATTGCGTTTTTGAAAGTCGAATGATCAGCGATCCGTTTGGACAGGCGTCTGCACATTTACTGCAGATCTCGTTGTCCTGGACCGCCAGACAATATTGCGGATCGAATTCCGCGATACCGAGCTGAAGCGATCTTTTTTGTGACAAAGACAGACGGGGGAGCGCGCCGGTCGGACAAACATCGCCGCATCGGACGCAGTTATATTGACAGCCGCCCTTGGTCGGATCAAGAAAGACCGGTCCTTTTCGCTGGGCAAACGGCTGCAAAATTTTTGTTGGACATTGCGTAACGCATAAATGACAGGCTTCGCATTTACTGAACAGCCGCGAGAGATCCTCCGCGCCCGGCGGAAGAAGATAATTCGAGCTATTATCGCGGATCTTGTTTTTATGATACTTGCCCCAATAAGCCCCCAATCCCAAAAACAGAGGAAATGCAAGAAAGCCTTTGGTGAAGCGTCGTCTTTTCTGATCGGGGAGTTTTTGTAAATTTTCTTTTCCTGTCGCGAATCGGATCCCCTCCGACG
>CAZZEF010000152.1:6233-11156 GCA_964652875.1 uncultured Planctomycetaceae bacterium
CTGTTGAGTTCAATACATTGAACGGGACAGATCTTTTCGCATTTTCCGCATCGGACGCATTGATCCGTAAAGGAAAAACGAAAGATCCCCGCGGATCCGATCAATTCATAAAGGACACCGATCGGACAAAGCCATCGGCAAAACGCCCGATTTTTGAGGAGTATGATTCCCGGAAGAAAGAGCAGCCAAAAGACCGCCAGTCCGAGATCCGAAGCAAGATCGATCCGGGCATGACCGAGCGACCGGCTGATCAAAGAAATAAAGGATCCGAAATTGGCAAACGGGTCGAAGATCAAAAAGCCTAAAACACTTCCTCCGAACAGGATACCGAACGAAAGACCGGCGATGGAATATCTTAACAGATCCGGTTCTTTTTGAAGTCCTCTGTTTTTAGCCCGTATGAGCCAGGCGAGAAAATCCTGAAAGATCCCCATTGGGCAAAAGACCGCGCAGTAAAAACGTCCGAATATTAGCGAGACGAGCAGAATGACCGCGATTGTCAGAACGGATCCAAACGCAAAGGCGTTGAAAATCGAAGCGGCCGCCGGACCAAATTGAAGTTTCAGAAAACCGGCCGCACTGTTTTCCGTAACGCAAAAATAAAAGAGAAAAACGATCATAAAGAGGAATGCGACCGCGATTCGAATAATACGGGGGAAAACCTTTTTTCGACGAATCTTGTTGCTCATTATTTCAACTCCTCCATTTCGGCGGCAACGGTTTTAAGTTCCGTTTCGATTTTTATATTCTGCGGACAAAGCCGTTCGCATCGTTTACATTCAAAACATTCGTTCCAGGAACCGCTGGATTTTTTTAATCTTGCGAATTCGTTTTGTATTTTTTTGGAATCGACTCCGAGCTTGTAACGGTTGAACATTTGAAAGTGACGGGGAATATCGACGCCGACGGGGCAGGGAATGCAGTATCCGCAGCCGGTGCAGGGAACGACGGAAAATTCGGCGATTCGTTTAATAACGCGGTCGAGTACGGCGTTCTCTTCTTTGGAAAGCATGCCCGGAAAAGCCCGTTCGGCGTATTCGATGTTTTCCCGAACATGCTCCATTTTGTTCATGCCGCTCAAAACGGAGGCGGTTTCGGGCATGTTCCAAAGAAAATCAAATGCCCATTCGACCGGTGTTTTTGGTTTGAGAGAATCTTTGGACGGACCGGATCCGGCGCTGTCGAATACTTCCCGTATTTTAGGAGGAACGTCCGCTAAAAATCCGCCGCGAAGCGGCTCCATAATCATGACGCCCAGCCCTTTATCGGTTGCGTATTTCAAGCCCTTGACGCCTGCCTGAAATTCAATGTCCATGTAATTCAGCTGGATCATGCAGAAATCCCAATTCACTCCGCAGTCGACCATTTCCTTGAAAAGATCGAAATGATCATGCATCGAAAAACCAATAAAGCGGACTTTCCCCGACTTTTTAGCGTCCTCAATTTTGGAAAGAAAGTCAAATTTTTTGACTTTGTTTTTCCAACTTTGCGCATTCAGCGCATGAAGTAGATAAAAATCGATCCGATCCGTCCGAAGCCGTTCCAATTCTTCAGTCAGACAGTTGTCGAAGTCAGAAGCTTGTTTGAATCTTGAAACAGGCGATTTGGTTGCGATGTAAACTTTATCGCGCAAGCCGCCCTGCAAAATACGTCCGGTAACTTTTTCGCTTTCCCCGTTAAGATAAACGTAAGCGGTGTCAATATAATTAATTCCGCGCTCAATGGCGTATCGGACCATTGTTTCGGAAAGTTTGTAATCGACATCCCCATTTCCGATCTTGGGAAGCCGCATCATTCCAAAACCAAGCGGCGATACTTCCGCGCCAGTTCGGCCGACTTTTCGATATTTCATTATTTCTTCCTTATTGACGGTACAAAATATTTTTGTTCGTTGTCCATTTCAATAAATTATATATGAAAAATTGTATTTTTCCATAGATCCCTTGCCGCGCGAATCAAATGAAAAATTAAGCTTTATTCGGAGGCTTTTTTTATTATACTGCTTTTATTTTCATCATTTGCGTCGATTGACTGCGTGAATTGGCTGTTCTTTTGACGTTATAACGAAAATTTCATTAAGGAATCGGTATGATCGAACTTGGAAAAGAAGAAGTTAAACCGTAATATTTTTTATGAAAAGATCTTTTTATTTTCAGGTGATTGACCTTGTTGTTCGTTTTATGGTAAAATAAAGATCAGTTGCTCAAGAATATTTGATTTATTTTTTTACAGGACATAAAATTATGATTTTGCTTCCCGGCTGTAAAAGTAATATTTTAAAGGGCACTGGTCATTAATCAACAGGAACGAAAAATGAAATTTTTATTTTCAGGTTTAAAAATTCGGCTTTTTTCTCAATTCGGAAAACATTCATTATCGGAAACAGCTGCTTGCGGGGCCGTTTCGAAAAGGCCCGATTTGGTCAAACGGCTTTTTTACGTGATTGTTGGAGGGACGGTCTTCATTTTGGGCGGATTGATCTTTGCCGCGGAAACAAAAATCGTCAATAATGATAAAAATATTGTCGTTAATAGAACATCCGATAAAAATAATGTAAAGACTAAAAAAACGAAGGAAGCAGACCATCCAAAAGCGTTGATTGAATCGCGAAAATCAGCGGATAAACTCAAAATAAAACAGTCAGGAGAGCCGAAATTTTCCGTTTATGAAGAGCAGGCGCGGGCCGATGAAAAAGAGGACCGGTATGTATTGGCGTTCGAGGGCAGCAAACCGAATCAGTGGCTCGTATGCGATACGGTTGTCAGGCGTTTACCGGATGGCCGACTTGCTTATTTTTTTCTTGCGGGAGGGACAAAAGAGCCTTCTGCCGAAAATTATACCGCCGTCATGTTTAGCGGCGATGACGGAGCAACCTGGAGCGAAGCGCGGGCGGTCGATGTCGGCTTTCCAAGATCAGGCAAAACGGTCGGACAGGGACCGACGGAATTTCTGACGATCAAAGGCGGCAAGACCGTTCTTCTTTTCTTTGCGACTCATTCAAATACCTGGAATACCGACTGGCAGTCCTGGTCGATCGAAAGCGACGATAACTGTCGAACATGGAGCGCGCCGAAACCGCTTCCCGGCCGATTGGCGAACGCGACATTTATTCGTCCGGCGATTCGAACTTCGGACGGCCGCTTAATGATTCCCTGTCAGCATTATCTTGATCCTGCCCGGATTGCCGATTCGCGAAACAGCGTTCTTGTCAGTAACGATGACGGTAAAACCTGGAAAGAATACGGTAATATTCGCTGTCCGCTCAAACCAGAAGTTCATCTTTGGGCGGAGCCGACTATTGTCGAACTTTCTGAAAATCATATCGTCATGCTGATCCGTCCGCAATGGGGAGGGGGAACAACACTCTTTCGTGCCGATTCTTTTGACGGAGGCGAAACTTGGCCCGACGTCGCCGAAAAAACGGAGATCCCCAACCCGAGTTCCAAAGCAACACTTTTGTCTCTTGGTGAAAATCGGGTTGCGCTGATCCATAATCCGAACCCGAATCATCGAAGTCCACTCGCTCTTTGGATCAGTTTCGACGGAATGAAAACCTGGCCTTACAAAAGAGTTCTTGTCAAGGAATCCTGCGATGGTCCCAAGGGGAATATTAATTATCCTGAAGGTTTTGTTTCCGTTGATCGAAAATGGATTTATCTCGCTTTCGACAACAATCGTCATCAGGCGGTTTTTATGAAGGTCAAACTTCCGGAGAAACTTATTGACCGGGCCTCTTTAAAGCCCTTGTCCGATCTTTCCGCGAAAAATCCGCATAATCCGTCAGTCTTCGTAAATATGACCGACGGTAATATTCGAAAGACCGAAGATCTTAATTCTGTAAAATCCAAACAGAATGAAATCAAACCGGAGATCATATCCGGGGAGCGGAAAGCTTCCGAAATGAAAAAAGAAGATCCTGTTGCGGAAATGAAAAATATTAAAAAGTATTTATCCGAAGGACGTCAGAAACTGGCCGATCAGATCCGATACAAAGGCTTCTCGAAAAAACGGCTTGAGGTGATGAAGGAATTCATTCTGCCGGCATTGGTTCGAATGGAAACGATGATTAAAGATCTTGACTGTATCAAAAAGATCCCGACTGTTCCTCTTTCGGCCATGCTGACCCCCAATCGGTCACCGGATATTATTTATCGCCATTATCTTGATACCGACCGGATCTATTTTAATGTGATCTGGCTTAAAAACGGATCGGAAGCGGCGAAATTGGAACTGTTGCTGGACAACGGCTTGAAAATGGAATTTCCGACCCGATCATCGGATCAAACGGAACTTGTTCGCCGACAGTCGATTTATGTTCTCGCGGAAAAAAACCGATCTTATGTTCCCGCCGGTTTGCCCGATACAATGGACGAACTCTTTTTCGTGCCCGATGATTTTCCATTTGATATTGATAAAATCAAAGCGCTCAATCCGCGTTTTTCAATTCATTTTAAAGATGGATCCCGAACGAAACCGATTCCCGTTTGGTGTCAGGAAAATTAGTATTTATTGAAAATTTTATTTAATCAAAAGTGCATCTGACTGTCAGGCATTGTATTCAAAACGAAAACGAAAAAGTGGGGTTCATCGTTTGGTTTTGGAAAAGTTTTATTTAAAGTTTCAGCTTAAAAAACAAGCCGATGGTCAGAAGAAATTTACATTGCGGTCTTGCAAGAAGAGATCGGAGTCGGGCGGATCGGCAATTTTGTCAATCCGCAGAAAATGTCATCATAGCGACGGCATGACTTGTCCGAAAAATAAAGGCAGAATTTATCCTCTTGTCAATCTTATAAACAGAAAAAAGGTCAGTCGAAACTAAGTCGGCTTTTTATACTGCCTTTATTTTAAATTTTCCGTGATCTCCGCCGATTGACAGCGTGAATCGGCTGTTCTTTTGACGTTATAGCGGAAAATTCATGATGG
>CAZZEF010000153.1:0-11032 GCA_964652875.1 uncultured Planctomycetaceae bacterium
GCAATATAAATATGAATCGGCCGAGAAGAAACGATCTCCTGTCGACTCATAAATTTTCTTTTTTCTCGAACGATTCCGGATAATAATACCGTCTGTTTAAACCGTAATAATTCATTTTTTGAAATTTAATCCCCCCTGCTTTTCAAATTAAACATTTTAATTATAATGTTTGTTGTATGTTTGGTCTAATATTGGGATCGGACATTATGACCTGTCGTTTTTTGATCTGTTTCACGTTACAGATATATTTATAATTTTTGAAGGAGAATGAGATGGCAAAACCTGGAAGAGAATTGAAAAAAGCCAATCATGGCAAGCGTCCCGCCAACGCCAAAGCGCGCCGCGCCAAACGCCGGATCGTCAAGACCTGATTTTATTCAGTCGCTGTTTGAATTTTTTCGTTGGTCAGGCTGGGCTTCTTTGTGATCCTGGTTCGTTTTGGGAAGGATTGACAAAAATTTTCAAGTAAAACTGATACCAATGTTTTTATTTCCCCCATTTTTCCTCGGAGATTGAAGTGGCCGTTAGACCTTTCCTCATTGACGCTTCGCTTTATGATATCAATAAGCCTGTTGCTTCGATTGATGAAATACGAAAATACAACAGCCAGCGTTTCGAAATGGAGCAGCTGACCGGAATTCTTTATGAGGATCCTGTCGCAAATGCGGCGGTCGGATACAAATTGATCAGAGATGATGAATTTTGGGTTCGCGGTCATATGCCCGGGCAACCGTTACTGCCCGGTGTCTTGATGTGTGAAACCGCCGCTCAGCTTTGCAGCTATATTATTACCAAATTCGGACTCTTTAAAGGTGCCGTTATGGGCTTTGCCGGTTTGGAAGAGGTTAAATTCCGGGGAATTGTTCAGCCGGGCGACACCTTGGTTATTCAAGGCAAACTTCTGAAAATAAAAAACATTTTGGTTACTGCCCGATTTATGGGTATTGTTAACGATGACATTGTCTGTGAGGGAATCATTAAGGGATTTCCTCTTAAGCCGGAAATGTTCAAGTCTTGATGAAGGACTTTTGAAAAATTTTAAGGGCAGTTCTTCTGCCCTTTTTTTATCTCTGTTTTTTCTAACATTACATTAAATAAAATTTTTGCTTATCCTGATTCTTTTTGCTGACAGGAGTCTGTTTTTTATCAGGATATTAATGATGCAGCTGAAAACAAAAATTTTTCAACCAGCGGATCTTTTCTTTGTTATCATGTCCTATATATTACCGATTCAATTATATTGCCGATTCAATTCAGACACTCGAAAAATTTGCCTGTCCGAAGGCATCCTGTCCGTCAAACTGATTACGGTTCTCCTTTATAATTTCCGCCTGCGGACTTCGTGATCGATTCTTCTTTCTGTATTAAAACGGAAAATTTATTACGAAACTGTAAAAATTTTCCAGCAAACGGCGGCACTGTATTCTGACGGAGCAGAGAATTACGCCCGGTCGGGAAAACAGAAAATCCAAAAAGGATCTTTTCGATGACAAAATAAAAATGAACGTTTTAAACTTTTGAAGAGATCTTCTTTATTATTCGCGGCGGTGGATTTCCCGCAATTGATAACCGGTAATCATTCGATTCTAACATTATGGAACGCGGATCAGCTTCGCTCCGGTTTACTGTATTTACTGCGATTCTTTACTGATCAATCTTTCAAACGATGAAAAATGGCTGGCTGTTCCGGTCAATTTCAATCCTGAGAAAACGGACGGTATTGAAATAAGCAAAGCCTTGACCGTTTCGACGGAATACAATGCGGAAGAAGTACCGATTCACGGTTGCTTTTTCGCAGGCCATGACCGCGAACACAAACGGACTCTATCGTTAATTTTCTGTTATTTTTTCTGCCAGACACGGATGTAATCAATTTCAAAATCCCGGGGCCATTTCATGTTCGGATCCGCAGGACCGGACCAGCCTTTAATGAGTGTTTCGCCCATTTGATACATTCCGAGCAGAATAAGCATTTTATTTTGCGGGGTCGGTCCCTCATAAACATGAACAGCCTGTCCGTCGCAGTACCAAGTCAGACGGTCTTCTTCCCAATTCAGGGCCCAAACATGAAATTCCTTGGTCGGATCGAAATTCATTTTGTATTTGTATTCACTGCTGCCGGTGAAATGAACGTTGAATCGATTAATGCCGGGGGGCGTCGTTTCGTTGCCGAGCTGTTCAAAAATATCGATTTCGACAAGTCCGTCCTTTCGAGTTTTTCTTTTTCCGTTAATATCGTATTCCTGATTGAACGCTCCGGTCTGAACCAGCCAGAACGCCGCGTGAAGGCCACTTCCGGCCGGCATTCGGGACCGAATTTCAAACCAACCGTATTTTTGCGCAAATTTTACTTCGTCCCGAAATTGTTTTGTTTGGGGATCGAACCGGTAAACGGCCGTTTGAATAGAGGAGACACAGGGAGAAGTCGGTTTTTCGCGTTTGGGAAGAGTTCGGTCGATCCGAAGTTTGAGAATTCCGTTTTCAACAGTATAAATCGCATTCAGATCCGACTGCCATCGGCTTTTATGTCCAATGAGTTTATAATACTCTTTTCGACCGGGTCGATAGGCGGGAAACCATTTGTCAGGATCAAGCTTTACCGAATCGAAATTATCTTCAAAAGTCAGTTTCCAATCGGTTCCGGCCTGGGGGGGATCCGCCCGAAGCTCCGGCGCGGTTTGATTAAAAATGAGGAAGCAGAAAAACAATAGTCCCCAAAACCAAGAAAGATTTTTCAAGATACTCTCCTCTCAATATGCTGTACCGTTTTGTCTGTTCTTAAGCGGTTTCCTTTTTCGACCCAAAAAAGAAACCGCTTTTGACTTTTGTTTTATACAGCAGGCATTTTGCCAGCGCGACTGTTTCGAACTCAGGAGAATTTATAAATACCGGGAATCGGAATAAAATACTTACCCTCTTGATCCGGCATGAACGGCGAATCGCTTTCAATGGTCAGATCGGCGATTTTCGGCGCGTACTGAAAATTGGAAGTCCAAACCTGATCGGCGGAAAGACGTTGACCAGTCTGCATCGCCATGCGGCCCATGATCGCGGTAAAGGTCGCTTGAACTCCGTATTCGATTTCGTTCCAGGAGTCACCGGCCCGAAGCGCTTTAAAGAAGACGTCGTGTTCCCTTTGATACGAGTCATAATGCTGAACGGAATCGCCCGGCTTCCAGATCTCCTTGCGGTTATTGCTGATCATATCGAATCCGGCGTAAATTCTTGGATCGCGAACACCTTCCCCGACTTGAGTACAGCCAAGCGTTCCCTGAATATTCGACTGGAAAAACTGCCAGACGTTACGCATGGTCCGTGCCTGAACCATCATACGTTTTCCGTCCTTGAAAATGTATTCAATCGCGGCGATATCAAGCATGTCGTCCGGCGCGTTTCGGGCGATTCGTCCGCCGACTCCTTGCGCTTCGATCGGATAATCATTTTTGGCCCAGCAGCAGATATCAATATTATGAATGAGCGCGTCAACAAGGAAACTGCCGGTCAGCCAGTCGAAATTAAAAATATGTTTGAGCTGATACGTTAACGGTGTTTCTCCATCGGGCATGGCGGCCAGATCATGAAGATGTTGACAGCGATAGACCCAGCAGGCGAGAATTTCACCGAGTTTTCCATCGTGAATGGCCTGAATGGTTGCTTCGGTGCGCGGATAATGACGATTGTTCAGGCCAACGGCGACATGAAGACCTTTTTCTTTGGCAAGTTTATTCGCTTCTTTGATCTTGCGCAGACCGGGAATATCGACGGCCAGCGGTTTTTCCGCGAAGATATTAACACCTTTTTTAACGGCGTACTCAAAATGAAGCGGACGAAACGCGGGCGGAGTGGCCAAAATAACAACGTCGCCCGGTCCAAGCGAATCAATAGCTTTTTTATAACCGTCGAGTCCGGAAAACATGCGGTCCGGAGTGATCTTGATCTGACCGGGATCTTTGGCGGCGGCGGTCAGGGCGGCAGTCATATTTTTAATTTTATTATCGAACGCGTCGGCCGCGGCCCAAAAAACGGTATTCGGATCGGCGGCCAATGCCTGACGAAGCGCCCCGGATCCCCGGCCTCCGCAACCGATAATCGCAATTTTGATCTTATTGTTTTCCCCCGCATGAACCCGGCTGGAAACACCGGATCCCGAAAGGGACGCCGCTGCGGTGAGAATACTGCCCGTTTTCAAAAAAAGACGCCGGGAACATTTTTTATCCGCCATGTATTTTCTCCTTGTAAAATTATGGAAATTCGATCTTGCCCGAAGTCGCGGCGATCAGATTTCCGCGGATCCGAGATATAAAAAGATCTTAAATTTTTATTTTAAAACAAAAAGAAGACAATTTCAACGGACCGAATTAAAAAACAGAAAAATATTTTAATTCGAATAGAAATTTTCGATCGTTTCGCGCCACATGGCGCCGTTTTTACTAAAAACAAAAGCCATTCGCAGATCTCTTTCCCGGGGATGAAGCCGGGCGTAATAGATCCCGAATTTGCGCATGACGGTCGAGGCCCGTTTCTCCCCATAAAGATCCTCAACGGCGAGATAATGGTTCAAAACGATCTCTTTCTGTTCGGATAGAGATGGCGGCGGCGGAAGCGGATCGCCATTGAAAAGCGCGCGGACCTCTCGAAACAGCCAGGGATTACCGATCACTCCCCGCGCCAGAGCCAATCCGTCAACGCCTGTTTCCCGATACCGGCGCAGGCAGTCTTCCGCGGTAAAAAGATCGCCGCTGCCATAAAGCGGAACATCCAGGGCGCCCCGATCCAAAAGATGACGCTTGACCGCGCCGACGAAAGACCAGTCGGATCGGCCGGTGTATTTTTGCCGAACCGTCCTTCCGTGCAGGGTGATCCCGTCAACCCCAAGATCAAGAAGACCGTCAAGAAGCTGGTAAAAGAGAAGCCCGCTTTCCGGTGAATCGTCAAATCCTTTCCGCAATTTAACGGTGACCGGTATATTTTCAGGAACCGCTTTTCGAACCTGTCGAAAGATCTCAAGAGCGCGCGCCGGATCCCGGAGAAGATCGCCGCCCCGACTTTTACCAACGACTTTTTTAACCGGACAGGCGAAATTCAAATCGATCAGATCAAACCCGAATTCCAACAGTTTCAGGGCCGCGGGAACAAATTCTTTCGGGTCGCTCCCCATCAGCTGCGCGCCGCAAGGATGGTCCGAGTCCCGAACTTCCAAATAGTATTTCGACTTGCTTCTTTTGGAAACGTTCATAACGAACTGATCGAGAAAGACTTCGCAAAGAGCGATTGACGCGCCGAACTGCCGGGCCAGCCGCCGCATTGGAGCGTCCGAGTAACCGGAAAGAGCCGCCTGAATAACCGGAAAATCGAAATGAATCGTTTGGCGTCGTTTGGCGTCGGCAGGGATCTTATTGGCCTGAATCGCCGCAGGATCGTCGAATGTCATTCTTGAAACTCCCAATCAGCCGAGTTGTCAATTTCGCCGATCGGCTTTGTGAACCGGCTTTTCATATCAAAACAAAATAGAAACAACACACGGCACCGATTAAAGGATCAGCATGGCATCGCCGTAACTGTAAAAGCGATATCGCTGCTCAATCGCTTCCTGATAAGCACGCCGAATAAGTTCGTCTCCGCCGAACGTTCGCACTAAAATGATCAGGGTCGATTTCGGCAGATGAAAATTGGTCAGCATGATATCGACCACTTTGAACTGATACGGCGGCCGAATAAACAGATCCGTTTCTCCGAGAAAAGGAGCCAGTCGGTAATTGTTTTGACCGGAAGAGTCAATTGAGCCGTCAGGACGAAGATTGGCGGCCGATTCCAAAACGCGGACACTCGTTGTTCCAATGGCAACGATTCTTCCGCCATTGGCCCGGCATTGTTCTATTCGTTTGACCGCTTCGGCGGTCAGGCGCGCCGTTTCCTTGTGCATGACGTGATCTTCAATTCGGTCGGAAGAGATCGGCTTAAAGGTGCCCGCGCCGACATGCAGCGTGACCGGACAGATCTCGACCCCTTTGTTTTTGATCTCGCCGAGCAATTCCTTCGTGAAATGCAGACCGGCGGTGGGGGCGGCGACCGCGCCGGGATGACACGCGTAGACGGTTTGATAATTCGTTCGGTCTTCCGGAACAGTTTTTCCGGCGCGAATATACGGAGGAATGGGTACCCGGCCTATGCGGTCGAGAAAATCGAGCGGATCCTGATCGGTCAGGGGCCGAACGATCAAAGTGCCATCTTCGGTTCTGTTTTCGACTTCAAGTTCCGCGACGGGTCGATTGGATTCAGGATCCTCAACGGAAACGGTTTCGCCGCGGCGGAGTTTTCCGCGTGACTTGGACATGATCTCCCAAAGGCCGTTCTGCTGAAAGCGGAGAAAAAGACCTTCCCAACGCCCCCCGGTAGAAGTTCGGAACCCGATCAGACGGGCCGGAATGACCCGGGTATCGTTCAGAACGATCAGATCTTTCGCGGTCAAAAATTGGGGCAGATCGCGCACATGGCCGTGTTTGATCGATCCCTGGCGGCGATCGACGATCATTAAACGGGCATCGGACCGGCAAGGAAGGGGCGCCTGCGCGATCAGATCCTGCGGAAGATCATAGTCATAAAAATCGAGTTCGGACATTTTCTTCTCCCAGCGGAACGGCTTTTTCCTCAAGCGGGCATTAAACGGTTTCACTTTTGATTTTTCGGTTTCAAGATCCGAAGATCCGCAAATTCATAAAATCAACCGACGCAAGATCGGAAATTAACAATAACGGCGGTATAAAAATGAATTTAATCCTATTATAAGGCGGCGCGCGGAAACCAACAGAGGGAGAGTTCAGGGAATTTTCGCAAAGTGATACCGATTCATTTCCGGATCTTCTCTTCAAACCTCCAAAAAATCGCCGATTCAGGAAGGTAACGGCGGGAGGATCAGGAACATTGGAACCGGATAAAAGAATACGCCGCGTTTTTAAGGCGCGGCGTTTCGTCAATGGCTCGGATCGAAAATATTTGTCCGGTTCGGAAAGTCGATTCCTGCCGGGATCAGAAGATCCGTTCCTAATGAATGATCTTTAAAGGGAACGGCGATCATAAGTTCGATTCAAAAATTCATTGATCTGTGTATTATCGAACAGTTCTTCTTTCTCGTCTTCCCCGGACAGATCCCAGAAATTTTCATTTTTCGTCTCTTCGACGGCCAAAAGAACCGCGTAATCGGTAACAGGCGCCGGAGCCAGGAGCGGAGCCGCCTCCGCAACCAGTTCGACCGCCGCTGTTTCTTCGCTCCATTCCGGCTGCAGCGACTCTTCCGAACTCAATATCGTCGCCGTTATTTCTTCAATCGGCGCCGCGGAAGATCCCGCGGGAGCAGGAAATCGGTAAGCAAGCTCCTCAGCAACATTGCCTGAAATTGATTTTTCATAAGCGCTGTCATAACCAGCGGAGAGTTTTGATTTTCCATAAAATTGATTAAATTCATTTACATCATTTTGAGTAATAACTGTATCTTTATCAAAATCCGCATTGATGGAAACTGGATAAGAAAAATTGGAAAAATCGTCTGTTGACTTGCCGTATACACTAGAAATATAAGGGTAAAAATCAGAAGCAGTGATAACTCCATCGTCATCCAAGTCATAAACGACAGGATACAAAGGAATATTGAGATCGGCCGCCTCGTTAATTACCATTCCGTTAAACTGGGACGTCTCTGTATTGACAAGGAATTCATTTTGAACGCTGGTTGCCTTTTCATTCGAAATTACGACTCCAGCGCTGTCATTCAAACTGGAGGGAGTAAAATAGACACGTCCCAACAAAACTTTTTCCGTTAATGAAGTTCCGAAGCCTGTGGCGGGGGAAGTACTGGCTGCGGAAATGGTAAGTTTCCCCTTACCAGTGGCGTCGTCAATATCATTAACTTTGGAAGATAAAGTAAAACCATTGACCAGCACAACATCACTGGTGCCGAGCATAAAGTACCAAGCGTTGTAATCGAGTTCAACGGTAAAGCTGCTGATCGTGCTTGCGGCGGAATCGGCCCAAATTTCGAGGTAGAAATTCGACCATTCGTCGATCCAGGATCTGGCACTGCCGGAAGCAGTCGTATACGATTCGGTAACCGCTTGTGTAAGACTCTGGCATAAAACAGTAATACTTCCTGACTTGCCGCTGACCTCATTTGTATTGCTCCAGATCCAGGACTTGGTGTCGTTGACAATAACAAGATCGGTGGATCGATTGCCGTCAATTTGACCAAAAGCAACCGCGTATTGGGAATAACCGTTTAAGGAATTTTCCTGTTTTGAAGAGAACTCGCCGTTATCCTTTCCGAGCCAGGTTTGGATAATGGTATTACCTTGATTGTCGTTGGCCACCGCGACGAAATCAAAAATCGCGTCGTCATCGACGTAATTAAAATAAAAATCGTTATAAGTATAATTTCCTGTCAGCGTTAGTTTGTCCGCAATGGTATTATCGGCTTTTATATACTGAATTTTATTATCATTTGTTCCGGAATAAAGAAAGACCAATTCGTTTCCCGCCGAAGCGCTGTCGATCTCTCCGGAAGTGAAATAGATCTTGTCGTTAGCGTTTGCGCCGGAACCGCGGAGTTCGATCTCCGAAGATCGAGTGAACTCTCCATTTTCGTAAGTATACAAATAGAGATTCGCCTTGGTCGTAGTTACCGTGCCCAAAACAACTTTATCCAGTTGTCCTGAAACGGACCAAGCCCCCAGTCCGATACCGATACTGTTCACCGGAATTGTATTCGACAGAACTTGTGTCCTGTCAGAAATATTATAAACGAAAATTCCATTTCCGGTCAGTACGGCAAGGCTCGAAGCGGACGAATCGATAAAATTACCGACGCGCATCTCTTTGATCTTATCGACTTTACCATCTATTTTAGGACTCAACGAGCCGATGGGGTCAGGTAAACAGGCCAAACCATCAGCGTTTGCGGACAAATTAAATAAATAAATATTATAGCCGCAGGCCGCTATTAAAGTAAGTCCGGAAGACGATTCGTCGAAAACAGCGCTTGTGATTGTTCCGGTATAATTTAATTTCGTATCATAGAGATAATCTTCGACAGAAGATCCGGTAGTGTTATATTTCGCGCCGTCGATGATCCAAACATTGCTCTGACCGACCAGAATAATATCATTGACATTGTCCTTGCCCAAAGTTCCCAATTCATTGCTGCCGTCGGAAGTAATCACATCGGCAATATAGACGCTGTGCCAAGCGGGAAGTGTTACTGTTTGTGTCGTATCTAAATTGAAAGTATAAGTAGTGTCGCTCGCAATACCGTTATAAAGAACCAGTTTATTATTGCAGGTGATCATCAGATCATTAATGGTGTCATTATTAAATTTTCCGATCGCGGCTTGAGATAACTTGCTTTCAGCAACATTTTCGTTAGTTGTGGTCGAAAGAATTGTAAAACCCGTATTCAACATTGACGAGAAACTGACATTGACATAATAACTGTTCGGGCTGCTTGAGGAACATCCCAAAACAAAGGATCCGTTTCCGGTACTGGTAATCCAGTTCGCCTGGGTGGAAGACAAATCAGCATTCATCGCGGCGTAATTCCAAGTATACAGATCATTGGAATTATTGATATTCACAAAATTCAAATTCCCGCTTGCCTTGTAATAAGCCGCATAATTAGCGGTACCGTTTGAGACCATCCCGAGCAAGGCACAATCAAAAGGCATCAAGTCAGAAGTATTTTTTTCGCTTATCAGTGTTTTATTAATAGTAATGTTATTAATGGAGTACGAGAGAGAAAACAGACCACTGAAACACATCAATTGAGAACCCGTACTTGTGAAATAAGCGGAATCGATCTGCAGAACAAGATTCGTTCCCGATCCGAAAGCGCGCAATCCCACACAAACAAAATTCGTTATATTATTTTCGATACTGGCATTTATCGAGATCGAAATTCCATATTTCGTATAAGTATTGCCGTCTCTGACATAAATATCGGCTGTTATCGTAGAACTTGAACTGGAATTACTTCTGAAAACAACAAGATCGTCATCCCCCCCCTGACCATTGGCATTGAAAAACGCGACCGCTTGCGCGACACTGCTATTGACGCTGAGTTCCGGGATTGTGGTATCGTTTAATTTTTCAAATCCATCGCTATTATTTTGATAGACAGAAACTTTTTGACTGGAAAAATCGACGGCCGCCAGATCGTCCAATCCATCGCTATTGAGATCGACTGTCTGAACAGCGTTGGGGGTCGTATTTCCAAAGGCATTCAAATCGGTGACAGGAGATGTCCATGCAATCTGGGAAGGATCGTTCCAAACGGAAGCGGCATCCAGAAGCATACGGTCTTCAAGCGGCTCAAGAGCGAGCGTCCGCTTGGACGGTGAAGTTTTTTTGTTTTTAGAAAAATCGGAACTAAAAAGATTTTTATGAAAAATTTTTTTCATGGAATATTCCCCGTGTAAACGAATCGTCCGATCCCCAGAAAGGCAGTGCCTCCAAAAGGAAAAATTAAATCGCGATCTATTTTAAATCGAAAACCTGTGTGCCGATCGGTTTTTTCGGTTCGGCTTATTTTTTTCAGAAAATACCTTCATTATAATGAAAGTATAATTTCTTCCATTATATTGTTTCTTTTTCTTTTCTGCAATATAAAGAACATAAAAATTGTTTTATTTTTATAAAAAAATGTTTTTTAACGTTTTTTTCATAAAAACAGGTCCAATCAGCACAAAAAAACGGGTTCTTAACAATATTAGATGCTCAAAAGACCTTTTTGTTGTGAAAAAAAACTTTAAATTACGAATTTTTACAAAAACTTTATCGGAATGCTGAGGAACTTCCCCCAATACACAAATCGGGTAAGAATATTTTGATCTCACCGACGCGGGTGAAAATACCGGTGTTACCAAAAGACCCTTGCAGGCGCAAGAGGATCGCCGACAAGGGTCTCACCGGCGATCTGTACAAAGCCGGCAGAAGTTCACGAAAGAGAGGACGCGCGCCCGTTCCGGATCGGGTTGAATCAGAACCGTTC
>CAZZEF010000154.1:0-4018 GCA_964652875.1 uncultured Planctomycetaceae bacterium
GCAACAGCCAGCGCCCCGTAACAAATTCCGCAATGACAAACCTGATTCCAGTTCGCCGTATTGGTCAGCCAAAACGGTCTTTTCGACATTGAAGTTTTTATTCCGAAATTAACAATCGCTTCTCGAATAATTTTTTTGCTCTGTTCGGAAAGATCGTTATAAAAAGAATCGTAACCGATGGCCATTGCGGCGGTCATTTCCGCGACATCAAGATAATGCGATGGATTCCAGCCCGGAAAGACGGCCAAAGCCAACATCTCTTTTTCCGCCCGGTCGGCATAAGATTTATCTTTGGTGTATTGATAAAGAAACCCCCAAGTCAGCAGGCGCAAAAGCGCTTCCCGCGAAACACCCAGCAAGCGGCGGCCCTCTTTTTTAAATTCAAGAACCGGCTTTTTGCATAAACCGTCTCCTGTCTTTTTAAGCGCTTCATAATACGAGGCCCAACAGGGGTCCTTTTTGATCTTTTCGTCTACTTCCTTCATTTTTTGCGGAGTCAAAAGAAGACGCGGATGCGGCGCGAGATCTTTAAACGCCGCGTCAACCGCCGCTTGATCAATTTCTTCAAATGAAGGGTGCGCCAGTCTTTTTTCCGCCGCAGTTATTTGCGATAACGCCAAGACCCCAAAAATCAGAAAGAATAAAACAACAGATCTTTTCATAAATTCAGCCCCTCTTCAATTTTTACAATTTATTGTTTTTTTTCAATTGAATCATTTTTCAAACGTTTTACCGTCAGAAAAAAACTGACCGCTTGTTCGACCGGCAATTCTTCAAATAAGAATACTTTCCAACGCATGAACTGGTAAAGCTAAAAATGATCAATAATAATGAAATTTTACTTTTTCGACTGTTCAATGTCAAGTAACAGACAAAAAACCAAAAGAATATTCTATTTAAGAAGAATATAAGTTTTTATGACCTTTTTGAGATGTTCTTTCGTAATCCTCTGTCGATTGACTTTGTGTATCGACTGTTTTATCTGGAATAGAAAACATGTAATGAAATCGGTACAAAAGATGTCCGGACAGAGTATCCTGGAGGGATAACTTATATCTGAGACAAGACCAATCGAACTAAGCAATAATCATTCTTTGCTTTCGTTTTCAAAAGATTTTAAGGCTTCTTCTTCGGTGTCATAAAACATCATTAATTTATTCAAACACAATATTTTAAATACCTGTTTTAAATCTTTATTTGCTCTAATATATTTTATACTGACCCCTTTTTCATTGGCGAATTTCTGCAATTTTATTAAATGACACAGCATCGCGCTGCACATATAATAAACATTGGACAGATCAAAAAGAAACTTTTTTTGATCCGGAATATCAAGCAGATTCATCAAATCTCTTCCAAGATCATTGATTGGATAATCATTGGACAAGCGCGCTTCATTAATCGTTATAAATTTAATATCATTTATGTCGCTGACAGTAAAGAATTTATAAATAGACATCTTGTTTCCTCCTGAAGTTTTTCTATGAAAAAAAGATATCATTTCCGATTATAATGAAAATTTTAATTATTGTCAACAACTTTTTTATATTATAAAAATTTTTTGTTCCATAAATTTATTTGTTTTTTAAACAAATCGATCCATTGGCATTTCTCCGCGAAAATCTCTCGGCGATTCAAAAAAAACGACAATTTAAGAACGTAAAAAATTTTCTTGTATCAAAAATAGGAACATACCGCACCGCTCCGAATTATTTTTCGGTTCCAACCTCAAATGAATCGCCGATTCACAAAGACAACCGGCGAAAATTACGAAAAATTAAAACGACGGACAATATAAACTTTCAAGGATCTTTTGCGAACATTTTGGCGAAGACAAATAAATAACATAGCCGCGGTACTTGACCGGAAACGCAAGAGGATTTCCGTAAAGGTCAGCCGCTTTTACTGATTGATCGGAACAGCCAATTTCGATGTTTCCGTTCCGTTTTCCAATGATCCCGACGAAACCTGATCCGTCTTTCTTTTCATAAACAGCGGCGTAAACACCCTCGGTCAACTGCTGATAGCGGACGAATTTGGCATTTTCCGCATTTTGTGCGAACGCGGATAATGCGGCCAGCATCGGATGCGGATAACCATCGGACGAAAGAAGAAGTAAAAAAGCGCTCTTCGTTAAATTGGTGTGTCCGTGAGCGGTATAAAGAAAAACCCGTTTGACATGACAGCTTTGATACGCGGTAAGAAAACGAACGATTTTGTCCGCTCGATCATGAACATCTTCTTTATTATCCCAAGGCAGAACATTTTTATAAATTCCCTGAAGCGGCGATCCTCCTTGAGATCCTGAATTGATCGGACTTCCTTCCGACATAATAATCTCTTTATGAATCGGACCGTATTTTTTCGTAACGGAAGCGAATGTTTTTTCTAAATCGTCCTTCATTCCATCGTCAGGGAAACCGAAAATCCGCGGCGCATATTGATGATAATCAAGTTCATCGCAACTTGCGTATCCGCCCGCCTCAACGATCTGACGGGTAAAATTTTCCGCGCCCGATGTTGTTCCGAATCCGCTGATTTTGACCTTCGGATCCGCTCGTTTTGCTCCGGAGTATGCCGCTTTCAGTATTTTTGTGTATTGCGCTCCCTGATTGTCGAAACAGACATAACCTCCTTTTGCGGGATCATATCCTTTATGCAAGAAGGATCCCCAAGGTTCATTCCAAAGACACCAGTCGCTGATGATCCCCTTATAATGACTGACCATTCGATAGGCGTAATTTTCAAAATCGGACATATGTTCGTCGGTTGGGGAACAATACCGGATCCAATAAGCCGAATTCGTTACCGGTCCTCCTTTTCCGTAATAATTCGCCCAAACAGGAGCTCCGCCGAGTTGTCCGTAAATCATCAGGTTATGTTTTCGATAACAGTCGATTTCCCGATCAAAAAAGTGCCATTTTCCTTTTTCCGGTTCTATATTGGACCATAAGGAATACTGAGCCCCGGCATCATGAAGCCGAACCCAGTTGACGCCGCCCGCTTTAAGTCCAATGAGCATTCGGGCAATCGGTTCGACATGAATTCCAAACGGCGATTCAGGCGCATCTTTTCCCCAATAAAGAGGTCTTTTTAAACGGGTAACAATATATTCTGCAATCGGAGAGATCTCTTGGGATCCTCGAAACGCTTGGACATTAACACGAAATTGACCGAACGGCGTTTCCGGAAAAACCGCGTAATCAATTTCACCCTCATTCCGGTCGGGAACAATTCGCGGCAGATCTTTCGTCTTCCCCCAAATATTCGAGATACTGACGGCAAGAGACAGATCCTTACAGTCGCCCGTCAAACGATAACGAAGTTTGGACGGTTCATCGGAAAACTGAATTCGGGCTTCGGAAGCGTCGGAGTTCGGAAGACCGAGAGCAATTTCGCAAAGTCCCGCTCTCCGATAATCTGTTTTCCCCTGTTCAGAAACACGAACGGCGTCAAGCAGAAATTTTTGATCTCCGGAAAAATCAAGAACGGCGCCCGATTGAAACTCCGGTATTTGAACTGTTGTTTCAAACCGCTGCCATTGATCGGACAAATTGAATTTTTTACCGTTGCAAACGAGAAAACCTTTTCCCTTGGAAGAGAAAGAAACGGAATAAATTTTTTGGGGATCAGGAACCTGAAATGGAGCCGAATAAAGCCGCGGCTGTTCGATCTCACCAAACCCGTTTTCAAGCAGAAGCGCTTTCTGACCGGACGGACCCGACGCGTCGTTCGAAACGGAAACAGCGCCCCGACGGCAATTCCAACCCGCCGGAACACCAAATGGAAAACAGCTGCTGAAAATATAATTGTTCCATTTCGGATCAGGACGGTGAATTTCCGATAAAATTTTGACCGCCAATCCTTTTTGCTGCGCATCATAAGAGGCGTAATCTGTCTCAGCGATCTTGATCTCCTTCAGATCAAAGCAGCCGCAGCCGCTCATATTGAAATAAAGAGAATACGATCCCGAGCGCGGCTTGGTAAACCGAATCACCGTCGATTCGGTTATCCATCG
>CAZZEF010000154.1:4028-11018 GCA_964652875.1 uncultured Planctomycetaceae bacterium
TCCGATATTGGTATAAGGAACAGGATTTTCCCGCAAATAAAGACCAAATCGTCCTTCCGAGCTGTTGCGTACCGTTACGGTCAGACGATAATATTTCCCTTGTGTCATTTCAGGAATACGAATGACCATTTGAGGACCGGACGAATCAATTTTCTCAACAGTAAACCGGTAATACTTTTCCTTTCCTTCGGACCGAAACTCGCTTTTGAGAGACGATTTCTGCCAACCGAGAAAATTCTGAGACACCCCTTCGGGAAGCGTTCCGCAAAGCGATCCCCCTTGATCGGTCAGATCAGTTTTTCGACCCGGCTGATCAAAGTTGAACTGCCAAAAATTTTGCGTCTGTTCTCCCGCGGACAACAACGCTGTCAAGATCAACGTTATAAAAAAAGCGCTCAAAATACGGATCTGCCTTCCGATCTGTTCAAACCGAATCGAATACGTCATTTTCTTTTTACTCATCTTGAGTTTCTTTTCCGTTCATTAGTGTTTTATACTGCTGTCATTTAAATTTTCCGCAATTCGACAGTGATCCGAAAAGAGTCCGTTTTCTGTTGACGATTAGCGTTTTTCCGCCGACCCAAACACGGAACACGGCGGGAAACTGTTGCCCGATCTTATTAAAAAATCAAAGCCCGCAGTAATTTTTCTTAAAATCGGCAATGGGCCATCAGAAGCAAAAAAGTGTCCAATAATGTCAGTTAACGTCATTGGATCCGGTCAGAAGTTTTTCCGCGACTCTTTCAAAGAATTTAACCGAGGCGGAAATATCGGACAGATTTTCGCCGGGATTACGTTCATTTTCAAAAGCGAAACATCCTTTAAAGCCTTGTTTTTTCAGTTCGATCAACTGATCGGCAACAGCTCCGATGCCGGTACCGAGCGGGACTTCGAGCAAACCGGATCCGTTGCGCCGGATATCGCCGAAATGGAAACTCATAATACGGCCTTTTAAAGCGCGAATGGCTTGGAGCGGGTCAAGTCCGCTGCGAATAAAATGATTGGAATCAATACAAGCGCCGATTCGCGGATCATGATCCTTGAAGATTTTAACTTCCGTTTCATAATTCCAGTAAGGGGACGGCTTGGGATGATTATGAACACTGATCTTGATATCATATTCGGCGACAAGTTTGTCAAGTTCATCGTAAGCTTTGGATTCCGGTTTCGGTTCACAGGTCAAGTACTCAACGCCCATCTCTTTGGCGAAATCAAAAAACTTCCGGTCGCAGCCGCCGACCCCGTAACCGGTCAATTTGACTCCGTTGTCGGCAAGGATCTTTTTGACTGTTTTTTTATCTTCCGCCGAAAGATCGACTGTCAGCCGTTTATTGGGGGCAATTAAATGCCCGGGATAACCTTCCGCCGTTTTTAAACCGAGACGGGCATTCATTTTAACGGCTTCCTCAAAACTTTTGGTATGAAACGAATAGAGCTGGCAGCCGACCCGCCAACCAAGTTTTTCGGCATGAGGTGTCCCTTGGGACCAAAGTTCGTCCGCGCTTAAAAATTCACCGGAGCATACGGCGGTCATCATCGCCGCGGCGGAACCTGTTAAAATAAATTCTCGTCTGTTCATTGTTGTTTATCTTCCTTATTTAAAAATGTTATACCGGTTTCATTATAAATTTTCCGTTCCTGCGTCTTAAGGACAGGGCGAGTCACTTGGACAATCGACATAACCCGCGAAAAATTAAAAATGAGAACAGGGTAAAACGAACCCCTGAACGGTCTTTTGAATTTTATCCTTTAAAAAATCGCCTGTCAACCGTTTCGCAAACACGTTCCCGGTTTTTCCATTTTTTATTGATAAAAATCCATCATGAATTTTCCTTTATAACGTCAAAAAAACAGCTGATTCACGTTGGCAATCGTTGGAGATGACAGAAAATTTAAAATAAGAGCGGTATAAAAAAACATTTGCCCCCCACCGGCATTTTAAAGGAAGGTCATTCACGGGCCTTGATATTCTTTTTAACATCATTTATAATTCTTAAATATCTGTTTAAACGGCTTTATACCAGTTCCATTATGAATTTTCCATTCCAACATCAAAAGAACGAAGATCAATCGGCGGAAAATAAAAAATGCCGGCTGTATACCGATTTCAAGATGAATTTCCCTTAACAAGGTCAAAAGAACAGCCGATTCACGCTGGCAATCGGCGGAAATGATGGAAAATTTAAAATAAAAGCAGTATATAAACGCTTGACAGCGCAAAGAAACGTTTTCTTTCCAAAGACAGTTCAACACAATTTTCAAGGATCGACTCATAATGAAAAAGAATAGAATAACATTATTGATCTGTTCGCTTTTTTTGGCGTCAGCCGGTTTGGTTTTCGGACAAAATCCGGCAGAAGTCAGCGCCCCCAAAACATCCGTTCCCCAACAGGCCAAAACATTTACCGGCTTTGAACGCGGCATGGGAATCGGCGGCTGGCTGACGAATTACAAACGGTTCAACGTGCTTCCCGATCAATGGCGCGGCCCGCTTTCGATCGGTGATTTTGAGCATTTCGCTTCTTATATAACAGAAGAGGATGTTAAAAACATAGCGTCAATGGGTTTGGATCATATTCGGGTCGGGTTCGATCAGGTCGTTGTCGAAGATCCTGTTTCCGGAAAATATCGGGAAGAGATCTTTCAGCATATTGATCATTTTATCTCCTGGTGCGAAAAATATCATCTTAATGTCGTTTTGAATCTTCATAAAGCGGTCGGAAATTACTGCGATATAAAAGAAAAAGTTGAACTTCTGGACGACAAAGGACTTCAAGAGCGATTCACCGCGCTTTGGGTTGCCTTTGAAAAGCGGTATCATAACAAGCCGCTGGTCGCGTTCGAACTTCTCAACGAAGTCCGCGATGTCAATCCGAAATTATGGAACGATCTCGCTGAAAGAACTATTCAGGCGATTCGAACACTGAATTCGGACCGGAAGATCATTATTGGCAGTACCGCTTGGAACAGTCCGTCCAAACTTCAGCATCTTCGCCTGTATGACGACGCCAATATTATTTATACATTCCATTTTTACGGACCGTTCGAATTCACTCATCAGCGCGGCGTTCTCCAGTCCGGTCCGCTTTATTACAACAGAGACATGTCCTGGCCGTCCGATCCCGAACCGTATCGCGAATATCAAAAATTCGTTAACGGATCAAAGGATCCTTATCCGAACGTCAAACAATTCGATAAAGAATGGATCCGGCGAGAGCTTCAGCCCGCCTTCGACTTCGCTCGAAAGCATCCTGACAAGATCCTTTGGTGCGGCGAATTCGGCACTATTCGACATTGCAAAATCGAATACCGCGAAAACTGGATGCGCGATGTTATTTCACTTTTGAAAGAAAACGGCATCTCTTATTCCGTTTGGAATTATTTAAGCACTCCCAACGACGGAAACCGTTTCAGTCTCGTTGACGACGATCACCGAAAAATTCTGTCTGATCGAATGCTCCGAATCATTCAGGGAAAAGAAAAATAAAATAAAATAAGACAATAAGAAATTTATCTTAAAAATGTTTATCCGTAATCGAACCGCGTTATATACTGCTTTTATTTAAATTTTCCGTCATCACCGCCGATTGACTGCGTAAATCGACGGTTCTTTTGACGTTATAACGGAAAATTCATGTTAGATTCGGTATCATACTCATTTCCAAATATTCAGAATTCCCGCCGATTGACTTCGAGGATCGGCGGGAACTTCAAAAACATAAAGGCAGAGGCTTCAAAAATCCAGATCCGCTTTTGAGAGATCAGTCCATTTCGACTTCCAGTTTGCCGTACATATCGAACACTTTTGCCTTGGCATGTTCAACCGTATCGGACCGGGCAAGGAGAACCCCGACCCGGCGATGATCTTTAACAATTCCTTTTCCAAAAATTCTCATTGACGTATCGGGCTCGGACAAAACTTCGGCGAGATTACCGAAAGAAATTTTAGTACTGTTTCCGCGGGCAACAATCGCTTTGGAAGCTGAAGGACCATGAAAGGCGATATTCGGGATCGGCAGACCGAGAATCGCCCGGGCATGCAAAGCGAATTCGGAAAGATCCTGCGAAATCATCGTGACCATTCCGGTGTCATGCGGTCGGGGCGAAACTTCACTGAACAGAACGTCATCTCCTTTAATAAAAAGTTCGACGCCGAATATACCTCGTCCACCCAGCGCGTCAGTGATTTTCTTCGCGTAATCCTGCGCGTTGGCTTTAGCCGCTTCGGACATCGGCTGCGGCTGCCATGATTCCTGATAATCACCGTCCACCTGATGATGACCGATCGGTTCAAGAAACGATGTTCCCATCGCGTGACGAACCGTCAAGAGAGTAATTTCATAATCAAAATCGACGAACTTTTCGACAATGACTTTTCCCGCTCCCGCCCGGCCTCCTTCTTGAGCGATATGCCAGCAATGATCGGCATCATCCGGTGTTTTACAGACGCTTTGTCCGTGTCCGGACGAACTCATGATCGGCTTGACAACACAAGGGGTTCCAATTTCCGCAATCGCCGCTTTGAATTCCTCATAATCGGAAGCGAAACGGTATTGAGAGGTTTTCAAGCCGAGTTCTTCCGCGGCCAATCGGCGAATTCCTTCCCGATTCATTGTCAGAAAAGCCGCTGTCGCCGTCGGTATAATATGAAAACCTTCTTTTTCAAGCTCTTTGAGAGTTGGTGTCGCAATCGCTTCGACTTCCGGAACGACGTAATCCGGCTTTTCCTGCTCAATTACCCGGCGCAGTTCCGACCCGTCCAGCATATTTATACAGTAACTTCGATGAGCAACCTGCATGCCCGGCGCGTTTTCATAACGATCGACCGCGATCACCTCAACGCCAAGTCGAATCATTTCGATGATCACTTCTTTACCGAGTTCGCCGGCTCCGAGCATTAATACCTTAATGGCGGTCGACGTCAACGCTGTTCCCAAGATCGGTTTGTTCATAATTTCTTTCCTTAAAATGAATCAAAATTCGCAAGTGATTTCTTAACTTGCCTGTTTTAAATTGAAAACTCTTTATATCAAAAAACGAAAAAGGGGGGGAACCCTTTCCGTCAATTTTTATCGGCAGACAAAGTCTATCGGAAGAAATTGCGGAAATTTTATACCAATTCCATCATGAATTTTCCGTTATCATGTCAAAAGAACAGAACAGTCGATTCCGGAGTCAATCGGCGAAGATGGCGGAAAATTTAAAATAAAAGCAGTATAAAACATTCTCGGTATAAAAGCTGCCTGACATCGGCTTAAAAATCGGCAAAATCGTTTGGAACCGCGTTAAATAAAAAGCGGGACAGACTTTCAAAAACCGCAAATATATTATTACATTATCGTAATCACCGGGTGCCCCTTTGTCAATAGTCAGCCATCTTTAAATATCATTATTTTATCAACTTGTTTCGGCGAATATCAGATATTCTTCTCAAATGGTTTCCTTACTCTTGAATTCAAACAATAAATTAATAAAATAGAAGTTGACGTTTCTCTGATTTTGACTTGCATGCAGGAACAGACGTTCGGATCTCCATTAGCATTTTCAGGTCGAATGTCAAAAAAACAGCCGACCTGCCCAATCTGTCGGCAAGACTAATGGAAATTTTTATATCGGCAGCGTAACGTGCTTGGCTCTAACGTTAAAGAAAATCCGATTTTCGAAATCAGCCGGCGAAAATCGCGGAAAATTATGCCAGTATAAAACATTGACAATATGATATTGATCTGTTTTTAACGAATAATATTGGCTTGTTTTTAACGGATAATATTGACCTGTTCTTAACGGCAATAAAATTTAACACCATTAAGGAGTATACGATGTCACTAAAAAAGATCTTTTGCTTTTTGGTCGCTTTATCGCTAATGACACCGGTTTTCACCGGACAAGCCGCGGCAGGCGCTGAAAAAATATCTTTCAACGATCATTGGAAATTCAGCAAGGGGGAATCGGAAGACGCCTGCTGGCGGCTGTCTTGGAACATACTTGAACCGTTCCTGCTTCAAACGGGAAACGATCTTGTCAAAAACGGCGAAAAGATCAATTTTAAAAGCAGATCAAGACCGGGAGACGGAATCGACCGTGTTTGGCCGTCGCTGGATGATTCCACCTGGCAAAAAGTAACCCTGCCGCATGATTTCGCCATTTACGGACCATTTTCGCGCACAAACGATCCCCGCGATACGTACTTGCCCTGCACTGAAATCGGCTGGTATCGAAAAACATTTACCTTGCCCCAAGCGGAAAAAGATGCCCGTTTTTATCTCGACTTCGACGGTGTCATGTCTCACTGCGCGGTTTGGGTCAACGCCAAACTTGTCGGCGGATGGGGATATGGATATACTTCCTTCCGTCTTGATATCACCCCCTATCTGAACAAGGACCGTTCCCAACCGAATCTCGTCGCCGTTCGGGTCGCCCGGCCGCCAATGATCTCCCGTTGGTATACCGGCGCCGGTATTTATCGAAATGTCTATTTGACCATTGCCCGACCGGTTCACTTCGCGCATTGGGGACTGTTCGTCTCGACTCCGAACGTTTCCGACCAAAAGGCTGAAATCAGGGTTTCCGCGGAACTTCAGAACGAATCCGCGCAAAACACTAACCTGACCGTTAAGACCAAGCTGTTCAAACGTTCACCCAATGGATCCAAAGAGGATCAGGTTTTACTCTCCGGCGCGCCGCTGGAAATCAATCTGAAAGCCGGCGAAACCCAAAAAACCGACCTGCCGCTTCTGATCCTGAATCAGCCCCGTTTATGGCGGCTCGAATCGCCCGATATGTATGTTCTCCGGGCCGAAATTTATCAAGGCTCCCAACTGCTTGATCAGGAAGATATTCCGTTCGGGATCCGGTCGCTCCGTTACGATCCGAATCTCGGCTTCTTCCTCAACGGCAAAAAAACGGTTATCAAAGGCGTCTGTCTGCATCATGATCTGGGTGCGCTCGGCGCGGCGGTTAATGTTCGCGCCACTGAACGCCAGCTGGAAC
>CAZZEF010000155.1:0-10934 GCA_964652875.1 uncultured Planctomycetaceae bacterium
GCAAAAGCGAGTATTAAAACAACCGGACCGGGCATAAGCTCCGCGGTTCCGGTCAACTCTTGAATTCTGGCGCCGATCCCTGATTCACGCAGCATTGTTCCAAACGCACCGCCGGCGGAGGTGATCAAAATAATCGTCCCGGCGCTCTCCAAAGCCGAAGCGATCTTCTCTTCAATAACTTTTAACGATGGTTTTCGAACAAAGCGGTAAACCAAAACCGCCGAAATTGCTGAAAGAACAAGAGCCGTCTCCGCCATTCCGAGAAACGCGGTCAGATTTCGTCCCCAGCAATTTGAATCAGGCCAGGTAAAAATTTTATTCTTCTCAAGCGTTGAAAAAACCGCTCCCGCCGCGATAAGAACGACCGGAAGAAAAATCGGAAGAAAGGCCGCCCAAAAGGAGGGAAGCCGCAGATCTTCCGGATTCGTTTTTTCTTTTTGAAAAAAGGAATTGGAAACGGAATCCGTTCCCCCCGCCGGATCCGAACCGACCGCAACATTGGAACCGTTAACAGGCACTGGACTGTCAGTATTATTGAAACCGTTAACAGTTTTTGGACTGTCAGCAACATTGGAACCAACAGCAGTCATTGAACCGTTAGCAGTCATTGAACCGTTAGCAGTCATTGGACTGTCGGAGGCGGTTAAGTCTGCGGCGGTATTCTGGCCGGAGGCGAGAAGCTGCTCATGATCAATAATATGCGGGCGCGGCATATACCAGTTAATAAATTTCGCGATCAGCAGGGCGCAGGGAAGCATACAGGATCCGATCATCAGTCCAAGCAGGATCATCATGGCCAGTGAGACATTAAGCTGTTGGGCCATGATCAATGGGCCGGGAGTCGGCGGGATCAGTCCATGCGAAATCGTCGCGCCGAATCCGATACAAAGGAGAAAGAGAAGATAATTTTTTCGGGCGATTCGGTAAACGGATCGGGCCAGCGGCAGTAGCAGATAAAATGTCGCGTCATAAAAAACCGGAATAGAAAGAACGAAACCGCCGCCGAGCAGAGCCGCGGGCACTCTTTTTTCACCGATCAACCGGCAGATCGACCGGACAATTTTATCGGCCGCGCCGCTTTCGGTCATGATTTTGCCGATGATGGTCCCCATCGCGATAAGAACCGTTATTTTCCCGGCCATTATTCCGAACGCGGCACAAACCCGTTGAACTTTAACGGACCAGGCGGGTGTTTCGGCGGTTCCATTGGCGGAAAAAAGAAAGCTGACCAAAAAAGCCGCGGATATCAGCGCCAAAAATGGATGAATGCGAAAAATCGAAATCATGCCGACAACGATAATTAACGAAAGAAAAAGAATAACCAACGGATCCAAAGGCATCATGTTCGTTCCAATATCCTTTTCCCGTCAAAACAATTTTATACTGCCCTTGATTTTAAATTTCCGCGATTCCAGCGACGGACATCGGAAATGATGGAAAATTTAAAACAAAAGCAGTATAAAGCCAAATGAAACCGGGCTTAGCTGTTGTCAACAGGAATAAATAAATTATTTTTATTCAAAATTTGAATTTAATTTTATTATATACCGAAAAAAGAGCGCTTGTCAAGAACGGACCCCAAAACAGACTTTTAAAGTCTAAAAAAAGATATGATTATATTGATTAAATTGTGTTTTTTCGTTAAAAATTTGATCATTTGCCTTCGTAAGTCTGTTTGGGGGACTTGTCCTTTTAAAATGTTTAAGGTATCATATAACAGTATTTTGGGATCGGCCGGATTGGTTCTGTCTTCCGGCCCTTATTAATTGGATTTAAGTTTTTAATTACAAAAAGAGACGGGTAATATCGTGGCAGCAACATGCGTTATCGGTTTACAATGGGGCGATGAAGCAAAGGGAAAGATCGTCGATCTTTTAACGGAGCAGAATGAAATCGTCGTTCGATATCAAGGCGGAGCGAACGCCGGACATACGGTGGTCATTAACGGCGAAAAATACAAACTTTCGCTGATCCCGAGCGGAATTTTCCGGCATAACGTTCAATGTGTTGTCGCCGGCGGCGTTGTATTAAATCCGGCGTCGATTCTTCAGGAGATCAAATCTCTTCAGGAGCGCGGAGTCCGAATCGACACAAACCTGATCATCAGCAGCCGGGCGCACGTCATCATGCCTTGGCATTTTGAGGAAGACCGTCTGATGAACGAGATCGGCGGTAAAGCGGAAGCGATAGGAACGACGATGCGGGGGATCGGTCCCTGTTATCGCGACAAGATCGGACGCTCGGGCGCTATCCGGTTTGGCGAAATGTTCCGAAGTGATTTTCGCGAAAAAGTGGCCCGTATCGCGGAGATCAAAAACAGAATTCTTCCCGGAATGGCCCGCGAAGATCAGCGCGATTCCGTCAAGTTCATGAACGCGGATGAAATTTACGAACAGTACCGCGGGTTCGCCGAACAACTAAAAGTTCATCTCGCCGATACAACCGCTTACCTGCTCGACGCGGTCGACGCCAATAAACGAATGCTTTTCGAAGGGGCGCAGGGAGCCCTTCTTGATGTTGATCACGGAACCTATCCTTACGTAACCAGCAGCAACAGTTCCGGTGTCGGCGTCTCCAACGGATCCGGTGTTCCGGGAACATTTATTAAACGTCTTATTGGTATTGTCAAAGCATACACTACCCGGGTAGGCGGCGGACCTTTCCCGACAGAGCTTCATGATCAGATCGGACAAAAGATCCGGGACCGCGGCAACGAATACGGGACCGTGACCAAACGCCCCCGAAGAACAGGCTGGTTTGACGCGGTCGCCGTCCGGTACACAAGCCGATTGAGCGGCGCAACCGATATCGCGCTGACTCTTCTGGATGTTTTAAGCACCTTCGACGAACTCAAGATCTGCACTGCTTACGAACTCGACGGTCAAAAGATCAATTACTTTCCGGCCGATATTGACGATGTTCGGCGTCTGGTTCCTGTTTACGAAACCGTTCCCGGCTGGTCCGAAGAGATCTCCTCTTTGACGAAATTTGAGGATCTTCCCGAAAACGCCGTTAAATACATCAACCGTATTAGTGAATTGGTCGGTAAACCTGTTTCGATCGTTTCCGTCGGACCCGGCCGCGAACAGACCATTGTTCGACAAACGAGCGATAATCAGTGACGTTCACAGTAATCTTGAGGCCTTTGAAGCTGTTTTGAACGATATTCAGGAACAGAACGCGGAAGAAATTTATTGTCTGGGCGATCTGATCGGTTACGGCCCGAATCCAATTGAGTGCGTCGATTTGATGATGAACGATCCGCGCAGAAAAATCTGTCTTCTTGGAAATCATGACCAGGCCTCCCTGTTCGATCCCTCCGGGTTTAATCCCGCCGCGGAAAAAGCTATTTATTGGACACGCGAACAGTTGGAAAAGGCTTCCGACGCCCGGAGATCCGAACGTTGGGATTTTCTCGGAACACTTCCGCGCTGTCATAAAGATCCCCCGTTTTTATATGTTCACGGATCCGCGCGAAACCCGTTGAGTGAATACGTTTTTTCCGATGATATTATCGAACGCGGAAAAATGGAAAAACTTTTTGCGCTGATCCCCAAATACTGTTTTCAGGGACACACTCATGTTCCGGGGATCTTTACAGAAGAAAACCGATATCTTCGAATTCAGGATCTTGACAGCAACACTTATCCGCTCGGCGATCAAAAGCTCATGATCAATGTCGGATCGGTTGGTCAACCCCGCGATAAAGATCCCCGTGCCTGTTATGTTATTTATGATCTCGATAAATCGACGATCGAATATCGACGCGTTGAATACGATTGCGCGGCTACCTGCGCAAAAATCCTCGCGATTCCGGATCTTGACAACTTCCTTGGCGAACGAATCAAACAGGGCCGATAATCGCTCGGCGGAGCCGTTGGCAAATCCCTCCCCAAACATTTTTTTGATTTGATCCGGCCCTTTTTTCCCTGTTGGTTCGTCCGATCCTCCTTGTATCGCTGTTTCCAGGAACCGGCGTTTGAATACGACCGGTCTTGAAACAGCCCCCTTGGATACCGAACAAAATCTCGAAAAAACAGCATTATTAAAACGGTGTCCCGTTCAGCGGCGCAACGCTTTCTTGCTTTTCGATTAATTAATAATCTTTCGAGTTTTCGATCGGATCCGTTTACAATTTGAATTAATGGTTAATCGAATAATGCAGACACCGAATCTTCCTTCCTATCAGCCTAACTTACCCCCTCCTGTTTCTTCCAACAAACGCGTTGATGAAAAAAAACCGGGAGGCTGCCTCAATATTCTTCTGTTCACCCTCCTGTTTTGGGTGGCGCTTCAGTTCTTTTTCAAAAAACCGGAAGAACCGTCTGTTAATACGCCAAACGCCAATGTCGAAGTCGCAGACGCGAAAGTTCCCGACAATCTGCCGTCCCCGGATAAAGTTCTGGCCGCGCTTCCGAAAGATCTCGCCAATTCCGTCAAAACCGACGATAAGGCTGAATTCATAACGCTCGGCTCAATGGACGCAAACTCCCCTTACCGTATGCTGGTAACGCTCAGCAATCGCGGAGCTGCTGTTTCCCGTATCGAACTGAATGAAAAAATTTACAGCGATACTCTGGACAAAACAGGTTATCTCGGTCAAATCATTGTCGATGAAACGATCGTTCAAAGCGAAACCCGGCAGGGACTTCCCGGAGTCGCTGTTCAAGTGATCGGCCCCGGTACCGCCGCGGAAAAAGCGGGTCTTAAGCCCGGTGACCGTATTGTTTCGCTCACACACGGAGAAAACGCGAAAAAAATCGAGATCCATACTTTCAATGATCTGCGCGACCTCCTTATGAAAACCAGGCCCGGCGATAAAATCGAGTTGGGAGTTATTAAAGCGGATAAAATCAAAGCCGATCAAGCGACTTACGACAAAGTTCAAAAAATTGTCCGTCAAGCGGCGTCTGACAGCAAAAAAGCCAAAAGTTCTTTTACTTTGACCACTTTCAGCGCTTCCGGCGACATAAAAGCGAAATCTGCTCCGGAACCAACCGCCGACATCAAACCCGCCGAGCCAAAAGCGGCTGAAACAAAAACCGCCGATTCCAAAACCAATTCCGCAAAAACAACGGAAGCCCAAGCCGCAAAACCCGTCTCTCCAAGCGCCGTTTCCGCCCAAACAGCAGAAACGAAACCCGCAACGGCTAAAAACGATAAAACCTCCCCCAAACAACCGATGGACAAGAAAACCGAAGTCGAATTAAAGTCCGTTTCGGAAAAGAAGATGGAAGCCGATAAAGCGTCGGCATCCGCGGCGGTAAATCCGATTTCAATCGCCCCGGAAAATGTTACTGTTGTTTTGGGACGCGCTCCTGTTTCGATCGTTCGACCGGAATCGTTCATTAAAAATTACAACGATTATAAAAACCTTGCCGGACTTCAAGGCAAAGTATACGGCGCGGAAGAAGATTACGATCTTCTTTCCGTTCTGAAGAGTACTCAACGCAAACAGAACGGCATTCCGCTCTCCTTTTTAATGACGCTGGGCAGTTATGACGGCAGTGAAAATCTTGCCTGGGTTCCGGCCGGAGCGGGCAAAAAGAATTTGATCGACGCCTCGCAGGATCCTCTTCTTTCCAAAGAACTGGCGGATGTCGAACTTCGCAACGGCTATTGGGATTACGTTCCGGAACTTTCCAACACGGATAAAGCGGTCTTTCGCAAGATCCTTTTAAGCCGTCAGCTTGAAGTCCGCAAGATCTGGTCACTTGAACAGGGAGCGAAACCGGACGCAAAAGGTCAAAAAGAAAGCGCGGAAAAGAATTATCATTTAACGCTTCGTCTTGAGATCCGCAATTTGGATCCGGCGCAAGCGCATAAGATCTCTTACATTCTTGACGGTCCTTCCGGTCTTCCGATGGAGGGGGCTTGGTACAATATGGGCCGAAAGACCGGGCCCGGCTGGGGCGCTTACGGAATGCGCGATCTTGTCGTTAAATACGCGGGAAAAGCGCGAAATGTTGTCAAATGTTCCGATATTGCCGAAAATATTCCAACACAAAGTGAAAGCGGCGATCTTGATTTCATCGGAATCGACACTCAATATTTTCAATGTTCCGTTCTTCCGAATACACAGGTCAATCAGCCGGACTGGCTTCTTTCCTATCTTCCGGTTCGCGCGGGGGTTCTTCTTAAAAAATCGCCCAGTTTTACCAATACGACTTTTCGCATGAAGAGCAAGGAAGCGGAACTGGCTCCGTATAATCAAAAAGGCGATACGCTTGCGCATGAGTTCACCGTTTTTGCCGGTCCGAAACAGCCGAACGTTCTCAAACTTTACAATCTTCAGGACACGATCGTTTATGGCTGGTTCTGGTTCGTTTCGATCCCGCTTTTATGGATCCTTCATTTCCTTAAAATGATCACCTTCAGTTATGCGCTTGCGATTATTCTGCTGACGGTTCTCGTTCGTCTGCTTCTCTTCCCGTTGAGTATGAAGCAAAACGCGAGTATGCAAAAAATGCAGCTCATACAGCCGGAAGCCAACGCGCTCAAGGAAAAATACAAAGACGATCCGCAGGAATTCATGCGTCAGCAGCAAGCGCTTTACCGCAAATACAAGATCAACCCTCTCGGCGGATGCCTGCCGATGTTTATACAGCTCCCGATCTTTATCGGACTTTATAAAGCGCTTTCTTTGGATGTCAATCTTTACGGGGTCCCGCTCTTCGGAGAAAGTGTCCGCTGGTGTTCCAATCTGGCCGCGCCGGATATGTTTCTCGATTGGAGCGAACTTTGGAATTCGTTCGGGTGGCCCGGGTTCAATATGGGCATTCTCGGTCCTTATTTAAATCTGCTTCCATTGGTAACAATCGTGTTGTTCCTTATTCAGCAGAAATTCATGATGCCTCCGGTAACCGGAGAAGGTGATGCTGCCAAACAACAGCGTCAAATGAAATTCATGATGAATTTCATGATGATCTTTATGGGCTTCATGTTCTTTAAAGTACCGAGCGGTCTTTGTATTTACTTTATCGTCAGCAGTATTTGGGGAGTGGTCGAACGAAAATGTCTGCCGAAACCGAAGGTCAATTTGGACGGGTCGATTGATGTTCCCGCGCCGGTCAAAAAGACGGAAAAGGCAGCTTTTGTCCCTGCCAGAAAAAAAGAACGTCATCGCGGACCTGTTGAAGAACAGCCCAAGAGCCGTTTCCGCAAATGGATGGAAGACACCCTGGCCAAGGCGCAGGAGCAACAGCGTCTGGCCAAAGCCGAAGCGGAACGCAAACAACGATACAATCCCAAAAAACGTAAAAAATAAATTGATCCGTTACGAAGCAGGATTCGTATTTTAATACTTTTAAGACCGGAGCTTTGAGCCCGGTCTTTTTTTGTTATTGTCCGGTAAAAAAATCTTTCCCGACCGGCGTTCCTGTCAGTCATTAAAATTTCGGCTGATTGATATTTTCTGCAGTTCAATCTTGTATTCGTGCCATTGGAGATATTTTTTTTGTCTATAATAACAAATAGCAATTAATCATACTTTTTTATACTCCATTATAAAATATTCGATCTGACGTCAAAAGAAACAACCGTTTCAGCAAGCCGATTGGCGAAATCACACAAATTAACAAGGAAGGCCGTATAAATTTATTTTAAATCTTTAACTCATTGATATTATTTGTTATGTGTATATTTTCATATCCGGAGCGTTAAAAATAATTATTATTGTTGGAATACAAGGACATTTTATACGTTTATAATTACAGTATTAGATCACCAATAACAGACACAGGAAAAAGCAATGCCGGAAATGGACGGGGATAAATATATTGAGCTGGTCGAAAAATATTTTCCGGCCCTGACGCTTTATGCCCGAAAATGGACAGCGGAAAACGCGGAAGATGTCGTTCAGGAAACTTTTCTCAAGATGCTGAAATCATTTCACCGGCGATCAATGCCGGAAAATCCGGCTGGCTGGCTTTTCCAAACAGTGCGGACGACGGCGATTGATCTCTGGCGAAAACGAACGGCCCGGGAACGCTTTACCGAGAACTTTTCCCGAATGATTCCGCTGGAATTTGAAGAACGTCCTGAAAATTGTCTGGACGCCAGGGAAATGGCTCGTCGTCTTGATGACCTGAATGACGAAAGCCGTCAGATCGTTGTCATGCATCTTTGGGCCGCATTGTCTTTTGAAGAAATTGCGGAAATGACCGGCATATCCAAAACTTCCGTTTTCAGAAAATACGAAAAAGCACTTGATCTTTTGCGGGGAGGACTGCGAAATGATGACTGAAACAGACGCGTATGAAAAAAGCCGAATCGAAAACTTTGATACAGATCGAACGGAATTTGAAGTCGCGCTGGCCGCTCTCAAACCTCAAGTCCGTCAAGATTCGCTCATTAACGCGCAAAAAGAAGGACTCCTTCTGCTGTGTCGAAACAGCATATCCAATAAGAGGGCGGAATTCGATCTCCGTCTCGCGGAAACAATCGTTCAGACAGGAAGCCAGGAAATAACGGTTTCTCTGCGTCAATACGTGCGTTCCGTCAGAAATTCCGCCCTTCTTTTTGGACTTCTTCTTGGAACTCTTTTAGGAGGAGTGATCATGTTCGCCGTAAACGAGCATTCCAACAGTACAAAGTCGGGCCAGTCAGCATCGGCGCAATATGAGTTGACCGTTCCTTCCGTAACCCGTTTTCCAATTAATTCGGACGCTGACTATCGGGAATACGACAGTTCTCCGTCAAAATAATAAAAGGACATTGAGATCAGACGGTCTTTTACGCAGGAGTCACCCCAATGACACAAGCAGAAATTCATGATCCAAACAGTTCAAACAAGCCGACCGAATTTATTGATCAGCCAGAACAAAATTCGAACAGTCAAATTGATTTAAATAATCAAGAGACTTCGGAGAATTCAACCGATTTGGATCGTGAACGGTTTCTTCAGACAAATCCGATCATACAGGACAACTCCGCTTTCGTCCTCCAAAAGGCGGAAGAGATCGTCGCAAGCGCGGGCAGCAATGTTCTTAAAACGAATCGACCTTGGCACCGCCGCAAACGTTGGTATTGTCTCGTTCTGATCCTGATTTTTATTTGGTTTTCACTTGTTCCCTCCCCGGTAAAAATAACCCGAGAATCTCATCATTACGTTCAGCCCCGATACAATAACGGGTCCCGGGTCGATTACGAAAAAATCTATTATGATCTTCAGGAACAGTATCTGTCCAAACCGGAAGAAAACGGTTTTCGCGATATTTTGGCGGCGATGGGACCGCGCGTCTTGGAGCAGGCGGTATTAACACAAATCCCCTGGTCTCAAATGCCGTCCAATAAAATGAGTAAAAACTGGTGGTACAGAAACTGGCTCCCGTTATGTGAAAAACTTCAGATCGATCCTTATCCGCAGCCTGAATATCTCGATTATGTACCTTTGGAAGTTTGGCTGATCATTAATGGAATTCAGGGCAATGAACCGATTCTCGAAAAAAAACAGTGCAATATTTATGTAAACTGTCAACCGGCACCGGAACGGGTCTCATATCAAAAAGCCAGAAATGTTGTCAAAAAACAGATCCTGCAGCGGCCCTGGACGGATCAGGAATTTCCGCAGGCAGGCCAATGGCTGAAACGATTCGACCCGCTGTTGGATCTCTTTCAAAAATCGGTTCGCAAGCCCATTTACTCTTCTTTTCATAGCAGCAGCGATAACGGAAGTCATAACCTGCTTATGGTTCTCTTGCCGGACATTCAGGCCCAGCATGAACTGATGAACGCTGTCCGAACCCGTATTAATCACCGTCTGGCCCTTAAAGATCTTGACGGAGCGATTGACGATCTGATTGGTATTTATTACCTGTCGGACCGAATGAAGAAAGGCGTTCGCTGCGCGGTCGAATACTCAGTCGGAAACGCAATTCTTTACGCAGCCTTGGAAGAAACGGTTCTTTTACTCCAATTCGGTAATCTGTCGAAAGATCAGATGGCCCGGCTCAACCGGGAATACAACTCTATCGGGTTAAATCGGGATCAATCGGTTTTTTACGGACAAAAGTTTAATACGGAATTTCTGATCCAGCTGAGCGGATTTCAATTTGTCCTCGACAATCCGAATGAATTACGGAAAGACAAAAAGGAAGAAAGTTATTTTTTTGTACGCGATTATGACGTTACTTGGGACGAACGCTGGGTGATCTTTCGCCTGCCAATCGATAAAAATATCGCAATGAAACGGGCTCAAGATTATTTATGCCGGATCAAAAATATTTGTTCACAAAAGGATTACTCCGAATACGAACAGTCTTTTCATGATCTGCTCAAATCGTTCGATGACCTAAAGGTCGAAAACAGAAACTGGAAATATTTTACAAGTTTGTTTTTCATTCGAAAACGGTCCCAAATATACACGGATCTGGCGATTGTTAAAACGATCTCTTCAATGAAACAATTTTTGGAGTCAATGACAAAAGAAAAAACGAACAGGCAATTAATTCAAACCGGCATTGCGCTTGATCGGTTTTATTTGGACAAGGACCGTTATCCGAGTGAACTGAACGAACTTGTTCCTGATTACCTGCGGGAACTTCCCGCCGATCCTTTTGTCCGGGAAAAAACGCTTGTTTACAAATACAATGACCAATCAAAGCAGTATGCGTTATACTCCGTCGGGTTGAATCAACAAGACGATGGCGGAAAAAACAATTTCAAAGAAAAAAACAGCGCGGACGACATTGTATTTGACCGTTTTGGAAAGTATAAAGAAGCGTTACTCAAATAAATTTTATACCGCATTTATTTTAAGTTTCCATCATTTCCGCCGATTGACCGCGTAAATCGGCAGATCTTTTGACGTTGTAACGGAAAATTTATCCTGAAATCAGTATCAAATCACAAACCGGTTAAAGTCTCAATATAATTCAATCGGAAAACATAATAATTAATCGGGAGTCGCATTGACCGTTCGGACATTCGCCCCA
>CAZZEF010000156.1:0-10914 GCA_964652875.1 uncultured Planctomycetaceae bacterium
GCGTTGAAGATCTCAAAATGAATATCAACGCCGCAACTTTCGACAGCCAAACAGTTCTGCATTTCGCCATCGAATCAGGATTTAGTAAACTGGCCGAATATCTGATCGAACATGGAGCCGATTTCAATCTAAAAAATGACGATCAACTCAACGCCATTTACATTGCTGTTAAAAAAGGAAATCTCGAACTGGTTAAATACCTGTTCGGCAAAGGAGCCAACGTTGCCCCCTTGTCGCCGGAAGGTCTCGATTTTCTTCGACACGCCGCCCGAAGCGGAAATAAAGATCTGATGTTGTATCTCTTTAAAGAGCGGCAATTCGACCCCAAAGCTCCCTTCTTGCTTAACAGCGCCGCCGAAAGCGGAAATTTGCAGCTCGTCCGCTATTTTGTCGAAGATCAAAAAGCCGATATCGATAAAACCGATGAGAACGGCTTTTGTGTCTTGAGATGCGCGACTCTCAGTCCTGTTCATGCCGACAATGTCGATCTGATCAAATACCTGGTCGAGAAAAAAGTCAATTTAAACTGCAAGTCGGTCGATAACTGGTCAATTCTCAAATACGCGATTTTAAACTGCGACAAGGCGCTTTATCAATTTTTGATCACCAACGGTGCCAAGCCCCTTCCCTGCGTAAAAATGGACGGATCCATGTAAGGCTCTGTCGAACAGACCAATATTAATACGGTCCGCCCCGTCTTGACGGACCGCCGCAATTTCTCTCCTTGACGGTCGGTTTCATTCCGATTCATTTGTTTTCGTTATGCTCCTGAAAAGACGTTCCCGTTATTCCGGTTTTTTTGATTTTGGAAAGACGCGGTAAAATATTTTTGCTGAAACACAAACGAAAACGTCATCAGTCTCAAAACAGCTCTCAATGATACCGGTTTGAGAATTTTCCGTTCCAACGTCAAAAGATTTGCCAAGTTACAAAGTCAATCGGTAAATCGCGAAAATTATATAAAAGCCGGAAGTATGAAATTTCAATAATCGTTATTTGATCTATCAGGAAAATACATTTCTTTCCGTCAAAAAATTATTTATCAGCAAGGGACTATCATGAAAAAATTTTTGGTATTTGCCGCCGTTTTGATTTTTCAGACCGCGTTCGTTTTTGCCGCCGATGCAGAAAAAGTCCGGCAGGCGCAGCAGGGATATCTCGACACCGTCCGCGTCTCCTGGTGGGGGTACAGCCCGGAAGATAACACCGCTTTTCTTCGAGCGGCACTTAACTCAAAAGCCAAAACAATCATTATTGATAAAATGGCCGGACCTTGGATCACTGATCCGCTGACCATTCATTCCGACAAGGAAATCATTCTCGAAGAAGGCGCGGAAATATTGGCGAAAAAAGGATCGTTTCACAAAATCACCGATTCTCTGTTTTACATTTCCTGCGTTAAAAACGTAACGATCCGCGGCGAAGGCAAAGGAGCCGTTTTGAGAATGCGTAAGGCCGATTATCATACCGATGCTTATAAAAAATCAGAATGGCGGCATGGCCTGAATATAAAAAGTTCTGAAAATATTACCGTTGAAAATATTTCGATCATTTCAACCGGCGGTGATGGAATTTATCTCGGAACAGCGAAAAAAGGAGTTACCAATAAAAACATTCGCATCAGTAATGTCATTTGCGACGACAATAACCGACAGGGGATCAGTGTTATTACCGCTGAAAATCTGTTGATCGAAAACACCGTCATGAAAAATACTGTCGGCACCGCCCCGGAATCGGGCATTGATTTCGAACCGAACACCAATTCGGAAAAACTCGTCAACTGTGTTTTGAAAAATTGTCTTTGTGAAAACAACGCCGGTGATGCTTACCAGTTTTATCTTCCGAATCTCGACCGAAGCAGCGGACCCGCCTCTATTGTTCTTGACAATTGCGTCTCTAAAAACAATAAGAGATACGGACTTTTTTTAGCGGTCGGAAACGGCGAAACTCAAACGCTTGAGGGATCTTTCACCGTTAAAAACTGCCGGTTCGAAAAAGACAACTCAATGATAATCGTTCGCGGGAAATCGGTTGACGGAATGGATCTGCGGTTCGAAAATGTCGAACTGTTCACCAAAGAAGATCAAGAGCTGAAAAAGCCGGTCAGTCCAATCATCGTTTCCTCCAAAGCCAATGATGAAAACAGCCTTGGAAAAATGACGTTTAAAAATATTACCGTTCATTATAACGGGAATGAACCGGTAATCAAATTCATCGACAGTACCCTTAACGGTTACGGGATTTCCGAAGTCAACGGCGAGATAATTCAAATCAAAAACGGTACGAAATTACTTACCGTTCTTAACGATCAATGGTGCAAAAAGAATTATCCGACGGTTAATTTTCGTCGTATTCCTGCGGTTGTTCCCGAAAAATGCGCTCAGATCCCCTTTGGAACAGGGGCGCTTAAAGACTCCGCCATTCAAATGCGGAACAAAGCCGAATATCTTCTTTATGCCGAAAAAGGTCAAAAGATCGCCGTTACCTGGATACAGATCCCTGTCGGTCGAACCGAAGCGTCCGATCATCCCGCCGTTTTAACTTCGCCTTCCGGTAAAACGGTCAACTTCTCTTCGGTCAAAAAATTCAAAGAAGAAAACAAGATCGAGTACACCGCCAAAGAATCCGGTATTCATACTCTTTTACTGTCTCTGCGGACTCATGCCGCTGTTTTGACGGAATGTTCCGTTCCCGTCTCCATTTGCTGTCATCCTTACACAAGTTTCGTTCATTGGCGCGGAACATGCTCGTTCTATGTTCCTGAAAACACCAAAGAATTCGCGCTGCGCATCGTCGGAGAAGGCGCCGAAAAAGTCAAAGTCACCGTTTATGATCCTAACGGGAAAAAATATTGGGAAAAAGACAATATCGAAGAGACCATTCTCTGCTATTCCGAAGAAGGAAAAACTCCTCTTGCCGGTGTTTGGACCTTGAAAACCGACCGTCCTTCTGTTGGCGTTCTTGAAGATTTTCATCTTTCACTGCGGGGCATTCCCCCTTACTTTTTCTGCGGTCCCGAAATACTTTTGATTCCGCAAAATTCAACAAAAAAATAACGGATAAAAGATCAAACGCAAGCGAAAAGTCCTCCATTTAAGAAAAACATATTGTCATGAGGGACCGTTGGCTTGCTTTTGACGGATTAAAGAAATCAAACCGCGGTTTGATACTGTTCTTTTTTTTAAATTTTCCGTCATTTCCGCCAATTGACTGCGCGCGCTGGCTCTTCTTTTGACGTTATAACGGAAAATTCATGATGAAACCAGTATATCAAACTGTTGTCAAGAGCGTAATATTGCCGTCGATCCTTTATTTTAAGGGCAAAGCCGAAACGCGTCAGGATCTTCACATAAAGCGGCGGCTTTAACAGAGCAGCGTTCTCCCGTACCGGTCGAAAGCTGAAAAACATGTCGGCCCGCGGTCAGTTTGAAAGGATGATTGACATCGCCGCTGTAAACAATAGAGCCAATATTATACCAAGCGTTTTCGGTCAAATGAGATCCAATGGGCATACGCTTGATCGCCTCGCCGTTATCAAGAACAAGGGATCGAACCTTACCGGACGCTTTGACAAAAAGCCAGTACTCTCCCTCTTTCGGAACATCGAAAACAACAGAGGCTGTTTTGGCGCCGTGTTCCTTTTGTTTTTTTTCAGCCTTCGTCAGACTGTTTTTTTTCGGCAAACTGTTTTCTTGAATCGATGCCGCGTAAACAGCGCCAATGCGCATCTTTTCGATCAAATTTTTATTTTCTCTTGAATCAACAAGAACGGAAACCGGTCTTGAGTATCCCTTTGACGTTCGGATAATAAAGGCGGAAGAGTTTCGCCGAGCCTGATCGATCTTTTCCGGAACTGATGAAACGGTCAGAACAACCGGTTTACCGGAAAACAGACGCCCGGTGTTCGGTGTCACTTTAAAGAAAGGAGCGCTTTCCGGACATAAAACGGAAAAATCATCGGAGAAATCGCCGCCATCGATCAGAACCGTTACTTTTTTCGAATCAGCTTGATCGCCGGACGCGTCAAGCCGAACGGTCATTGAATCGGTATAAAAAGGTATCGGGCGCATCGGAATTGAAACTGGTCCGTTCTTTTGAAACGCGCCGAAGTTGATCTTTTCGTCATTAAAAAGACCGGCGGCGGAGACACCGCTTTCGTAACCGGGCGATCCTTTTTTAAGTTCATAACGGCCGGAGTTCGCGTCCAAAAAATCGGGAGAGGCATGAATTCCGTGTTCTTCCAATCCTGCTTCTTTTAAAGCAATGAATTCTTTTTTCGATTCTTTGCGGGCATGATAAAAAAGATCATAATCGAAATCACATTTCAAGATCGTGTAAAGAGATGAACTGACACAGCTTCCGGTAACGGAAATATTATTTCTCGCGACCGCTTTGAGAAAATTCTTTCCTTTCAAAGGCTCGTATTCTTCCCGTTCTCCGCCGCAGCCGCTGAATCCGGTCCCGTATCCGACTGTTGTATTATTGAAGAAAAACATTCGGCCAAGTCCGAGATTTCCGTAAACGTTTTTAATTCCCGCGCCGACAAGTCCGTATTCATCACCCTGATTACAGAAAATGTTCTGATACAGATAAGATGGTCCCTTTCGACAAGGAGCAGTACTAACACCGCAAAGATGCCCTTCCGTCCGATTGAGAAAGAACCGGCAGTTGATCTGTCCGCCGTCAAGTTCCATTCCATCGTCATTTCCGAAACCGAAATAATTTCCGCAAACTTCACCGTCCCGATAAACGCTTCCGCGATTGCTGCCGTTTCCGCTTTCGCATTCAACGGTATCATTCCAGCGTTTGCGGTCACTGCCAATAAAATCATTAAACCGGAGCGCGGCGCCGGTTGTCCCGCCGATAAAAACAGCGTTCGGTCCTGCCGGGTGAGAATAAAACCAGCTGTTGGCCGTTCCCCGCGGATCATGTATATAATTCCTCTCGATAAGAACAGAATCGCATTCGATGACATGAATGCCGGCATTATTATTAAGCGCCCTTCTTGCGTTTTCTTTCAAATAATACTTGCCATCAAGATCAACCCGGCGTTCACCAATCATTCCGAATCCGGCAATATCGCAGTTAATTATTTGAATGTTACGCGCTTGATTAAGCCGAATCGCATCAACTTTACCGCCGCGAACCGTTAAACCTTCGAGTATAATATTTTGAACATTTTGAAGATGAATCGCCGCTGGAAAATCATCTCCTCCATCAAGAACAGTCCCCGGCTTGCTGACAAAACGAAGATACCCTTTCGGTTTCTGTTCAGAAACTTTATTAACGGGATCCAACTCACTTTCCCAATTTTCCTGATAAAAATATTCCTGGGGAATCATTTCATTTATTTTTCGGAAATTATCGGGAGTTAATTCGATCGTTCGAACAACAGGAACATGAACATTAAGCGTTCGAAATGATTTGCGAACGGATTTTTTCTGACCGCCGTCGGTAAAATCAAAACGGAGCTGATAAGAAGTATTTTCATCAAGATTCAAAAGACTTCCCCGGGCGCAGCGCTGATTGGGTAAATAAACCGGCGACAGCGCGGTGCGCCATTGAGATTCCCCCTCTTTGCGATATTGAAGCACGGACTGGAAATCAGATTCTTTTTCCGTTCGGCACTCATGCAGATAAAGACTGCAAACACGATAGCCGGGAACGATTTCCAGCCGCGTTTTTTTCTGCTCAAATTCCGGTAGTCCGTTTCGATAAGGGCCAATATAAAAATCGGTACATACGGCCCGTTCCCCGTTTCTAAATTCCGCGCCGTCAAAACAGATCCGCAATTCCAGCCTGTCAGCATTTTTCGGATCGAATTTCAGCCGCAGCCGATCAACAGGCCACCGGTTTTGAGCCGATCGCAACGGACGCGTGCCGCTTTCGGCGGAATCACCGTTCAAACTGATTGATCTGTTCTCCGCCGCTTTTTTATTTGAACTTTTCGTCATATTATTGACGCGCTCAACGGAAAGATCCTCCGCTTTTCCGATCATTTTCCCTTCTTTATAAAGATCCGCCTCCAAATGAACGAATCCGATATAATCGCAACAAGTTCTAACGGAAAACTCCAATTCTTTTTGATTGTTTTTCGCGCTTGATCCGCCGCGGATCAGATCGGAATCGGCGGGAATCGTCTGACTGACAACAAATTGCGATCCGTCAGCCCGGCGAAGATCAGCCCGGAAAGATCGTTCACCGTATTCCAGTTCCGCTTTTCCTTCTTTAACCGCCCAGCATGCGATTGACCCAGGTTTGATCTTGGTCAGCTGAATATTGGAAAAAATCGCGCTTTTCCCGACATGTCCCCGCCGCGAAAGCCGAAAGATCACCTGAAGAGCATCGGCTTCATCCGTTGTAAAGACAATTTTCAGATCCGAGGCTCCAGCAGCGGCTCCCGGAGAAGAAATTCGGCGGATCTCTTTATGTTTCTTATAAAGTTTGATCTGAAGATAAGCCATTTGGGCAACTTCCGTTTGTATATTTGCCGACAGTTTCAAATGAATACCGTTTTCCTTTAAATTAATCGTCTGTCCGAACGATCCGTCAAACGGTCCGTCTTCCTTTAAAACCGTCAAACGAATGCCGTCTGCCGTCTTCTCGCAGCCGGTATCATGATCCATTAAGGACCAATGTTCCGGAAGATCTCCCTTGACCGCCGAAAAATCGGCGTTGAGAAGTTCCTGACCATTCAAATTCTGATCATTCATACGGGCACCGATCAAAACAAACAGACCAATCAGCAGCAGTTTCAATATTTTCATTAAATTATTCCTTGCTTTTGTGTTTCTTATTTAATCGCAAACTCTTTTTTAGTACCGTTTCGAGGATCTTTTTTATCGGCGGTGATCAGCGTAACGGAGTACTTGTCCGAAAAGATTTCAAGAAGACAATAACCGACTATCGGTGATTTACCGTAATCCATAAAACCGATACTTGGAATCGAATGAATCCGTATTCCTTCCGGAGAGATCTTGTTGTCGTAATAGTGAAGGTGTCCGTGAATCCAGCCTTGAACGCGTTCGGATCCAGGCGCGTTGCGGTTCACGTGAACAGATCGCGTGATTTTATCCCCGGCTTTTTGCGGATCAACGACATCGGAAATTTTCCCGTTTTGCGGACAGATCTCCGGAAAGATCTTTGCGAAATCGATCTGATGATGTCCTCCGATAAAGATCGGTTTCAACGGATTGAACGCTGTTTTATTTAAAAGGAAATTTTTTGCTTCCGGGGTCATTGCGGCGAAATATCCATCCTTACCGGTTCGATCAGTTGTTTCGGCAAACGCGAACCGAACAGAGGGTAATTCGAGATAAAATGCGGGATTTCCTTTATCGTCGACTTGTTCGGCGCATTGCGGAAAAAACTTTTTAAGAAGATCTATTCTGTCATGATTTCCGGCGACTATATAATATTTTATCCCCTGTTCGTCGAAACGGGCCAATAAATTTTTTGCTTTTCGATAAGATTTTTCCGTTGCGTGTTCAACCAGATCACCGAGGATCAGCACCGCAGCGGGCCGGGGAGTCATGCCGATCACTTCCGCGGCGAAATTTTCCAAATTCCCCGCCGTATCAGCCTTGTATTTTCCGTTCTGTCTTACGACCGGATCCGGACTGACATGAAGATCAGAAACAAGAACGATCAAATTGTCATTAATGTCCGTTTTTTCGGCGCCAATGACCCGCAAGCTGGAAAAGAAGATCCCCAATATCGTCTGAACAGTCAAAACCGTCATCAATAAAAATAATTTTCGATTCATTTTTTACTCCGATAAAAATTGTATTTTCCAGGATATTCATTATTATACCGTTAAAAAAATAAAATATACCGGTTTTATTGCAGAATTTTCGTTTCAAGGTCAAAAAACATTTTATTTGCGAAATCAATCGGCGGAAATTACGGAATTTTAAAAAAGATGTCCCTATAAAATTCTTCCTTTGCAGACTGTAACGATTGTATTTGAACGAACAATAAATTATAATGAAATTCATGCTTTGGTTCTGACCGTATTGAAATTCATGCTTTGACGTTCAGACAACGTCGGCAGACAATTAATAATCGCGAAATCCGAACATATGTTTAAGAAAGGACAACAATATGAAAACAAAGACATTTTCGCTTTTGACCGCTTTTCTTTTATTGGGAACCGCAATCGTTCAAACCAGCGCGGCGGACAAAAAGGAAACACTTCCGGAAATGACCCGAATGCTTTATAATAATCCCGGACTGCTGGACGATCTGGCCGTCGGTTTATGGTGCTGGCCTGTTCCCGTTGATTTCAACAAGGACGGCAAAACGGATCTGATTTGTTCAACCGAATGCGTACCTTACAACGGTACTTATCGTTTCGAAAGTAAGGGAATTGACCAAAACAATCCCGGTTTCGGCGTCGGTCAACTCTCCAGTAAACCGGTAAAAACCCACTTTATGCCGGTCTTTAAAAAAGGGGAACGGATCAGTGGCGGTCAAATTAATGTCGAACCGAGTTATATTAACGGTCAACTGCGTGTTCTCCGTCCGGCGCAGGAATTTCCTGACTTCATTAATACCGGACTCGACAAGCCCGTTTCGCTTCCTGTCAAAGCCAATCCGCATCCGAACGGCGTTCGCGGAAATATGTGGAAATACGTCGACTTCGACGGCGACGGAAAACTCGACCTCATCGCCGGCACCGACGACTGGAAGCCTTACGGCTGGGCCAATGCCTGGAACGAAAAAGGCGAATGGAAAAACAGTCAGTCACATGGAAACGTTTATATTTACCTGAACAAAGGAACCAATGACAAGCCCGTTTACGAAACTCCTTTCCGATTGAAACTCGACAGCGGAAAAGATCTCATGACTTACGGATGGCCTTCCCCGAATTTCGCCGATTTCGACGGAGACGGCGATTTGGACCTTCTCTGCGGCGAATTCATTGAGCATTTTAATTACTTCGAAAACATTGGCACCCGAACAGAACCGAAATACGCCCCTTCCGTTTTTATAACACTGGAAGACGGATCACTCGCGCATGACGTCATGTGCATGATTACCCCCCTGGTTTACGACTGGACAGGCGACGGATGCCCCGATATTATTTGCGGAAACGAAGACGGACGCGTTTGCCTTTATGAAAATACCGGTAAATTCCGCCGGATCAACCAGAACGGGATCACGGTCAAATCACCTGTTTTCAAGGCTCCTCTTTACTTCCAGCAAGAAGCTTATGAGCTGAAAGCCGGTTCGCTGTCAACTCCCTGCTGCGTCGATTTTGACGGTAATGGATCAATCGATATCGTTTGCGGAACTTCGGCAGGCAACATTCTCTTCTTTAAAAATCTCAGCAAACCGGGCGATGAATTTCCGAAATGGGATCGTCCCGTCTATCTTGAAGCGGATGGAAAAGTCATTCATATTATGGCCGGACCAAACGGTTCGATTCAAGGACCGATCGAACGCAAATACGGATACACTACTTTGACCGTTGCCGATTGGGATGGAGACAAACTGCTTGATATTATGACCAGCAGTGTTCTCGGTAAAGTCGTTTGGTTCAAAAATATCGGAAGCAAAACGAATCCGAAACTGGCCCCCGCGCAGGCCATTGAAGTCGAATGGATCGAAAAACAGCCCGAACTGGCTTGGGGCTGGATGAAACCGGACGGGAAAAAGCTCCTGACCCAATGGCGGACCACTCCGGTTATGTTCGACTGGAACAAAGATGGTCTTGTCGATCTTTGCATGCTCGATCAGCAGGGATATTTTGTCTTTTACGAACGTTATAAAGACGCGAACGGTTCGCTGAAACTCAAACATCCGGAAAAGATCTTTGTTCTTGAAAACGGGGAACCGCTCCGCTTGAATAAAAACATCGACGGCGGATCAGGGCGACGAAAGATCTGTCTGACCGATTGGGACAATGACGGACTTGTCGATATCATTATTAATTCGGCAAACGCCGATGTTATCAAACAGATCAAAACGAAAAACGGAAAATCGGTCTTTCGCTTTATCGGCAAGGTCAGTTCGACTCAACTGGCCGGACATACAACCAGTCCAACAGCGGCCGATTTCAACAACGACGGACTGCCGGACCTTGTCGTCGGCGCCGAAGACGGACGTTTTTACTATTTACGAAATCCCTTGAGCAAGTAACGTGTTCTCTGACACTCTTAAGTCAACAGCGGCATTTATACTGTTCTCATTTTAAATTTTCCGTTATTTCCGCCGATTGATTTCGTGAATCGGCTGTTCCTTTGACGTTATAACGGAAAATTCATCGCGAAACCGGTTATACGGCGGTCTGAAACATTCGCCGCCGCGCCCAACGTGCGTCTCCCTGTTCCGGGAATCCTGTCTCTTTAAAATCAGTCTTTCAAAAAGGACACCTATTATGAAACAATTTTTCCTTCTTTTTTTAGCGGTTCTGTTTGCGCCGTCACTTTTGGCGGTTAATCATCAACCCTCTCCGCAATCCAGTAAAAGAGCGCCGGACGCAAGTCAGCAGCCCCAGGTGTTAACGGAAAATGTTTTTCGAATAACCCCCCGAAGCGGTGACCGGCATTTGGATCTTTCCGCCGATTGGGAATTTTTTCCGCTTGATCAATGGCCCAATTCTCCGGATCAGGCGGTAAGCGAAAAGAAATACAGGATGGCCCGGCCGATGACCGTTGAAAAAGCACTTTTTTATGCGGGCTTCGACGGCGATCCTTATTTGAGTAAAAATTCGGATCGTTATGAATGGATCCATCAGAAAAGCTGGTGTTTTCAAAAATCGTTCAAAGCGCGCTCCGACTGGAAAGACGATTATGTTTTTCTGTCGTTCGACGGTCTTGACTATCATTCGACCGTCTGGCTCAACGGGCATCGGCTCGGAAGTCATGAAGGAATGTTCGGGGGGCCCGAATTTGAGATCTCCCAATACCT
>CAZZEF010000157.1:0-10913 GCA_964652875.1 uncultured Planctomycetaceae bacterium
TCCGGCTGATTTATCGGCAACAGCGTATTCCTGTCATGAAATCGCGTTATCATGGACAGCAAAGACCAGTGCACAGTGTTATATTCTCGAACGATCTTCTGATAATGGAAATACCTGGACAACGGTAAACAGTAATATAACAAGTACCACCTACACCGATTCTTATTTAACGGCAAATTCCATTTATTCCTATCGATTGTACGCCAATAACACAGCGGGTAATTCCCCTGTTTCCACAACCGTTACGGCAACGGTCGTTCCGTTTTTGGCTCCGACAAATGTGACAGCGCAAGCCACTGATCTTACCACTATCGGATTGAGCTGGACACCGTTTGATAATACAGCCCAGTATATTATTGAGCGTTCGACAGACAATCATAATTGGACGACCATTCAATCGGATTATTCAGGTACAACATACAGCGACACCTCGCTGACGATGGGTAATACTTATTATTACAGAGTAAGCAGTTGGCTGTCTGTTCCTGTAACCTCGCTCCCTTCGACGGTTGTCAGTGTTGCATTACCCCTTGTTCTGCCGAACGTCCCGGAATTGACGTCGGTTCTTCTCGTTGATGAAAATACGGTTTCGCTCGCCTGGTCAGCGGCATCCGGAGCGGATCGTTACACCTTGCAGCGATCTGTTGACGGAACCGCATGGACAACAGTTCAGACAGATATATCGACTCTGACCTGGCAGGATAATGACACATCACTCAATGCGAATACGAACAATTATTCCTATCGAATTGCGGCAGTCAATACAGCGGGAAGTTCCGCTTTCGGAACAGCCGTTTCAGCTATTCTTGATCCGGTATCCACATTTACGTTATCCGCTAAAGACTCCGATTCCGTTTCGCTTGTTTGGACAGACGGCAATTCTGATTTTCCTGTTTGCCTGGAACGCTCCATCGATGGAAACACCTGGACAATCGCCGCGTCAAATTTGACGGACAACAGTTACACCGACAGTACACTTTCTCCGGAGACAAATTACTCCTACAGAATATCAACAGCGACAGAAACCGGTCTGCATTCCGTTTATCGTACTTTATCAGTAACCACCAATCCGCTTCCCCCTTCCGCACCGACAATTTCGATTGGAACGGTTACCGATCAGGCGATCTCCCTTTTGTGGCCGACGGCAACAAATGTCGATTACTGGCAGTTACAGCGTTCGATGGACGCAACGACCTGGACAACACTTGCTTCCGATCTAACCACCACCGGATATACCGATACCGGACTGTCCATGCGGACGACGTATTATTATCGGCTTTATGCGATTAATACAGGCGGAACCTCGCCTGTCTCCCCGGCCATTTCGGCAACGACACTGGCTCCAACGCCTGCCGCGCCAACCTTGACGCCACTTTCCACGTCGGGTATTCGCGTGAACTGGTCGGCTCCCTGTCAAAGCGAAACATTTACATTACAGCGAAGTCTTAACGGTTCCGACTGGTCTGATATCGCTTCCAATATGACAGCAACGACTTACACCGATACCGGACTTGCTACTGATACACTTTACCATTACCGAATCGTCTCTGTTTACACGGCGACAGAAAGTTACACTTCCAGTACTTCCAGCGCACGAACGTTTTTATACAACAACTGGCAGCTTGGTGTAACGGCAACCGATCCGACCGCTTCGGAGGACGCGAACGACTACGGAACCTGGACGATTACGCGAAGTGGCAGAACCGATTGTTCAGATCCGATTACTGTTGCCTTTGAACTAACCGGAACGGCAACGCCCAATTGGGATTATGTATTGTATAACTCCGCAGGTGGAACAGTTTCGCTGGATTCACGATATGACGAAACAACAGGACAATATCTGTTTTATGGCTCAATAACGATTCCAACAGGAGAGGCAAGTACCTCACTTGAACTTCGACCCGTCAATGACGGCGAACGTGAAGGAATCGAATCTGCCCGACTTTCCATCGGTGTAAGTACCCGGTACGATATCAACGAAGATCACCCACAGGCACAAATAGATCTGTTTGACAACGATGTATTTCAGGTTTCCGTTGTTGCGGGGGACGCAAATGCCTCGGAGAACGGAACGAATTATGGACGATTTCTTATTACACGTTCGGGTCAGTCAGATACCGCCTATCCGATGAACGTCCGATTTTGTGTAACGGGTACTGCCGCCTATACTGATTGGGGATACGGTTCCGATTACGCTTTGTACACATCGGCAGGAAACCAAATCGGTCTGACGTCCTCGCAGATTGCACAATTCGGACGGGAACTTTACTCCGGTTACGTCCAAATTCCAACCGGTGAAACAAGTGTTGTCGTTGAACTTCGGGCGATTAACGACAATATTCTGGAGCCGATTGAATTTGTTACTTTGAATATTATTCCGGACGGAGAGGTTTCTTATCTTGTCGCCGACCGCTCTTCCGCAACAATTGCCATTGAAAAAAGTGACCAATGGTACGCCAATGTTAACGCGATTGTACCGGCAGGGTCCGAAACGGGAACCGGATTGACGGCATCTCCGGTCGTTTTTCGTTTCAGTCGATCCGGCGATACCGATACATCCGGTTCATTTCAAATACGATATCGTCTTTCGGGATCTGCAACTTATAACATTGATTACACATTTCCCGGTTATGATACAGAAACGGGTATAGGTACCGTGACCATTCCGGTCGGTGCGACTTATGTTGACGTTGAAGCGGCGATACTGAACGATGATCTTTTGGAATCGGCGGAAACAATTAGTGTTGTTCTACTGGATCCGGATACTGACAATGAGTATTCGACTTCTTCCGGATATCTAATGGGCTCGGACATTATTGCAACAGGGGCTATTGTTGATAACGATGCGTGTACGGTCAATGTGACGACGATTTCCAACGGAGCGGAAACCGGTGAAAACGAAACGGCACTTCCTGTTGTCTTTCGGTTCACAAGAGCCGGATCAGATAATACCCATTCGCTCAACGTCTTTTACCGACTGTCGGGATCGGCTCGTATCGGGACCGATTACACCATTGGAGCAGGAGATTATTACACCACCTATTCCTTTGGAAAAGTCTCTATTGCCGCCGGTTCGGATTATACGGATCTGACCTTGCCGGTTGTCAATGACAGTATTCGCGAGTTGCTCGAATCGGTTACCATTGAACTTCTTTCGGAAATTCCCTCCGCCTGGCCGCAGGGCGAACAGTCAATGACCGTTCAGTATTCCGTCGGCACAAACGATAACGCCACGACGACCATTACCGACAACGATTCCTTTACTGTCGGAATAACCGCGCAAAATGCGTATGGTCTCGAAACAGACACAGAGGAAACGCCACAGCCAACGGTTTTTGTTATCGAACGAGCCGGACAGACCGATCTGACAAATACACTCACTGTATACTTTTCGATTTCCGGGTCGGCGGAATATGGAACCGATTACACCCTGTCCGGAGCCTCTGTTACGGATCACCTGGGTTACGTTACCATTGAGACGGGACAGACATCCGCTGTACTGACAGCCAATATAATCGACGACCGATTACCTGAATCCCGTGAATCAATTACAATTACTCTTTTGGAAAACAAGCCAACTCAATTCTACGAACAGCCGGATGCGGCATACACAATATCGAACGGTCTTGAAACCGCGACCGGATATATTGACGACAACGAAAACGCGGCGACCGTTTCCGTTACGGCAATGGGAACCGCCGCTGAAACAATTGAGGGCACAACGACGCAAAATGCCGTCTTTCGCGTTTCCCGAACGGGCGACGATCTCTTAAATGCCCTAACTGTTTTTTATACACTTTCCGGATCGGCCCTGTCCGGAACAGATTACACCGCCCCGTCAACGTATGAGATCGTTATTGCGTCCGGTTCCGCCTATACAGATCTGTCCATTTCAATCATTGACGACAGCGAGGCAGAGTCGGGAGAAACGATTCTTATGACGATTGTCTCGTTGACGGCGGAACAAAGTGCCACCTGCAATCCCTATCTCATTGACACGGAATGCGCAACCGTAATTATTCAGGATAACGATTCGACGATGCAAATTCTGACCGGCGGTCCTTACACCGTTCAGGAAGGCGGGCAGGTTGAGCTGACCGCTCAGCAGGGGAGTAATCCGCGCGGCTCGAACTGGACGATCGATTGGGATCTTGACGGAGACGGTATTTTCGGGGAATCGGATTCCGCCGCAACACGAGGTAACGAATCCGGTTCAACAGTCACTTTTAACGCAACCAATATAACGGCGACACAAGCAGTGACCGTTTCCGTTCGCGCTGTTGATTCGGTCAATAATGTTACCGTAACGGCAAGTACAACCGTTCAGATAGTAAACGTTGCACCGGTGATTACTCTTTCCGGACCTGAAACTGGAGCGATAAACACGATATTAAGCTGGACCGGTTCGTTTACAGACCCCGGCTCGGATTTCTGGACCGGAGAAGTTGATTTCGGCGACGGCGGAACTCCGCAGACAATGACACTTTCAGCCGATAAAACGTTTGCTCTTTCGCATGAATACACAACGTCCGGCTGGTACACAATGACCGTTACCGTAAATGACGGCAAGGAAACATCAATCGTATCGCGCCGTATTGCGGTCGGTACTCCCGCCGCTATTGTCGTTATTCGTGATAATGCCAACGCGGACGCAATTCTTTCCGGATCGACCATAGTACTTAAATCGGAGTCCGTTGATACTAATGGAAACGCGCTCAATCCGCAGCCGGGTGAAACCGTTTATCTCTCGTTCCTGATTACCAATCAGGGAAGTCAGACACTCACGCTTGATCTCGAAAACGCCACTCTTCCAACAGGGATATCGTGGATCCATACACCATCGAAAACACTGACCGCAGGTGGTTCGACTTACGCCACACTTGCCTGGGACGCTTATCAGACGCTTTCCGGGAATTTCATTCTGCCGACCAGTGATTCCATTGTTCCCAACTTTACGATTACTCTTTCCGGAACAGTTGCAGCGTTAACCAATCCTCCCGCGTTCGGCTCGTTCGGAATCGTCTTCGATTCCGGAACAAGTTCGACAGATCGGATCACCTGGAATCCAATGGTTACCGGTACAATCACCGGTAATTTCGCAGGCGGTTACGTGGTCGTTGAGTTCGATCATAATAACGACTCGATTACCGAGGGCGAAACAGAAGTCTCGTTTGCTGGTGTCTCATTTACTTACGATCCCCGCGATTTCGACGGCAGCTGGCCGACCGTCACGTCAGGAACAACCGACGTTGATCTGCGTTATCGCCTTGTGCACTACAATCAGGACGGAACCGTTCGAACGACTGGTTCCTGGAATCTGTTCGAATACACCCTTGCCCCGGAACCGGTCGGATCGGCAACAGTGAGTGGATTGGCTATTTCGGAAGGCGCATTCGGCGGTTGGCTAACCAACGGCGGAGCCCGTCTGACAGGAACCGTGTCCGGAACAAATCTTACACAAGTTGAACTTCAGATCGGAACGAATCATTATTTCATCGCGCCGAATCCGGAAGGAGACTTTTCATTCGATCTGCCCGGCGATCTTGTTTTGGGAACAAGTCAAACTCTTCAGGTTCGGGCATACACTTACAGTGAAACCGATAAAATGGAGATTCCCGGTGTCTGGTCATCACTGACCTTTACGCCAACTCCGCCCGCTGTTTCGACTCTGTCGCTTCAGACGGACGATGGTGAAAGTTCGACCGACGGTATTTCGAGTCAACTCGTTTTAACAGGTACTCTGGCTGCCGGACCGGGTCGATCCTTCAGTGAAGTGGAATTTTTCTGCGGCGAAGTTTCACTGGGAAGTACGTGGACCAACGCCACCGGCGCATTCTCTTTTGAAATCAATAATCTCCCGGAAAACAATGGTGTTCTATCCGGAACTGTTTCCGCAAAGGCTGTCTTGCGTCCGGAATCGGGAAGTCCCGTTTATGGCACCGAACTGACAAAATATCTTCAGTACGCGCCGGACAATTCCTGGTATTCATTCATGATGGGCGTTTCGCTGGTCAATCCGATAAATCAGGATTCCAATTCCACTTCCGATCCCGTTTTGAAGTTCAGCGGATTGTTCAGTGATACCGTTACCGCTGGTTTCGAATATCAGTGGAAAACAGTAACAGGTAACTGGTCGAATACCATGACCGTCACCGCCTGGGCCGGAGAGGAAAGTACCGAATTCGAATCGTCGTTGAATTGGGAAGGAACATCCCGAATTCCCGATCTGCATTCGCTTATCGGTAATTCGGAAACAATTTATATTCGATATCGCGCCGCCAAATTCGACAGAAAGCTGAACGAGTATATTTCAAAAACTTCATGGCAGGACTGGTATTTCACCTACACAAAAGCCTCCGCGACCGAATACAGCGTGACCGATCTTGCTTTGATGAACCCGAACAACATCACAGGCACATCCGCTTACGATCCCTCGATCAAAGGTACGGTTACCGGGGGGGATTATGTTGCCGGAGCAACGGTTCAGATCTATAACGATTCGACTCTGCTGGGAACCGCCCGCGCGGCTGATGACGGCAGCTTTACCTTTACCCCGTCCGGTTTAACTTACGGCTCCGTCTCCCTGTCGATGAATGTTCGCTACTGGGACCCGATTGCAAGGGATTACACAATTGGTTCATCGACAACTTACACCTTTACTTATGAAGAAAAAGTAACGCAGGTACCTGTCATTACGATTCTTCAGCTTGCAGACGATACCGGAACGCCTGGGGACGGTATAACAGCCAATACACTTTTAACCGGTCAAATTGCAGACGACGACAGTGACTTGTATCGCGTTATTATTGAATTCGATCATGATGGAGACGGAACCGCCGACGGATACACCTTAACCAATACCGACGGTTCCTTTGAGTATCAGCCGACGTTATCTGTTGGTTCACACATCATTTCCGCAAGAGCGATTCGCTGGGATCAGACCAATGAAACAGAAGTCATTGGCAACTGGTATGGACTGGCAATAACCGTTGTCGCGCCGGAAGCGACCGACTTCCCTGTTTTGGCCGCCTTTGGTCCTTCTTCCGGTTCTTACAATGCGCAGGGGCTTCTGGTCTCTCGTGATACCGCAGTCAGCGGTCGGGTTAGTTCGGTAAGAGGTTATGACAATGTGGTCATTCAGCTCGATTTAAATAACGACGGCACAATTGACCGAATCGCTTCGACCGACCGTTTGGGCTCTTTCTGCTGGCGTCCTGAAGTGACTACATTGACCGATGATACCCTTGTTACGATCTCCGCCCGAGTCGGTTTAACCGATCCGGTTACAAACGAAACAGTCTGGGGTTCCTGGTCAGTCAGTCAGTTTATTTATCGCGCTCCGGACGAAAGTATTTTGCTCGAATGGTCCGGATCCCGAGCGTCAGAAACCGTTGCGAATCAATACACGATAACAGGTAATCTCTCGTTGGCAGACGGTGTTTCAAGTACTTATCTTGAACTTGATTATAAGGGCGACGGCGAAATCGACGGTATTGTTTACCCAAATTCCGACGGACTCTTTACGTGTATCACTGTTATCGGGAAGCAAGTCGTTCGCGCCCGGCTTGTCGATGTTCTGACAACAGGGGAACACCGAATCTCTTCCGCAGACTGGTATACTCTGACCATTGACTCCTTTTCAGAACCGATTGCACATCCCACTCTTCAGCTGGTCCAGGATAATTCATCGCGGAACACTTCGCTGCAGATCATTAATTATCAGGGGGACAGATCGTATCTAACCATTATGTTCGATTTGGATTACGATGGCAACGCGGATTTTTCAATGAATCCCGACTCAAACGGTATTATTACTGACGCGCAAATACTTTCCATGATTGAGTCCTGTAATCTTTCCAGTACCGCCGGCATGATCATTGCCAACGCTTGGATTGAGCATTATGATGACGAAACCGTTTATATTCCGATGGTTCGAAACAGCGATCTTTCTGACGACGAACTAACCGCTGTTCTCAATAACCGGAATGACTTTACCGAAGTCTGTCCCGACCATAATTCAACCGGCAGTGAAGTGGGTAACGATTCAACGCCGGAGACTTGGGTAACCGACGAAAACAATCCGCAAAGTGGAATGGATCTGTCCATCTCGGAAGGCGACTGGAACGTTTTGGACAAGAACCCGATCCCCAATATTCCTTTCCCGTCACTAACGGACGGACTTGTCGATCTGGAAAACGATTCGGAACTTCTTGATACTCTCGCTTCCATTGAACAGACATATAATATTGCCGTCCGAAACACTCGCGACCAGTATCTGACAACTTATAATCAAATTGTCGATACTTACACCGCCAACATGGAACTGGTCTGGAACAACTATTCTGTTGCTTACGATCAGCTTGAACAAAAATACGCAAGTATTTCGGAAGAAACGCTTTTCTACTCAAAAGAATGGCAACTTTTCAGCAGTTCTCATACGGCCCGACTTCAGCAGCTTTATAATAAAAAACAGGAGGAACTGACCGCGGAAAATACCGCTTATACCGCAAAAAATGAACAGATCCGTCAGGAATACCTTGTAGAATCGATGCTGAATCATGAACCTGATCCCCAAAAAAATCCAAACTGCGGTTATGATCATACATATGCCTGTTCCATTCAGCAAATCAATGCCCGGGAAAACGCCGAAGAGAAATACACAAAAGCCGATGCCGAATATGCAAAAAAACTGATTGATATTCAAACGTCCTATATAATTGCGATTAATCAGGAAAATTGCGCTTATCAAATTGCCGCCGATGAATTTAATAACGCTTGGAATGACAGTATAAATGCCCGTCTTCTCTCAGTTCAAGGGGAAATGAACGCTTTAACCGTCCAATATCAAAATCAGACGTTGCCCCTACTCTCGACATTAAGCGCGCTGGGACAGCTGAATGAAACATACGCCAATGCGATAACTGAGGCATGGGACACGGCGGTAATCGCCAGTTGGAATGCGGTCATCTCTGTCGTTTCGCAATGGTCCGGTCATTCCGGTACCGATTCTGAATGGGGAAATTATGTTTATTCCATCGTCAATAACAACAAAACCTCCGCACTGGCTGCCGCAAATGCCTATGTGACGTACGTCAGCTCCGCCTCCGCCGCTGACAGATCCGCTTTTGCCGCGGAAATCAATGCGGAAATCACAAAATTAAACGCTCAATATTCGGCACTGAATACATACAATTCGACAATTATTTCCGCCCAACAATCGCTGAATATTTCTGTTTCTTCTGCTGCCGGTACGTTCTGTACGACCGCCAATAACAAAACACTCAAAGAAACAATCAAACAAATAAAGGCAAGTCAGCAGACAAGAAAATCCCAAATTGACTCTTGGCAAAGTTATAAACTGGCCGCTATTCCCGTTCAGTACGCCTTATCGCGCGCCAACTTCAGTGCCGAATGGCAGTTCTGCAATGGCTATATTACCAATACGGAATATGGGGCAATTGTTGCCGCGAATCAGGCGGCTGCGGACCAACAGTTCATTGAGATGAACCACAGTTACAACGCAAAGAATATTTCTTCGGAATCGTCCTTGAATCAAACTCTTTTTGATGCCGCCGCCCAAACGCAGCGCGAAATCGTTAACGCGTTTAAAACAAAGCAGTTCAGTATTATTGACGCTTGGGGTACCTTTTACAAAGCGGAAGAAACAGCCAAAGGGAATCTCGAAAACGCACAAAACATCGCGGAACGTTCTTATGATCTAAGTCTTGCTTCCGTTTCAAGAGCTTACGATCTTGCTCTTGCGGCTGCCGATTCGGCTTATGGCACTACCGTCAATACAATCGATTTACAGTCAATCGGCTATTATAACGCAACGATAAATTCCTTTCAAAGCAGCAGAGCCAACTCTTGGTTTTCCTCAATGACTTCCGCGTGCAATTCCTTAAGTAACGCCGCCGGAAATTATTATGCCGCCGGATTTGGTGATATCGCGTCATCGTACAATTCCAACGTTTCCTCTCTTAATACATTGGCCAGCGGTCTTCTTTCGAAATCGTCGTCTTATATCAATTCCGTGAACAGTATCCTCTCCAATTACAATAGCTCTTCTCTCGCGTCCGCTTATGATTATATCGACGCACTGATCGCCAGTGAATACAAGGACGAAAGCGATCTGTCGCTGATATTTCGAGAAATCGACGCGCAAGTCATTTATTCCAAAGCAATTCAAACTGCGGATAACAAACTCATGAACACCAGAATAGATGCCTATGCTGAAAAACTATCTGACCGCATGCAGTTTATGGCCAATTGGGCCGATTGGATAAATCAAAACACGTCGTATACTGGAATTTCAGGAATACCAAACATTGGGGTTACTGTTATTTCTGTATTTTCCTACTATGATGATAATTATTATTATCCGTTGAACGAATATTTGACCGGTAATCTGTCTGATTATCCCAATATCATGAGTCCGACGGGAAACTATTCTGATCTTTCTTACTGGACCAATTATGATACGTTCGATTACTTCGCGGGAATCAGGTTGAATTCATGCGGTAACGTTGGCCGGGAAGATCTCTTGTGGAATTACCAAGAAGCCGCCAATAACCTCTGCAGTATAAAAATAATTTCCGCCAGTTATGCAGCCGATGCGGAAAAGGCGGATACGGAATATGATTATGCGGTAACCATTTCCGATATTTATCGCGATTCGATCAATTTTACTTACAACGGTCTGCGTTCGGAACTGACCGCACAAATCAATGCCGGTAGAACGTTGAACACATCCTTGTGGAACCTTACCGACAGTTCAAACAGTTCTCTTTACGGGGCGGCGAGATCGGCGAATACCTATTCGGAGATTATTGATTATCTTTCGGATGAAATTTCGGAAGGACTTGATCTTGATACGGCGTTAACCGAAGCGTTCGGCGATTTTCAAATTGACT
>CAZZEF010000158.1:0-10886 GCA_964652875.1 uncultured Planctomycetaceae bacterium
TCTGATTAAAGAATTCGCCGCTGGTGTTGAACAGATCCTCGTCGTCGAAGAACTCGAAGATTTCCTTGAAGAGCATATTAAAGCGCTCGGCATCAAGTGCGTTGGTAAAACGTATGATGGCGGAAAACTCGTTCCGAAATTTTATGAACTCAATGTCGATCTGCTCAAAGAAGTCCGCGCGAAACTTGAAAACAAGGCGCTATCCGTTGTGCCCCCCCAAACGGAAGCCGCTCAATGGCAGCTTCCTCCGCGTCCGCCGGTTCTTTGTCCGGGCTGTCCGCATCGGGGTATTTTTTACGCGCTCGGAAAATTCGACGTCGTTGTTACCGGCGATATCGGATGTTATACACTCGGAATGGCTCCTCCGCTTTCCCGGCTGGATACCGTTTTGTGCATGGGCGGCGGAATTACCGTTGCTCACGGAATGCACTGCGCCGGTAATAAACAGAAAGTCGTCGGTATTCTTGGCGATTCGACCTTTTTTCATTCCGGCATGACCGGACTTCTCGATATTTCTTACAATAAAGGCGCGTCGGTCATTATCGTTTTGGATAACCGTATAACCGCCATGACCGGACATCAGGACAATCCGGGTACTGGCAAAACAATCATTGGCGAAGAGACCGTCGCCGCTTCAATCGCCGAGATCGGAAAAGCGCTCGGATTTTCCAACATCGCGGAAGTTAATCCGCGCGAGATCAAAAAGAACGTTGAAGTTCTCAAAAAGGCACTCGATTCCAATGAGCCTTGGTTGATCATTGCCAAGACCCCTTGTCCGCTGGCAGTTCGAAAAATGCCGGGGAAACCGCTTAAAATCGATCAGGATAAATGCAAAAAATGCGGTTTGTGTCTGAAACTCGGATGCCCCGCCATTGAAAAGGATCTGCAGGGATCCATGTCCGTCAATCCGCTTTTGTGTGCCGGTTGCGCTCTTTGCGAACAGGTTTGCCCATTCGCCGCTTACGGTCCGTTGGAAGAAAAGAATTAGAAGAGGAGAAATCAGTCATGTCGAATAGCGATAAAGAAACGAAAAGTGTTGTTCTGGTTGGCGTCGGCGGGCAGGGAATTCTTCTTGCCAGTGAAATTATCGCCCAAGCGGCTCTGGCCGCCGGATATGATGTCAAAACGAACGAAGTTCACGGAATGGCCCAGCGCGGCGGATCGGTTCTCGCCCAGATCCGGTTCGGCGAAAAGGTTCACAGTCCTCTTGTTCCGAAAGGGGCGGCCACTGTTCTGGCTTCACTCGAACGAATCGAAATTCTGCGGTATCTCGATTATCTCGCTCCCAATGGATTGGCCGTCGTCTCGGATCAGATCATTATTCCGGTCAGCGCTTCCAGCGGAAAAACCCCTTATCCGGAAATCGGAAAAGAAGATTATCAAAAGATCTTTCCGCGACTGCTGTATTTGAACGCGGTCGAAACGGCTGAAAAACTTGGAAATGCCAAAGCCGCCAATACGGTTCTGCTCGGTGCGCTTTCCAATCAGCTCGAATTCAGTGAAGATATTTGGAACGCCGCGGTCGAACGATGTGTCAAACCGAAATTCCTTGACGTCAATCTGAAAGCGTTTGCTGCCGGAAGAAATCAAAAAGTCTGATCTTCCGTCGTTTTTCAAACAGCTTGTATATACACAAAATATAGGCGCAGTATTTCTTTTTTCGTTTCTCCGCCTGTTTTCATTGGGGGAATGGACCATTTATACTGTCCTCCTGTTTGGTTTTTCCGCTGCCGCCGATTGACTGCGTAAATCGGCTGTCCTTTTAATGTTAAACGGAAAATCCAAAAAAAGATCAGTATGATAGAGATGATAATGCAAATGAAATCGAAACCGGCGCACAGGCAGTGCCGGTTTTCGATCATGTCCGCAATCGTTTTTTACTGTTTTTCTGTTTCAATGAACACAGAATGAAAAGTTCATTGAAACAGTATAAAAACAGGCCGCGGCGTTAAACTTTTTTGTATTCACCAATTTTCATTCTTTTGTTTTTTTAGAACTTGTTCTGAGATCAATATTGAAAGCGGATAAAAAGGACTGATCTGTCTTTCAATTGGGAGGGACATGTTCTTATAATGATGTCGGATTTGTTGCTTGCCCGCGGTTATTTTATTCATTATTGGATTGCGTTGTCCGGTTATTGGTTTAGTGCCTATCCGGAAATCAATTCTAAAAAATGAAAGAAACGGGTATTATACCGATTCCGTCATGAATTTTCCGTTATAATACCAAAAGAACAGCCGAGTTACGCAGTTAATCGGCGGAGATGATGGAAAATTAAAATAAAAGCAGTATATTACCTTTAACTCAATTTTTAGGATAGCTCTTAATATTTTATCGGACAACTTTACTGACAGGAATTTATTATTATGACACCGACCGAATTAACAGAAATTTTATTTCGCGAACGGAAAGTTTGTTCTGGAGGGTCTTCCCGTTGCTTTCGGAAATCAGAAGCGTTTCAGATCGACTTGCAGAAGAGGTCAAAAGGAATTTTTCTTTTGATCGCAGTTACGATTTTTCTTTTTCTTGCGGGAGGGGATCAGCAGGTTCTCGGTCAGATCTATCCCGCGGAAAAAACTTCTTTTATGACAGGAGCAATGGTTTTTGATCGTCCTGAATTAATGATGCGGCTTTGGTATCATAATCAGTTTGACAAGTCCAATGCCGAATGGCTTGAGCGTTACAATACACTGATTGAGCCGGAACAGATCGAACGTTATCAAAAAAGTCAGCTGAAATTTTTCAACAGCCGTCTGGATCTGGCCAAAACAACCAATCCGCTCAACGCGAAAATCACCGGACGACTTGAACGGGACGGATATCGGGTTGAAAAGATCATATATGAAAGTCAGCCCCGATTTTATGTAACCGCTTCACTTTTTCTTCCGGCGGAAAAATATCCGTCGCCCTGGCCCGCGGTTGTTGTTGCCTGCGGTCATTCCAATAACGGCAAAGCGTCGGAGAGCTATCAGCGGATCTGTATTCTCGGAGCGAAACACGGGCTGGCAATGCTGATCGTCGATCCGGTCGATCAGGGCGAACGTCTTCAGCATCTGGGAAAAGACGGGAAATGTTACGCTCAAAATGTTCTTGCTCATAATCTTATGGCGATCGGCGGAATTCCGATCGGGCGAAGTACCGCGTCTTATATGATGAACGATTTAAGGCGGGGCATTGATTATTTGCAGTCGCGATCAGATATTCTTCCCGATCGGATCGGCGTTTTGGGAAACAGCGGCGGCGGAACGCAGTCGGCTTATTTAATGGCTCTTGATCCGCGGATACTTGCTGCCGCGCCTGCCTGTTATATGTCGAGAATAACTGGAAAAACAATAAAATCGATCGGACCGCCCGACGATGAACAGGCAATTTTCGGACAAGTGACGTTCGGAATGGATCATCCGGATTATTGCATTATGCGTGCGCCCCGGCCGACCTTGATCTGTACCGCGACCAAGGATTTTTTCGCCATTGAGGACAGTTGGGAAACTTTCCGGTACGCCAAAAGAATTTATGGCCGTTTCGGTTTGGGCGACCGGATCGATCTTGTCGAGGCCGATGAGTTTCATGGGTACACAAAAGGACTTCGCGAAGCGGGGATCAGCTGGATGGTTCGCTGGCTTGCCGGACGCGATGAAAACGTTCTTGAAGAAGAGTCGGTTCCCGTTTTGACGGACGATCAGATCCGTTCGGCGGACTTGCCCGGAGTAATGTCCATTCAAAACGCACGGACCGTTTACGATCTTAATCGGGATCGAGCCCGGGAATTGACCGGGCAGCGGCGGATTAAATGGCAAAACATGACGATGGAACAAGCGGGAGATCTTGTTCGGCAAACGGCCGGCTTTCGTAAAAAGGCGGATCTTCCTCTTCTGAAAATTCGGCAAGAGTATCCCAATAAAAGCAAAATAACCATTGAAAGCGAACCGGGCATTTATATTCCGATGCGGGCCCGATGGACCAATTCCGATGAAATAACAATCATTCTGGACGACGAAGGACGTAATTCCGATTTCGTCGGTAAAATTTTTCAAAAAGAAAAAGGGGATCTTTTAGCGCCCGATTTGCGCGGCTGGGGGGAAACACAGGGACGCGGCGGAAGACACAGCTATCCCGACTGGTTCGGTCCTGATCGAAATGAATTTTATTTAGCCTTCTTTTTGGGAAAGACTTATGTTGGAATGCGCGCGGAAGATCTCTTGAATGTTATTAATTATTGTCAAAACAACGGAAAATCGAAATTCCGTCTTCTTACGCGCGGCGGCGGGGAAACGGTCGCTCTTCATGCCGCGGTTGCCGAACCGGGACTGATCAGCCGGATCGTTGTTTATGATCCGCTCCCCGACTGGAATAAATGTGTTGAAAAAGCGCCCTGTCCCGTCAAATTGACCGATTACGTTTACGGTGCTTTGAAGGAATACGATAAATCCGATCTGCGAAAATTAATTCCGTCGATCATTCAGGAAAAAACACTTCAATAATGAAATTCCGCTAAAACAGGAGGAGATCCGCCTTGACAAATTTTATTCCCTGTTTTGCTGTTTTCGTCACTGACTCCGTAAATCGGCTGTCCTTTTAACGTTAAATGGAAAATCCATCTTGGATCAGTATATCAACGGATGGATGTTTCCAGTTTATTCATAATAAAAAATAGATAATCAAGAGCGAAAAAGATCAAAAGATCGTTCTTTTCCGATAAAGAACGAGCAGGATCTTCAAACAGAGGAAAGGTCAAAAGATAAAATGAAAAATTTAATTCGATTGTTTTTTTTCGTTTTACCGGTGCTGTTCTGTATTGTTAATGTTCAGGCTGAAAGTGGTGATTCTGTTCGAGTTGAGCCGATGGACAATCAGAAAGCGCTTCGGAATCCCGGAATGGGCTGGGTGTTTCATCATTTTGACAACAGCATCAGCGCTTACGGCGAATGGCTCGGACCCAATTATGATGGACGTGAGTTTCCCGGCTTGACCGTTGCTTATTTGCGGCTTGCCTGGTCTTTTCTTGAGCCCCAGGAGGGTGTTTATAACTGGTCCGTTCTGGACAGTGTTATTCAGCGCTATCGAAGAATGAATATTCGCTACGCGTTTCGATTCACCGCTTTTGAAGGAAACGATAATACAGACGGAGTGCCGAAATGGCTTCGAGATGCCGGTTGTCCCGGTTTCATGGCCGAGCCCTATGGAAAAAAGTATTGGGAGGTCGATTATTCCGCGCCGCTTTTTCTTGAAAAACTCGAAAATTTTCTTGCCGCTTTTTCCAAAAGATACGCCAGCGACCCTTACTTGGAATTCGTCGATATCGGAACCATTGGCATTTGGGGAGAAGGTCATCCGTGCGCGAAAAAATATGATGTCTCCGTTCTTATAAAACATATTGATCTTCATAAAAAGTATTTTCCGAAAAAATATCTTGCGGCAAACGACGATTTCTGCATGTGGTTCAAAAAACCTGGAATGAAAGAGGTCAACGATCCGGAAGTAATGCGAATGCTTTTGGATAAAGGTTTGGCGCTTCGAGACGACAGTTTAAATGTTTTTAAAGATCCGAAATTTCATTATAACGCGGAAATGGCCGGTTATTTCTGGCGATCCAGTCCGGTTATTTTGGAGATGGGCCATTACGAACACGCGAAAAAGGTCGGCGCTTGGGATGATACCCGTTATTTGAAGGCGATTAGGGAATATCATGGATCTTATGCTTCCATTCATGGTAACCCCATTGTGTTTTTAAAGGAAAACAAGGAGCAGATCGCGAAAATAAACTTGATCCTTGGTTATCGTTTTCAACTGATCGGCGCACAATGGAAAAAAACAGTTAAGAGATCCGATTGTCTCGAAATAGACTCCGAATGGACAAACGCCGGAGTTGCCCGCTGTTTTTCCGATGAATATCCGAGTTGGACTCTGATTAATCAAAAGGGGGATCTCTGCGCTGTTTTCGCTGATGATTCGTTTAATTTTAAATCTCTTTTGCCCGGTGAAAAGAAAAAACTTGCCGGTCGGTTTTTAATTACTCCCAAATTGGCCAAAGGAAAATATACACTTTGTGTTTCTGTCGGATCTGTTCAGGGAACTCCGGAAATCGCTCTTCCTTACGACTCCTGTTCCGAACGGAAAATGTTTGAACGGGAATTTCCGGAAGGAGTGAAAAACGAATCTGATTGCCGACGATATCCTCTTGGTGAAATAGAAATACAGTAAGACGAACAAGTCTCCCTTTGAAGTTAACGATGACGAAAGGATCTCCTGAGTACTAAAATATACTGATTCCTAATAATTTTTCTGTTCTTTTGACATTATAACGGAAAATTCATTATGGAATCGGTATAAAAGGGGATCGGTATAAAATGATCTGTCATAAATTTCGCTCTTCCGAAGCGAAAGTAGACAATGTCAAAAACTTGTTTGCCAATAGGTTCAAAAAAGGAAACGGCAAGATCCAGTCTTCTTTCGCTGTCCGGAAAAACGGTGAAAAATGATCAATGAAATATTGAACGGATCATATTTTAAACGAATAGATCTGAATCATTCCGAGCGCCCAGCAAATCGAGTCGATCAGATCCTGTTGGCTAAGATCGGTTCCTTCCGGGAAATAATTGACCGGAATTTTGTGTTTGTGTGATCGGGGCGAAGGTGACTTGACCGTCGGACAGCCGAACAAAAGATCATAAGACCGATTGAAAGTGAAATAACGGGAACCGTGCAGCAGTATTTTGATCGGAATACACTTTCGGTCCGTTTCGGGGATCCGATAAAGAATGTCGATCAAATAATTGAGAAGGTTCACTGTTTCATCATCGGAGGCGCGGTTTTCTTCCCGAAGTTCCCGAATCACTTGCGCGGCATCGAAAATACAATAATTGAGTTCGAGTTTGGGATTGTTTTTTATCGCTTCGTCAAGATCCGATTGTTCCAGGGCCTTGGTCCGATTGCGACTATTCAAAAAAAGAATCGGTCTGTTGTTTTTCGTGATCGGTCCATCGCAGTCGATATCAATAAAAAAGATCCTGTTGTTTGGCGAAAGATCCAAACGAATCAAGCTCAAGCAATGTTCTCCGGTACTCATCATTTTATTCTTTCTGTTTTACCAATGTCATTATAGATCTTCCGTTATTTTGCGATGGGGACGCCATTCCCAATTATTCCCGATGCGGGCCAGCGTTCCAATTGACCGGCCGCTTCGATTAAGGCAAATGTTCCAGGAAGAGTCGTCCGAAATGCGGTCCAGTATGATGATCGCGGCGCTGTTTATTTCTTTGGAAAAAGGGTGAAAAATCATTTGATATTCACGGAGAATGATTTCATGGCTGACGTAATCGTATTGCGCGTCAAAAAAACGGGAATGTGTTGTCGGCGGATGATCCAAAAACTTGACGGCGACGTATTGTTTCCCGTTTATATTGACTGTCGATATTATGAGATCCGGATTGACCTTAATTGGAAAAAAACGGGTTGAAAAAACGGTTAAAATGTTCAATGCAAATAAAAATATTACTAAAATCAGCAGAAAACCGGTTTTTATATTTGTGCTTTTCATTGATAATCCGAGCCTCACTTTCCTGTTTCTGATGACAAAATTATTTTCTGTTTTATGCCGACAGACTTCTGTTCAAGGACCTGAAGGAAGTAGGCGGACTTGACAAGCAACAGGTGCGCAATCATGAGTGTATCCTTGCGTGTTTCCAAAACTTGACGATGAACTATTCTTTAGCGACGGACAAAATCCGGAAGTGTCGCTGTAATAAGTTTCCAAAACCTGACGATGAACTATTCTTCGGCCGAACTTTGGGCCCGGGACAAGGAAAAAATCTTTTTGAAACGACAACGATCCCCAATGGACGATTTTTGAGCGTCGTCCTCAAACAAAAACAAACGAATGGCAATGCAAATGGAATTACATTGGAAGAATTTTTCGGCGAAATACGCCAAAAACCTAACCCCCCAAATATCGAAAAACTCCCTGTTTGAGCATATTCTCGACGTTTAAAAACCGGGAAAAGTACAGTATTTTATACTGCTCTTTTTTTGAATATTCCTTCATTTCCGCCTTGATTGTGTGAAGCGGCTGTTCTTTGTTATTACGAAAATTTCATCATGGAACCGGTATAGTTCAACGGCGCCGGAAGAATCGTCCGTTTACTCAATCAATCGGCGAAACAATTGAAAACATTAGAACGACCGCGTTATAAAATTGGAGGGGAATACGGACAAAGAAATGTGTCAGCGGAACCTGGATCATTCGGGGCGCAGGTTCGGTTTGAATTTTCCGAATCCGAAATGAAGCGGATCATAAGGTCCGATCAGACCGACATCGGAATTTTCGTTGATTTGATTTTCCAGTCCGAGCAGCCAATAAGAAGCGTTGATCAACAGACGGCGAAACCCTTCGTTGAGCAGATCCTGACCGGAGCCCATTGTCGAAGTTAAAGATCGGCCAACGGCGCAATGATTGTCGATCTGATATGATTTTGTCCAAACGACCGGCATCATTGGATTGTTTTTATCACTGGAGACCGGCGGATCGGTATTTTTCAGACCGGACAAAACGGCGCCCAACGCGATTGGTTTTGAATCACCGGGCAGGGGAAGGCGAACTTGATAAACATCGGTTGGAACGACGAGATTTTTGACTCCGCGCAGAACAGGATGATTTTCCATTCCGGGAACGGGGATCATTTTCGTTCCTTCGACACCATGTTTTCCGTGATGATTGATCCAGGTTTCGCCGAGAATTTTTCTGCCGAAACCTCCAGTCCATCCATTCGGCAGATTGTCTTTATAACGCCAGCCGTAATGAGCGTATGCGCTTGTTTTATCGGGATTGAATCCGTGAGTTGAAGTTCGCAGCGCCAGAACAGGCCGTCCTGTCCGCAAATAATCATCGAACGCTTTCATTTGTCGGTCGGGTAAATTGCGGAAGCGAATCGCGAGGATCAAAAGATCGGCGTCGTTGAGATTTTCAAGGCCGGAAATATTGGTCAGACAAGTGGGAACAATTAAACCGTTTTGCGGATCAATCGGATAGAGAACCGTTGTATCGAATCCATGTTTTTGCGCCAGTATTTTCGCAAGCTGGGGAAGAGTTTCTTCTGAGCGGTATTCTTCATCGCCGCAGATCAGTACGATCTTTTTATTCTTGTTTCGATCCGGGCAGGCGGTAAAATGAGAGACCGTTTTTTCCGCCGCGGTCAAATTCGCGATTAAAAATATCATAAAAAACAAACCAATAATAAATCTTTTCATTGAAGCTCCAATGACTCTTGGGGATTGTTTGGATTAATATACTGCTTTTATTTTTAATTTTCCGTCCTCACCGCTGATTGATTGCGTGAATCGGCTTTTCTTTTGAGGTTATAACGGAAAATCCATGATGGAATCAGTATAATTTTTGCCGCAACTGTTTTAAGACAATATTATAACATAAAGAAAAGAGAATTTCAAATCAGAAAAAGAATCGATGAATGAAAAAATAAAAAGAAACAGAACGGCAGATGAAACCGATCTGTTTCTTTTGAATTGGAAAGAAAACGGTGTTGAATTATTTAGCACCGAGCAGACGGCTGATCGCGAATTTCAGCTGTTCGTAACGAATCGGTTTTTCGAGGAACAGGTCGGCTTTGATCCATTCGCGTTCGGCGGCGGAGTTGACCGAGAAATTGAAACCGGGTTCGTTATTAACGGACGAAACCATAATGATCGGAAAATCGGCCTTGTCTTTTTTCATATGGAAAGCGAGAGTGAACCCGCTGTCCGGACGTTCCATTCGAACATCGACGATGGCCAGATCGTAAGCGTTGGCCGCGAAAAGCTCACCGGCTTTTTGGGCGGATTCCGCTTCGGTAACTTCAAAACCGTCCGCTTTGAGCAGCGAAACGAACTCCTGACGAAAGTCGTCGTCATCGTCAACAAAAAGAATTTTGTATGTACTCATTTTTATATCTTCAAACTTTCCTGTTAATGATTCATCTTGAATGCCGCGTATTTCCAATCCGGCGCGCCGACCGTTCGAGCCATCCCGGATCGGTAAGGTTTTGAGGATCCCCGAAAACTGTTGGAAATCGGGAATGAATTTTAAATGTTATACCGGTTTCATTCTGTATTTCCTGTTTCAAGGTCGATAGATCAGTCAGTTCACGAAGTCAATCGGCGATGCGGTTGGAAATTTTAAAATGGCTACAGTATAAAACCTTACTCGACAGGGATCTGTTTCGAATCACGGGGCCGGTTGATCTCCGGAAGTCCCCGCGAAGAGGGCGGCCCGAGCCGTTTGGGGTCGGGCGACATTGACCAGCTCCCGTATCAGACGAGAGGCTCCCGTTTTTGATACTTCGTGTGAAGCAGTTCGTGAGACTTGTGACCGTTCGGTTCACCGAGAAATTCGTCATACAGACGCTGAACTTCGGTATTCTCATGTGAGGTGCGAAGTTTATCGGCATCATCGATATTATAAAGACCCTGCATACGTCCGCGCAAAACGATCGTATTGGTGCCGAAAGGCTGTCCGCCGCCGCCGACGCATCCGCCGGGGCAGGTCATGACTTCGATGAAATGAATATCTTGGCGTTCGCCGGCCTTGAGCTGGTCAAGGAGTTTACGGGCACTTCCAAGACTGTTGACGACGGCCACTCCGAGGACGACCTCTTTACCGTCAACATGAACCGGAATATGAGCTTCTTTGGCGTTTTCGATGCCGCGGACCGCTTCGACTTTAAGACCGGGCAGTTCATTGCCTTCAAGAATTTTGTATGCGGTACGAAGCGCCGCTTCCATAACACCGCCGCTGACGCCGAAAAGTTTTCCGGCGGAACTTCTTTCACCAAACGGTGAATCGGCGGGTTCCGAATTCATATCGGCCAGATTAATGCCGTACATCTTGAAGATCTCGG
>CAZZEF010000159.1:0-4436 GCA_964652875.1 uncultured Planctomycetaceae bacterium
TTAATGGGGGCCGATATCCAGCTGTCGGCGGCAGGGAAAATTTAAAGTTATTTTATACTGTCGTCTTTTTAATATTTCCGGGATTTCCGACGATTGACTTCTTGACTCGACTGTTCGTTCGAGGTTGGATCGAAAATTTCATAACTGGATCGGTATATAAATTTATAATTGGGGAAAAATGATTTCCAAGACGCAACTTTCCGGGACTGTCCGATTACAGAAATTTCGAGTGATTTTCATTGGTTCGGTCAGTTTGTTTTTTCTGCTGATCTTTTTGTTCAGTTCGGTTTACTGTTCGGAAACCGTATTGGAGCGGATCCAAAAGCTTCCGTTCCGTCCGGCCGATCAGCAAAGTGAAATACAGGGATTTCAGATCTTCGGCGGTCAATGGTCACTTGACAAAGGGGTATTAACAGGCAAGTCGGGGGCCGGCTGGCGAATTGTTCCTGTCAGTGTCAAGGAGATCTCCTGCGGGGAAATGGAAGCGGAAATGCTGATTCATGAAAATCAAAACGGTTTCAGCGGACTCGGCTTCAAGATCTCCGATTCGGGCATTGGTGCCGATAATTACAACGGTTATGAAATCGGATTCAATCCGCGGGCAAAAATCATTATGGCCGGTGCGCACCGTCACAATTTCAAACCGCTCAAAACAGTTCCGTTCGATATTCCGGTCAAAAGCTGGTTCAAGATCAAGATCCGGTTCACTGAAACTTCATTTGACGTTTTTCTCAATAACGGCGAGAAGGCGATTCTTTCAGTTCAGGAAGAGAACATGCCGAGTCGCGATGTTCTGCGTCGGGGCTCGGTCGCGTTTCGGATTTGGAATTACGACGCGTCGTTCCGCAACTTAAAGGTCCGCGATTTCGGCGATGCGGAAACTGCGCTTAACGAATCCAAACGGGACGTTGTTCCCTGGCAGTCCGTTTCGTTCATTAAAAAAAAGTCGCAAACGCTTCCCTGGCCGGACTCGCTTGATCTTTCGGATCTTCCCCCGATCCTTGTTCTGCTTCGTTCACCGCTGAAAAAACCGAATTCGGTCGGTAATGATATTTGGCAGGGAGCGCCTGTATTTCCCGGTTGCGAAATCCGTCTGATTGATCCGGCGAATCCGAAAAAACCGGTTCAAACGATCTTCTCCGATCCGGAGGGGTCAATTTATGACATGGACCTTTCTTACGACGCGAAAACGATCTTCTTTTCCTATCGTCCCAAAAGATCATCTTACTGGCATATTTATAAAATCGGAGTCGACGGCAGGGATCTGAAACAACTGACCGATGGCGATTATTATGACATCAGTCCCTGCGAAGTTCCGGACGGCCGAATCGTTTTCGTTTCGACCCGCCGATACGGACATACCGTCTGTCAGCCGGGTCCGGCGTCGAACCTGTTTCGAATGAACGCCGACGGAAACGGAATTACCTGTATCAGTATGAACACGCTCAGCGATATGACTCCGCGCATTCTGCCGGATGGGCGAATACTCTTTACCCGCTGGGAATACGTTGATCGCGATTTGACCTATCGTCAAAGTCTTTGGACGGAAAATCCCGACGGAAGTCTTTATCAGCTCTTTTTCGGCAATACGATACGGGACACAGGTTCGTTTATGCAGGCTCGCGCACTGCCCGAGAGCGGATCCAGGCGGGTCGTCGCAACGTTTGCCCCGCATCATGGATATCCGCACGGAGCCATTGGAATCATCGACCGGACGTTCGGCGTTGAAGGCGAAAAAGGCAAGAGCTTTATTTACATTACCAAAGAATTTCCCCGAATCGGCGATTCATCGCAAACTTGGGGATATCGCGACCCGTTTCCCCTGACGGACGATCTGTTTCTCTGCTCCTTCGGAGGAACGGAACCAACAGTTTTTTCTTCTCCTGACGGCGCCAAACCGGATCCGCGTTTTCGAATTTGGCTGCTCGATATTACCGGTGAAAAGAGAATGATTTACGAAGATCCTAAATTCAGCTGCGTCTATCCGATTCCGCTTTTGGAACGGGAAAAACCGGTTCAGTCGCCGCCGCGGATCACCGATCCAGATCTTAAAAAAGATCTCCGTCCAACCTTGACGAAAGATCAGGTTTTAAAACCGCGTCATCCGAGTTGGAACATTCCGGAATATGGCGATCCGCTTCAGGGTGATCCGGTTGGCACTGTTTTGCTTACCGATGTTTACAACGGTCTTGACGAACGGGTGATCAAACGGGGATCGGTCAAATCGATCCGAATAATGGAGCAGATCCGCAAAACAGAAGATCTCGTGAACCGCGCTTACGATCAGTCGCCGGTCATGAGTTACGGAACGTATTACGCAAAACGAAACTGGGGAACCGTTCCGGTCGAAGAGGATGGATCGGCCAATTTTTACGTACCCGCGCTTCGGGAGATCTATTTTCAAATTTTGGACGATCAAGGACGGGAACTTTATCGAATGACTTCCGCCGCGCAATTCATGCAGGGGGAAAACGTCAGCTGTCTCGGATGTCATGAACCGCGCGATACACTGCCCGGAACCGCAACAAAAACGTCTCATCGAGCAATGGCTTCCAGTCGAAAACCGAGTACTCCTGTTCTTCCCGAATGGATGATTCAGCTTCCGAAAGAAAGAACCAACCGTTGTCTGGACGCGGGTATTGTCGATTATCCGAGCGTTGTTCAGCCTGTTTTGGATAAATACTGCGTCGAATGCCATCAGGGAACCGATCCGGACGGCGGTTACGATCTCTCCGGGGGCAAGACCCGTTTTTTCAATATGTCTTATGACAATCTGCTCGGAAAAAGCCGATCTTACCGCCAGCATGAAATGCTGACCGGCGAAATGCTGAAAGATCAATTGAAACTGGGCAAACCGTTGGTCCATTTTTACTGGCTTCTTTTCACTCCTTCGGCGGTTCATCAACCGAACTGGAGCGGAACTTTCGCCAGCCGTCTGCCGGATTACTTTAAAAAGGATCATTGTAAAAAAACGGTAGCGCAAGAAGATCTTGAACGGATCTATTTATGGATTGATTCGGACGTTCCCTATTACGGGACCTATAAAAACGCGCGTCCCTATGAATCCGGACGTCGGGACGCCTGGTCCGGCGAAACGGCGCGAGAGGGAAAAACCGCGAATTGGTTCCGATCGGGAATCCTGCCTGTTTACGAACGGTCATGTCAAAGCTGTCATAAAAACATATTCGGCGGGAACCGGGATCTACCCGGAGTTCATGACACGGCCAATATCGACTGGATCGGCCGTTTCGCCTGGCTGAATCTAACCCAACCGGAAAACAGTCCTTTTTTAAACGCGCACTTGAGTAAAAAGCAGGGGGGACGCGGGATTTCCGCGGATCCGAACGATCCGAAAAAGATGATCTTTTCAAGCCGGAACGATCCGAATTATCTGGCCGTTTTAAAAGCGATTCAAAACGGCGCGGAAATAATGCGGCGCGTTCCGGAAGCTGATCAGGCCGGTTTTCGAGCTGCTTCTCCTGAACCTTGACGAAAATTCGCCGTTGAAATGTCAAGAGATCGCGCTTTCCCCAAACGGCAAAATTCTTTCTGAGACCAGGATTTTAATTATTCCCCCAAACAGTCGGCGGACCTGCTCTTTTAATGTTTTATACTGCTTTTATTTTATATTTTCTGTCATCTCCGCCGATTGACGAAATTAATCGGCTGTTCTTTTGACATTATAACGGAAAATTCATATGAAACCGGTATCGTTGAAAAAGAATAAAAACGATTATTTGAAAAACTGATCAAATACAACTTTTCGATCTCTGTAACCGGGAAGCTCAATAATTTAAAATAGACCGATTCTGTCACTAAATTTATTTCAGCGTTAAAAAGAATATCCGATTGACGAAATCAATTGGCATAAATGCCGGAAAATTTAAAAACAGAGCATTACAATAATCTTGGAACGGTTTTTTCTGACCTTTCAAATCTTTTTAATAAAAAATTTTAATAAAATGTTATCCGGTAAAACAACTGGAAATTTTTATTATTTTTGTCATCAATAGTAAAAGATATAACAATTCCGGCAAGATCTTTAGATTAATACAATCATAATTTTTACTGTTTTATTATTCTATTTTTTTAGTTATTTTGGAAGACAAAAAATTTTCAACCGGCCATTATAAAAGACATTGAAGAATTATCCTGTTAAAAATATCGGGAATTAACAGTATTTTTATGTTTATATTGTTTTTATATAAATAATGTATCACTTTAAATATTTTACAAATAATACTTCAATAATCAATAAGAAACCGATTATAAATTAACCCTTATAATTATTTTAAACCAGAACTATTGAAAAATAAAAGTATTTTTGATAAATGATAACTGTTTCTAAAACAGATAAAAATTTCTTTTGTAATGTTTTTTATATTCTTTGGTAATAAATGTAAAAATAAAAATTCGTACAAACAAGTCATTGAACT
>CAZZEF010000159.1:4543-10873 GCA_964652875.1 uncultured Planctomycetaceae bacterium
TTTCGGTCCCTGAATTATTTTTTAAAGTATTATTTTGAAATTTATATAGGGGAATCCGCAATTTTCGTACTGATGTTGTTTACCAGTTTTCTTTAGGGAAACTCGTCTATTTTTTACTGAAAACGGAGAAGATGAAATGCCAAGAGGTGGAAAAAGAAAGGGTGCTGGTCGTCCGAAGGGATCCGGAAAATTTGGAGAATTAACCAAAGCGGTTCGATTGCCGGTCTCAAAGATCAGACTTATTATGGAGTTTCTTGATCGGAAGGGGCTTTGCTATCCCATTTATTCCAATCATGAATGTAAAAATTTATCTGAAGTTCCTTCTCAGACAATTGAATTGGGATCTTTTTTAATAGAAAATCCTGACACGGCTTTTTTCCTTTATGCCGATGGCAACGTCATGTCCGGAGCGGGAATTTTTCATAATGACATTCTCGTGATCGACAAGGGGACCGAGCCGACCAACGGCGATATTGTCGCCGCCTATGTCAACGGGGAATTTCTGGTTCGCCGCCTGTTTGTTACGGACAGGAAGGCGGAACTTCGCGCGGAAGCCAAACATGTTGAATCGATAATCTTCGACGATATCAAACTGATCGACATCAAAGGTGTTGTCAAACGGGTCATTCATAAAGTTTGAGTTTAAGAGCATTGATTAATTTTGTTCAGCGAGCGGAAGAACTTTTCCGGTGCAGCGGAGTGGTTCCCGATTGAACACGTCATATCGGAGATCTTGCTGAATAAAAAAATCGAAACGCGAACGATAGAACAAGATTGATTTCTTCTTGATCTTTGTTTATAATAAAACAGTCTGTCCGGCCTCTGTTTTCGGCAGACTGTTTTTTTATGCTTTCAAAAATTGATGCCGGACCATACGATCTATTTTTTCCAGCGATCCGGAAACCAGAGGTTTTATGCCGCATTTATTTTAAAAAATTCCCCCGATCGATACTGTAAGCCGGCTGTTTTAACGTTGGAAGAGGATCTCTAAACCGGTACCCCAAGAGACCGCGGAAGAGTCAAACGAAATCTAAAAACGGGATCGAACGGACACAAAGCCAACATTGAGGAGAATGTCAAAATGACCGCGAAAGAATTGGATTTGAAACGTCTTTGCGTCGAATGGAACAGGGCTCTTGAAGAAAATCTGAAAGCCGGTAATAACGCTTGGGCGGTTTACGTCAATATGTCGGGCGTCATTCAGGCTCGTCCGCAAGACGATAAATTTTGGGCTCTTTACATAAAAACCAATGCTTGGGGCGCGCAAAAAAAAGGGGATCCGGAACGGCTTGTTTTGGATCCCAATATCAAACAGCAGTTGATAAACGATTATTCAGCAATACTTTATTAAAAGGCGGGAAAGGTACCTTGTCAAGACGAAAAGCAACGGTTAATATGGTTGTTCAAAAAACGGGGACGATTTTTTAAGGTTTCTGCGGACGGGACGACCGTGTTTCCCTCCGGGGTGTCTATCGCGATTGTTCAACAGGTAATTTTAGGTTGACGCGGCTCCCGGGTGTCGGCTTGCCTGACAGCAGAAAATGCTTTTTTAGGAGCCGACATAATATAATTCGATCAACCGTTTCTTTTTTGAAAACAGATCACTTCCGAATCATTTTTGAGTCGGAAGTGTCCAAAGCTGATCCTGAGTCAGCTGATATTTTTCGAACGCGTTTTTCCAGGTTTCGGTACTTTTCATTTTATCGTCGAAATTATTCGAACCGAAAGAAAGTTTCGCGCCCATTTCAAGAGCGAGTTTAATGAATTTCGGCTTGGGGAAGTTGGATTCGGCCTGAATTTCAAGCGCGATTCCCCGAGCGACCGCCTTTTGAATAACAGCTTTCATCCGATCTTCCGTCCAAAGCTGATCATAGAGGTCTTCAACGAATTTCGGAAGATAAGTTACGTTGGCCAGAATGTCGATCGGCTCGTCGAGAATTTGCAGATTATGTTTCATGTAACGCTGCATCCAAACTTCAGGATCAACCTTATAATCTTTGGGAAGCAGCCAAAGTTTCTGCGGTTTTCCCTGCGCGTCGGTGTCCATGATCATTGTATCGGCGAGAACATAATCGAGTTTTCGGTAAAGTTTTAAATCGATCTGCTTAAACCAGTCACGATCATTGACCTGAATACCGATTTTAATTTTCTGTTTCGGATTGGAGATCCGGGAATTGGCTTTTTCAACAAGATCAATAAATTGCGCCAATTTTTCATTACTGCAGATCGGCCAATCGCGTCCATGATTTTCGAGAATAGCGCTTTGAACCCCGGTCCGCCGGGCCCGAACAATCGCTTTTTCCGGAGTCATGCCGCCCCGATAATGAATATGCCAGTCTGTAAGAACGAGTCCTTTTTTCGCGAAAGAAGCAAACCAGGGGGCGTAACCGGTGTAATCGGGCGTCTTCTTTTCAAGAGAAGCGAGGGGAAATTTCGTTAAAGCGGCGACCCGATTCGGCTTACCGGCAACTGTCCCGGTATAACAAACATAGATCCAGCCGTTCTGTTCGATCAGACATGGATAATGCGACGTTGTCAAACAAGTACTTCCTGTCCGGTCGCTGATTTTCCAAATCGTTGAAAATGCTTTTTCGTCCGGTTGCGCAACCGCCATAACAAGGGTTCCGCGATGGTTCCATTTCAGCGATTTGTCAATTATTTTACCTGTCGGATCTCTTTGAAAATCGGGCAGATTGTAAACGATATACCGATAACCGTTGCTGAGTTTTCCTGCCGCGAATTTACTGTTGACCGCGGGAAAAGTTTTATTTTTGATCGGACGCCAGGTTTCGCCGAAATCATTGCTTTCATAAAATTTCGGGTAAGGCGATTTATCCAGCCGGGTTACCGCCAGCAGATTTTTACCGTCAACAACAACGGCCGTTTCCGCAAAGACATTGACATAATCGACGGGATCGATTCGGATCCGGCGCCAAGGCTTGGCGATCTCTTTACCCTGACTGATATAAACAACGGGAGTCGTTGCGTTCACCTGCCCGGCTTTGGGCGCGTAACTGCCGGAGATCACGAAATTGCCGTTGTCCATTCTCATCGGCTGCTGCATTGCCAGAAAACGTTCCGCAACCGGACCGATCTTTTTCCAACTCTTTTTCTCCCGATCATACGACATTAAAAGACAATCGACCGGACGTTCAGTCCCATTTTCAAGATTGGTAAACAAATACTGAATACCGTCGAGTGTCAGAAATTGCAGTCCGACATACATAAGCCCTTTGTCGTTATCCTTGTCCATAACGATCTCGGGATCTGACCATGTTTGACCGAAATCGTTGGACCGTCGCGCCCGCTGGAGCGTTTTGCCTTGAAGTTCGTTTCGGAAATTATTGTACCAGCCGAGAATAAGTTCATTATTATAAAAACCAATCGCCGTTTCATGAAGAAATTTATATTCGGGATCACTGTTGCTGTCCTGAACGACGAAATGCTCCGCACCGTCCGGGAAATCAATTTCGGACGGGGTCGGATACGGTACTGAACCGGTCCAAAGATCAAGGAATGGCTTATCTTGCGCCGAACAGACGCAAACGCTCATAAGAAAGATCAGCAGAAAAAATTTTTTCATTCTCTTTTCTCCAAAATAGTATTCTGTTATGATATTATAATGCGGCGGACAAAACAGGAAACAATACCGGAGCACTTTATTTTTTGTTCCAATGTCTGCGGAACAGTCAGTTCACGAAGTCGGCTGACGGAAATATAAAAATACAGCGGCGCAACTTTTATTTTAACATATTTTGAACCGAATGTCATTCACTCGCAAATAAATATTTTCTTATTTCAATCGAACGAAAATTAACGGGCACTAAATACGGTATTGCCGAGAGATTAAATTCTCCCTGATTTCTTTCGATTGATTTCGTAAACCGGCTCTTCTTTTTGACATCAGAACGAAAAATCCGCAAGGAAACCGATATAAAAACGAGACTGAAAGTAAATGATTATTGAACTTGACCGCGACTGCGTGAATGAGTACAATCCCAAACGGCAAGGATCGGCGGATCCTCTCGTCGCCGGGAACATCAAGGATATTTATACCGTTTTCATTAATAGAATCGGCCTCGACGCTGAACAGAAAAGGGGTTCGTCTTGATTTCGGCAACGTTCCCCAACAGAAAAATTTCGGACAGAGAAAAAGCAGGAACCTTCCCCGGTCAATCGGGATCAATATTGAAAGATTAAAAAACGGATATGACGGACACATCAGAACTTTCAAGAACAGAAGCGGCCTTGTTTGTTTCCCGGGAACCGCTTCCTGGCCGTCGTTTGGCCCAACTGGCCAATCTTTCGGAAGGAACGCAAATTCGCAAACTGATCAGGGAACTGAATCAGCGTTATGAACGCGAATCAAGCGCTTTCAGTGTCGTTGAGGTTGCCGGCGGCTTTCAATTGCGGACGAGTCCGGAGTTCGCGCCCTGGCTGTTCAGAATGCAGGAAGTCCCCGTTGAGGTCCGGCTGACAACGGCGGCAATGGAAACACTGGCGGCAATCGCTTATGAACAGCCTGTTTTACGGGCACGCATCGAAAGTATTCGAGGCGCTCAATGCGGAGAAATTCTTCGTCAGCTGCTGGATCAGGATCTCATTCAAATCGCAGGTCGTTCGGAAGATCTCGGCCGACCGTTCTTATACGGAACAACAAAGCGTTTTTTACAGGTTTTCGGTCTTGTTCATATTGAGGATTTAATTAAAGACAAGGTGAAAAACACTTCACCAGAAAATACAAATCCCGAAAAAGAATAATGTAATTTATATCATAAAATAATATTTTTTTCCGTGTCATTTCTTTTTTTGTTTGACCGATTGGTAATTTCGGAAATTTTAACCGTTTTTAATAAAAAAAAAGGGACAAAGTTAAAAAAATTATGAACTCTGTCTTTTAATTTAACAAAATCGATTGTATAATCCGTCATATTAAAGATGGATTTTGCCGGGAGGCGTTTCGTTCTTCTTTCCGGTAACAGTCGGATAATTTACGTAAAGAGGAAGTTTTCATTATAAAAAGAAGCCGTTTTCGTTTTTTAATGATTCGTCTTCGCGTAATTTCACCCATTATGGTTTGTTTAAGGAATAAACGATGAGAACAAATTGTGTTGCAACCTTGAAAGACGAACTTTTTGATGCTCCAGTAAATGGCATTTCGCTGAATGACGCTTTTATCGCCCTTCCCGAAACGTTTGCCCGATATGACGACGACGATGAAGAAAATACCTGGGATGAGGATGACGAAGACGACGAAGATGACGAGGACGACAAAGACGACGAAGACTGGGATGAGGATTGGGACGACGAAGACGACGAAGACGGCGAATGGGAAGACGATGAGGACGACGACAATTGGGATGACGACGAGGACGACGAAACCCAATGGGAGGAAGTCGAAGACGACGATCTCGACGACGACGAAGAAGATGATGACGACGAATGGGAAGATGACGACGAGGACGATGACGATAATTGGGACATGGACGACGAAGAAGACGAATGATTCCCATTTTTTCGTAAATGATCTGTGAGCCGGTTTTCGTTCTTGATCATATAAAGACGAAAATCGGCAAATGCTTTCGTATCTTTGATATTCGTTACTTTGATAAAGATCCGAAGACGCCGTTTTTATTTGTGTTTCGATCATGAGAACGCCCGGTGTTACCGTATAAGAGATCTGTTTTTGACGGCGGCACGGGCTGTTTTGTTTTAAGACGTTTAACATGTTCAGGCCGGTTTATATAATCGAAACAGTCGGCAATGAATTTTTGAACGATCTTAAAACGATCCGTCTTCATTAATCAAACGGACAGGATCGCAAAACCGCGTCAGATTAATATTTATATTAAAGCGGATCAGAACAGGATCCTGTCGTCGCGGTCTTGACCCGACACATACTTTCTTAACACTTAATAAACAAGAAAACCGTAATGGCTGCCAATTTAACTCCGCAATATCTCAAGGCCGAAGAAAATTACCGACGGTCACAAACTCCGGAAGAAGAACTCACCTGGCTGCAGATCATGTTCGCCGAGATCCCGAAGCACAAGGCGAGCGAAAAGATGCAGATGATGCTCAAAACCAAGATCTCTGACGCTAAAAAGGAGATCGAACTTTCCCGCGGACAAGGGAAAAAAGGCGGAGCAAAATCTTATAAGATCCCCCGGCAGGGAGCGGGAACGACGGTCATTATCGGCGGCCCCAACGCGGGGAAAAGTCAGCTTTTGACTTCTTTCACCAAGGCCAAGCCCGAAGTGGCCCCCTATCCGTTCACAACAACAGCTCCGATGCCCGGCATGATGCCCATGATGCAGGGCGATCCCAACC
>CAZZEF010000160.1:0-10863 GCA_964652875.1 uncultured Planctomycetaceae bacterium
ATCATTAATAAATTTCTTCATAACCATAATGAGTACCTCTTCTGTTGTTTTCTTGAGTCCGACCAAAAAAGAAGACGGACTTTTCCTGACAATCTTCCCTTTTTGGAAGACATTATCTGAACTCTTGTATATAATATCAGAAACCGTTAAGGAAGAAAAGACCTTGAAAAAGATTTTTTTATCTTTCCTTCGTGTTTTCGAAATGAATATTCATGTTCTTTGCCGAATATTCAAACTTTTTAAACCAAATCTCAAGCAGAACCGACTAAATATCGCGGCGAATCGTCATTCAGGACTGTTTGCCGTTGAGGGTTCATTAAATATATGATTTTCAGCAGATCTGAAGGATCCCGGATCTTTGCCTGTCGGCTGTTCATGTTCGGGGCGGCAAGATCCGTTTTATATTGATTCCATCATGAATTTTCCGTTATAACGTCAAAAGACCAGCCGATTCACGCAGTCAATCGGCGAAGATGACGGAAAACTTAAAATATATCGATTCCATCATGAATTTTTCGCTATAACGTCAAAAGAACAGCCGATTCACGCAGTCAATCGGCGGAGATGACGGAAAATTTAAATTAAAAGCAGTATAAACTGTTTTCATTTTAAAATTTCCCTCAATTGGTTGTGTAAATCGGGCGGATATTAGAACATTGGAGCGAAAAACTGAATTGAAATCGGTATCACCGGATTGATCGCGTATTTATTTTAACTCGAAGGCTGAAAGCTTGCTTTCGATATCAGCCGACATGACATTGATTACATCATCGATATTCATATCGCTTGAATCGACGACAATCGCGTCTTTCGGACAGGTCAGCGGTCCGACTTTTCGGGAGGAATCCCGATGATCACGGTCATTAATGCTCGTCAGAATATCGTCGTAATCGGCCTGAATATGACGGTCGGCCAGATCCTTGATCCGGCGCCGTGCCCGCGCTTCCGGACTGGCGGTCAAATAAAATTTGCAAAAAGCTTCGGGAAAGACAACGGATCCCTGATCGCGGCCTTCGACGACAATGCCTCCGCCCTGACCTGTTTGACGCTGAAGATCGGCCATGATTTGACGGATCAAAACATTATCCGCCGCGTATTTGGTATGTTCGGTTGTTTCGATCGTTCGAATTTGATCGGAGACCTCTTCTCCGTCAAGAAAAGCGTGTCCGTCAAGAACTTCAATTTTGTGCTGACGTACGAGATCGGCGAACCCTTTTTCGTCATTCCAGTCAAATTGGGATCGAAGTCCGAGCAGGGCCGCTGTCCGATACATCGCGCCGGTATCAAGATAGCGGTAATTTAATTTTTGAGCCAATTTTTTGGCAACGGTACTTTTGCCTGCTCCCGCGGGACCATCAACAGTAACGATTTTAGCGATTGTATTCATTATAATAAATAAATTTTAAAAAATTTACCCATATTGCCATTATTTTGTATTTTGTCGGTTGTCAATATGAAAAATTTATATAAATTAAATAAAGATTAACGAAAGGTCTTATTGGTAAAACTTTGTCGTCCGTAAATTTTATCTTTTTGGAAGAATCCGAAAAAAACGTTCTGCCGTCAAGAGCGTTACTTGCGACACGAGCGTTACTAACTGCATGAAAAAGATTTTCATACAGAGAGGGGATCCGGATACTCGAAAAAGGAGTTATACAGGCAACATTATAATTTTTCATCCGGTTGATATTGTAATCCGGCTGTTCATTTATGTTTGAACAGGAAAAACAAAGTGTTATCGGTATAACCAAAAAATTTCGGCCGACATAAAACGTAAAGACATTTATTTCAGTATAACATAAAGCCATCGGCGGGAAAACAGAAATTACCGTCAGAATTCCGGAATTTTGAAAGATTTTTGAAGAAGTTAAAATTTAAATAGTATTTCAAATGGCAGTAAATGGATCGTTTGTTCTTTCCTTGATTTTTAAGAGAGTTTTCGTTCAGATGGTGAATTTCTCTTTAAAAAGGTCAAAAAGAATTAAGCGGCTTATTTATTTTGATTGGCCGTTTTAAGTTTTTGGTAATTGTATTTTGTCTGCGCATCTTGAATTGCCGGTGTTGAAAAGAACGAACAGGATTTTAAAATATTTTGTCTTTGTGTCAAAGAGCGGACCGCGAAACGATCGGGATCAGCGACTTCTGCGCGAAACAAAAGACGACAGGATGAGTAAAAGGAATTATAAGAATGCGATATGAAGAATTTGAAAAAAGTATCATCAGGCCGCTGATCGATACGGAAGATTCTTCGGACGAAGGATATAACATTGAGGAATATCCTTTTCAGGAGGGGGCGTCCAATTACTTTTCCGAGATAAACGATTCCTTGGGATCGGGAGAGGATTTTACGGAAGAGGATCCTCTTGGCGGACTGGATTCGGATACGACGCTGGATGATCCGGTCCGGGTTTATCTGGTTCAGATGGGCGATATTCCGATGATGACCCGGGACGAGGAAGTCGAAGCGGCCAATCGCATCGAGAAAACGCGGGAGATTTACCGCCGCTATCTCCTTTCGTCGGATTTTATGCTTAATACCGCAATTCATATTTTGGACAATGTTCAATTCGGCTCGCTTCGTCTGGATCGAACGGTCAATGTATCCGTTACTGATGCCCGGCGCAAAGAACATTTCAGCAAAGTTCTTCAAATCAATACCGTTACACTTAAGGAAATTCTCAAGCGCAATCGGGAGGATTTTTATTTTATCATTAATAAAAAGAATTCGATTGCCGAACGCAAAAGCCGAGCCGGTCAGCTGGCCAAACGCCGGGTCAGAGCGTTTAAACTTCTCCGGGAAATTCAAATCCGTATTCAATGTTTTATACCGGCTCTTGAAGAACTTAAACGGACAGGAGAAGCGATGCAGCGCGATTACCTTGAATACAAATCGCTCGGAAATCTCTCTTGCGCCGACATGACAATGGAGCAATGCCGCGAAGTAAAAGAACGTCTTGTTTATCTCCGCAGAAATCTTCATGTCAATATGAACAAAACGCTCGAAACACCGCGCGGTCTTCATCGAAAACTGGAAATTCTGAATAAAAAGCGGCGCGATTTTGAGTCCGCAAAATCAAAGTTTTCTTCAGGCAATCTTCGGCTGGTCGTTAGTATTGCCAAACATTATAAAAACCGGGGATTGAGTTTTCTGGATCTTATTCAGGAAGGAAACACCGGTCTGATGCGCGCGGTTGACAAGTTTGAATACAAACGGGGCTATAAATTTTCGACTTATGCGACTTGGTGGATTCGTCAGGCAATTTCCAGGGCTATTACCGAACAGAGCCGGACGATTCGTGTCCCCAGCCATTTGCAGGACGCGATTGGAATGGTTCAATCCGCTACTCATAAGCTTGTTCAGCAGAAAAAGGTGCTTCCTTCCATTCAGGAAATTGCCGACACGACCGGTCTTTCTAATGATGAAATTCAGACCGTTATTCAAATGAGTCGGCAGCCGCTCTCGTTGGATCGTCCTGTTGACGGACACAATGATCTGTTTTTTGGCGATTTTTTGGAAGACCGCCGCAAAGGTGATCCGCTTTCGGAAATGAATTCAAATGCGCTGCGCGAACTGATCGATGAATCACTGACCGTTCTTTCGTTTCGTGAACGACAGGTTTTACGGCTGCGCTTCGGTTTGGCTGACGGATACACTTATACTCTTGAAGAAGTGGGGCGGATCTTTTCCGTGACCCGGGAACGGGTTCGTCAGATCGAGGCCAAAGCGGTTCGGAAACTTCAGCATCCGATTCGTTCCCGACAGCTTTGCGTCTTTTTGGACAATAATAATGTTACTGACGCCGGTATTCCCGGAAGCGCGTTTTCGGTTGCCAATGTTTTTTGAGACCCTGTTTTGACTCGAACTTAAAACAATCAAAATTTATTTATACCGATTTTATGTTGAATTTTCCGTTATCGTCACCAATCAGTTTTTGATTCCTAAACGAAAAACGGCAACGAAACGATATATAAAAAAGATCTCCGGCTGAACTTGTTCTTCCGGAGATCTTTATTTTTATTCCCGGACTGTTTTTCGTTTGTCCGCGAACTGATATAAATTCGGTTTGACGAAGATCTTGTTTTTTCAAAATTCATCTTGCTTTGCGGAGACTCTTTTATTATATTAACAGATCTTAAATTTTATTAAGTCAATTATATAATATTGTCGTAATCTTAAAAAGAGTCAAAGGAGACGGAGATCATGCGCTTATTTTTTGAAAAGATCCGGCGGTTAGGACGAAATCCGTTTGTCGCGGCCTTGTTTTCATTCGTTCTTTATCGTTTGGCGCTTCCTCCGTATGATTATTGGTATCTTATTTTTTTCGTTCCAATGATTTGGGGGTTTCTTGTTTATCAGGCGCGGGATCTGGACTTCGGTAAAGAGACGGAAACAATAAAAGAAAAAGAGGAAAACGGTCAGGTCCGAGCAGAATTATCGACCGGTCCAAGTGAATCAGAAGCGGTTTCCGTCAACGGGAAAGGGGGATTCTTTTTTCGACAGACGCATCTTTTTCGAAAAATCCGCAGGGGGATCATGTCGTTTTACGGACAGATCTGGGCGGCCGCAGCCCTGTTTTGGCTCGTTATTAATTACTGGCTGACTTTTCCGCATCCGTTTTTAGTTCTCGGTTACCTCGCACTGTCTCTTTATTTGGCGGTCTATGTTCCGCTTTATCTTTGGCTGGTCCGCCGTCTGATGATCCGATTGAATTTTCCGATCCTTTTGGCTTCGCCTCTTTGCTGGCTGGCGGTCGAATGGCTTCGTAAACATATTTTCGGCGGTTATTCTTTCGCTTCGCTGGAACATGCTTTTTACCGAATGCCCCAACTGATTCAAAGTGCCGGTTTTTTCGGGGAATACACGGTCGGACTTTGGATCGTTTTGATCGGGTCAGGCTTGGCCCTTCTTGGGAGACTGACGCAAAAGAAAAAATATGAACGGGCAGCGCCGGTGATAATATTTTTATTACTGCTTGCTGTTGGTAATGTCCTGGCTGGCAGTAATGTCATTAAAATGATCGGATTGATCCGCGACTCAACGGCGCGAAATGAACGGTCTGTTCGCGTTGCCCTTCTTCAGGAGCCGACCTGCTTTTCATTTCCGGTTCCGGACGAACTGAATTTGCGGATCCATCGCGAATATCTCCGTCTGACCGATCAGGCGCTTGATCTTTTGCCGAAGCCGGATCTGATCGTTTGGCCGGAAAGCAGTTCTGTTGATACGGAAATTATCGCGGAGGAAGGAGCTTGTTTTTCCGGCATGAGCCAACTGGATCCGAAAGACCGGCAGGATCGTATGGCCCGTTTTTTGACGGACAAAAAAAGACTCCGCGAACAATGGCTGAAAAAAATCGGAACACCGATTCTTTTCGGAGTTGGTTCAACGGAACTCAAAATGAATGGAACGGCCGACAATTACAATTCCGCTCTTTATTTCGATGGACGCGGAAAACAATACCGTTATGACAAAATGAGTCTTGTCATGTTCGGCGAATATTTTCCGCTGATCGAGTATCTGCCGAAATCGCTTCCGATCCGGTCGCTTTGCAATTCAGTAAAGCCGGGAAAGGATCTCGCCGTTTTTCCGCTTTACCGCCGGGACGGATCTTCCGAAGACGGATCCGCGTCAAAACAGAAGTCAATGACATCGGACGAAAGTAAAAAAACGGTTTCGCCGGACAAGAACAAGAAGCCGGTCGGTCTTTTGGTCAATATTTGTTTTGAGAGTTCGCTTCCGCATTTTATCGCTTGGCAACTGGATCAACTGGAAAAGAAAAATGAATTTCCTTCGGTATTGGTGAATATTTCGAATGACGGCTGGTTTTATCATTCCTGGCAGATCGATTTTCATTTGGCGACGCATGTATTTCGGGCGGTTGAGAACCGCAAGACCGTTTTATCGGCAACGCATGGCGGATTTTCGGCGGGAATCGGACCGGATGGTTTAATTTTCGCGCAAGGTTCAAGAGACAAACCGGAAGTTGTCGTCGCTGATTTTGTTCCGGTCATGATACGCCGGTCGGGTGTTTGGATGCATCATATTCCGCCGTTTGGATTTATTTTCGTCTGCGGACTTGTCGTTGGCAGTTTTATGTTTCCGTTGAGAAAAAAACGAAGATAAAAAAGGAACTGGCGCAAACCAAAGTTCCCGCCAGTTCAATGTGTCCCGACTGTTTATATGATCAATATTTTTACGTCGGATCTGAAAGCTGTTATACCGATTCCATCATGAATTTTCCGTTATAACGTCAAAAGAACAGCCGATTCACAGAGTCAATCGGCGGAGATGACGGAAAATTTAAAATAAAAACAGTATAATTCAGTCAGATCCGGCTGCATTTTCACCGGTTGATTTTCATGAACCGGCGGTTCTTCCGGTATTGGAACCGGAAAAACGGGATCAGTATAAAAACGGTTCCGTTTTTATCAGTTGAGATCTTGATTTCAGCTCACTTAAGTTTAGAAGCTGTCGGTTCTGAATGGAGTTACGGGAAGACCTTCAGCGTTATAAAAGTTGCAGCCGGCCGGGTTCATTTGCCAGGCGTAACGAACGGCGACCGGGTTTTTAACCGCGTCCGCGCTGACGGCGACGGTATTGTTGTCAACAATGACCGCGTTGGCCCAAACGAATTTTTTATCCGCTCCGGCAATGGCGAACCGGTTCAATTTTCCGTTTTTATCAACGGTGAATTTTCGGGGGGCCTGTTTGCCGACGACCAGTCCTTTTCCGGTATTGTCAAAGGTCAGATAAATTTTTCCGTTTTCAATTTTCATGCTTTTGTAAACAGGATTTTTGTAAGGAACGTTCTTGCCGTAATCGCAAGCCAGTGCCCAAAGGGCCAAACGGTTTCCGACATCGAACTTGTTGCGCGGATGAATGTCTTTTTCTTCTCCGATATCGATGATAATTGCCTGTCCGGTATTTTTGACTTCAAGGCATTTTGTCTGACCATCGCGCAAACCGGGCCAGGATCCGGTATCGTTCGGATCGTCTTTGGGAGCGGTGAAATTGGCGAGATTGACCCAATAGAAGGGGAAATCACCCTGATTCCAAACTTTTCGCCATTGCAGGATCATTGCTTTTTGTTTGTAATAATAGAATTCTTTTTCACCGGCGTTCGATTCGCCCTGATACCAAAGAGCGCCTTTAATCGCGTATTTCGTCCAAGGGGCCATCATCGCATTATACATGGCGCCGATCTTGTCGCCGGTAACTTTCTGATAATTGGCGGGATTAATGCCGGTTTCGAATTTTTTGTATCCGTCCTTTTTAAGGAAGATATCCCGGGCTTTCTGAAGACGCGGTTTGATATTGGCCAGTTCAGGAAGAAGATCCCAGCCGTCATCGGGCATCCAGGAATCGATATTGCTGCCGCCCCAGTTCACATCGATCAATCCGACCGGAACGTTCAGTTCCTTATGAAGACGAACCGCGAAATGAAAACCGCAGGCGGTGCAGGACTTTTGAACACCGTCTTTGCAAAGCTGCCATCCGGTGCAGAGAACGTCTCTGACCGGTTCCGGGGCCAGTGTATGAACAGCGCGGTTGAACCGAATAAAACTGTAATCGCCGTTGATCTCTTCGTCAGTACAGGCCAGACGCGGCTGTCCCCAGGAATTGAGCGGCATTTCCATATTGGACTGTCCGGAGCAAACCCAAACTTCGCCGACAAGGATGTTGGAAAATTTAATTTCGTTCACGCCCTTGATCGTCAGATCTCTTCCTTCATAAGAAGCGGGACAGGCCGGAAGCGAAACGCTCCAGCAGCCCTTTTGGCATGCCTTGCAGCTGGCTTTTTTCCCGGCGAACGTGACTGTTACTTCTTCGTTCGGATCGGCCCAGCCCCAAACCTTGATCGGAACATCCCGCTGAAATACCGCATTGTCCGTAAATGTTTTCGGAAGATGGACATCCGCTTGAACCGCCGATACTGAAAAGAGCATCGACAGAATGACGGACAGCATTGTCAATTTTTTCATTTGTAAAACCTCATATTATCCATTGGTTGTTCATGAAAGTAAAACAGCATTGAGTACTGCTTTACCGGCGAAATACTGTTTCTTTATTTACTGTTTTATTTTCCAAAGGTGTCTCTTGCCGGTCTTCTTCGAAATTACCGAGTTTTTCCGCTTTTTTCCCGCGGTACATGACCCAAAGCGCAAAGATCAGGGCAACCGATCCTCCGACAATATAGGCTGTTTTCAAACTCAGTCCGAACGGAATGTCGTCTTTTTGATACGCGGTCGGATTCCAGAAAATATAGGTGGTGACGACAAAGGTCATAAAAATTCCCGGACATAAAGTGATCCAGAAATTTTTCTTTCGGGCGGCCAGCCAAACGGTCGAAGCCATTAAGGTCGTTGCGGCCAGCACTTGATTGCCCCAAGCGAAATAATTCCAAAGTTTGTTGAAACTGTCTTTGTCTTTATTGGACCAATGGAGCAATAAGACCAAAACAGCGACCAACGGAATACAAAGAACAATTCGGTTGAACAGTTTGGCCTGCGGATAGCGGAAAATTTCAGAGAGCATGAGCCGGGTACTCCGCAGCGCGGTATCACCGGAAGTAATCGCCAGAACGACAACGGACAAAATTGTGACAACCCCCAGCTTGCTTCCGAGAAAACGATTGACGATATCGCTGAGAACGACTGTTCCGCTTTTGGTCATTTCATTGGGAACAAGGTTGTAAATGGCCATTGCGGCGGCGGCCCAAATCATGGCGATCACACCTTCGACGATCATCATGCCGTAAAAATTGGATCGACCTTCATGTTCGGTAATCATTGTCCGGGCGACGATCGGTGCCTGAGTCGCATGAAAACCCGAAAGAATACCGCAGGCGATTGTTACGAACAGACACGGAAGAATAGGCTGTTTATTCATTGCGGCCCGAAAAGCTTCCGTTTCAACCATAAAATGAGCCGGATCCCGATTTTCATGAATCAGAAGCGAAAGAAAAATCGCGATGGTTCCGATCAGAAGAACGGCTCCGAAAAACGGATAAAAACGTCCGATGATTTTATCGACGGGAAAAATAGTGGACGCGAGATAATACAGAAAAATGACCGCGACGATCAGCCAGAAATAATCGGCATCAGGGGTCAGATCGTTGATCATTGAGGCGGGCACGTTAATAAAAACGGCAACGACCAGCAGCATGATCACGACGACAAAAATTGAAAAGATCCCGTAATAAACGCCGCCAAGATTCTTTTTGACCAGATGCGGCAGATTCGTTCCGTTCGAACGCAGGGAAATCATCGCCGCGACAAAATCGTGAACGGCTCCCCCAAGTATATTGCCGATCGGAATCAGCAGAAAGACGATTGATCCGAATTTTACCCCGAGAATAACGCCGATCACCGGTCCAATTCCAGCTATATTGAGAAGGTGAATCAGCATGTTCTTCCAATGCGGAAGAACAAGATAATCGACTCCGTCATGAAGTCTGACCGCCGGGGTCGTTCGATCGTCCGGACCAATGATCCGCTCAATAAATTTCCCGTAAGTATAATATCCGACCACTAAAAGGACTATCCCAAAAAGAAATAAATTCATCTCTCGCTCCTGACGCGCTGCATGAAATTGGCATTTTATGTTTTTATGCCGCAAACGAAAAAACGTTTTCTCCCGATTTCGCTTTTTTTAAAACAGGAAAATGTTTTTACCGAAATACGATTGAATCGCCGAATAAGGTTGATCGTCCCCAAACGGAACAAGCAAAAAATAACGGAAAAAACAGGGGGGCCGCCGAATCGTCGTTTTTCTGGAAAACTTTGTTATACTGCTCTTATTTTAAAATTTCCGTCTTTCCGCCGATTGATATCATGAACGGCTGTTCTTTTGACGTTATAACGGAAAATTCATTATGGAGCCGATATATCTGTTTTCATTCGAGGTCTGTCAAGCGATTCCCCGATTCCCCGTGTCAAAATCCGTTTGCGGTATCCGGCCGTTTTAACGCGCAATAACGCCGGACAGCATAAAATGAATTCAATATAAACGAACTTGGTTTTTATTATATAACTTCCGATACAAAAATAAAGACACCGAAATAATATTTTTATCGGCCCCTGTTTTCCCGTTCCGAAACAGAACGGAAATCATCGTATTCATATTGACTCAATAAATATATTATGCAAGTTTCTTGTGAATTTGCGTTCTCAAGTTTAAAGAACATCGATTAATAAAGTCAATCGTCGGAAGCCGCGGAAATTTAAAATGAGAGCAGTATAAGATCTTTAAACGAAGGCGGCTTGTTGCAATTGAAATATTTTATTTGTATAATCAGACTTTATTATGGATGGCGGATCGCGTTCGAAATTTCGAACCTGTCCCAATCATATACCGATTCCATCATGAATTTTCCGCTATAACTTCAAAAGAACAGCCGATTCACGCAGTAAATGGCGGAAAGGACGGAAAATTTAAAATAAAAGCAATATAAAAGAAACGAATTCGGTTGAAATTCGCAGTTCCCTGATTTGAGGAGATCCGATCATTTCCGTTTTGCGCGGATCAAAACAAGAACCGTTCAAAGGAAAAAAGAACGGAAAGAATTCGGTATAAATACACCTGACATAATGTTCAATAATTACAGGAACGCATTGTTAATCATGATTGAAAAGGAACAGAACATGAGCAAACAGACACGACGGGATTTTATTGAAAACTGCTCCAAAGGGGCCGGCGTTCTTCTTTTAAGTACTGCTTGCGCCGATACATTTTCCGCGGAGAAACAGGGGGAACCGGACAAACAGCCCGAAGTTGGCAAGCCGCTTGCCTCCTGGCAGGAAGGCTGGCTGGATCTTCATTTCATTTATACCGGGGTCGGTGAAAACATGTTTTATATTTATCCG
>CAZZEF010000161.1:0-9080 GCA_964652875.1 uncultured Planctomycetaceae bacterium
GGGTGTGGGGAAAAGCTTGCATCCTTTATTTCCTGTTACAGGATCGTTTTATAAATTTAATTCGGAGGACTTTATGCGTTTAATGCGTTGTTTCACCCAATTCACTCCGAAGGCTATTCCCGGCCCGAGAAGAGCGGTGCCAAGAATAAATAACAATGCCCTTAAAATATACAGGCTGCGATTTGGTCCGGCAGGTTCACTAAACCCGTAGGCCGAAAGCGTAAAATCTTTTTCACTTAAACCGCAAGGGATCATGTTGGATATCTGTGTCTTCCAAGTAATTTTTTTCTTCTTTCCCAATTCTCTTACAAGTGTATATGAGTAAGACTTAAGTATCGGAGGACTTGACGGTGTCTCTTGATATTCGCATTGACCAATACCTTGGAAAAAACTGTTCCCATCAATAGCGGCAAAAGTCGCGACAAATTCCGTAATGGCATAATTACGGAAAGGGGAAAGTTTGATTGTAGCGCTTCGAAGCTGAGTCAATAACTCATTATTGGAGTTACTGGCCAGTTCGAACGAAATGGTCACCGCAGGATCTTCTGTATTTAAAGAAACGTCGGTCATTTTGATGTTTTTTATAGAGCGGTCATGAAAAATTTCAGTCAACGGAATACCTAAAATCGACCAGGGAGACATAATCGTATCTCGTGCGCTGATATCAGAGGGGAATTCCTCCGTAATTCGAGAGCGAAATATCAAATCATTCATAAACCAGGGATCGCTTTGTTTTGATCTTTCAAGACGAAAGCGATACTTTTTGTTCTGGCCGTATAAATTTTGCATTTCTGAACCATCATTATTGTCAAGATGGATCAGCGACAAAGCGTTTACGCCGTTCCAGGATACCTCGGTCCAGGAATGATTATAATCTCTCTTAACAGGATCGTGTTTAAGATCATCGCGTTGCTGTTCAAGTTTGAATGAACTGTATTTATAGGCGTTTTCGATTGTTTTCCAACCGTTCACGGCCTGCTGTAAAATTTTATCGCGCGGGGGATCTGATTGAGCGAATACCGTATAAGTCAATAAGAAAAACATTGCAACAACAAATAATAAAAAATACCGTCTTTTCATTCAAATATCCTTGAGAAAATGTAAGGAGGAATACAAACCTTAAATAATGTTTATAGACATATAATACAACATGTTTTACAGATTAAATAAAGCAGAATAGGTGAGGTATATCAATTACTTGTATGGCGGTATTAAAACATTAACTTTTTTTATTCCGTTTGCGTCGACAAAAAAAGGTATCAACTTTTCTTCTCGGGCACAGGCCGCCGGGCACGCATTATTGGTTGCGACAAAAGTAAAGCGGGATTCTCCCCCTGACGGTACGACGACAGGAAGACCTTGTATAAAACCGCCTGTTGAACATCCGATCTTTGCGCCCACGATTTCAACCGGAATGTTCAATTTGTTCCTTACAAGAATAACAGCGTTATTATTCTGCGTCCTTTCCCCGGATTCAACCCAAGTGAAAGTTATTTCACGGTCCGTCAAATACTGTTCTTTTTCAATAAAAGGATTAAAAAAGAGCAGTTCCTGAAAGACAACAAAAACGGAGAGTAAAACGGCAATTCCAAATGTTTTCAGAAACCATTGAACAGAAGTTGATGTATGGGAAATATACAGAACACACGGTTTGACTTTATTGGAATAAAAGGACAACAGCCCCGCAATCACCAAGTTCAATCCCATCATCAACCATGGATGGACGGAGGTTATTCCGAAACATCCGCAACCTGATTCACCGCAGATCGACTGGGATAGCGAGACGCCCGCCAAGGTCGAAAACAGAACAATCGCCGTCCAACGGATCAACAGGGGGAAAAAGCCGAAGAGAAGCAAAAGTCCAAACAGAAGCTCAAATTCGATGAAAAAAATATTGAGCCCTCGGACAGAAATCAGGCCTTCGCTCCCTGCCGGTACAGCCGCCAGCGGCCATGCCTTCATTCCCGCGTCAAAGAAAAGCAGCAGAATTATACAACGGGTAAGACGGACAGAAGAGCTTCTGTCTTGCTCGTTTGACTTGCCGTATTCGTTCTGTTTCTCTGTCCTATTGGTCATGAACCCTCTTTTCCTTTTTTATTCAAACTTTTGGGATTTGTTTTGAGTACTTATCGAAAATTTGTGTTTCTCTATAATTATAAAATATATTGGGAAAGACAGGATAAATGGAAGAAAATCCATGCTTTCACTATTTTCTTTAAAATAGACAAAAATATTCGTAACCGTTCACGGGAATTATTTGAACCACTAATATCACGAATAAATACGGATGAACAGGATGCCGGTATCAAAAGCGAGCAAAGGGTTTTAATTTGAACTCACGCAAAGCCGCTAAGACGCCAAGGGAAGAAAGATCAATATCAACTCTTTGAGCCTTTACAGCTTTACGTGATATAAAATATTTCTTCGAAGTTTTTTTATAATATCTCTCTTTGTGATATTCAGAAAGATTCCGATTGACAAATTAAAGAGAAAGGTTCTCCGAGGTATAATGTTATTAAACGCCTCTATATCTTGGTATGAGTTGTTTCTCTTGATAATGATCGCAATATCGTTTATTGCCGTAATTTCCCAAAAACGTATCCATGAAAATCCGTGGTTACAACCCCTCCGTGAACGGTTGTTCACCTCCGGAAGTAATGGGACGTAATCGGTAATAATGATTGGCTACCTATCGAATCCACTTGATTTTTTCGAAACGAAACCAAAATACTCCCGATTGAGGACGACAAACGGGAGTAAAATCGAAAAATTTTAAATGTCAGCAATATAATACTTCCTGATATTACAGCAAATCAAAATTGTCGATTATTTTTTAAGAATAATTGTAAGTAATACAAAACGAACGAAACCGTCTGTAAGCCGAACTCAAATTTTGTATTGGGGAATCTTCATGAGTTCTCCATCTTTGAGCGCGGATTGATGAGCGATAATTCCGGCAACGGAGATATTGAGTGCCGCGATAATGTCAACCACTGGTTTACGTCCAGCCAGAATGGCATCGATAAAATCTGCGCAGAGATATCCATGAGATCCGCCATGTCCTCCGGCATTCATTCCGGGAGGAAGTGCCGGTTTTTTCAAATTTTTAAGCTTATTAACCTTCTCTCGAATCTTTGGATTATTACTTGAAAAATCATTCAAATAAGCACCGAGTTCGCCGCGATTTTGACCTGTTGTTTCCCCATCAGGTCCCTGCGTATCCCAACTGACCATCATGCGAGCCATTCCTCCCTCACTGGTCCTTAAAAGAGCCGTTTCCGAACCAAAGGGATTTTTATAAACATTATTTTCCGGCAGATATTCCTTAATCGTTCGACAGATATGTCCGAAGCAGGAAACTTCCGTAAAACTTCCCCCGGTAACGCAGGTATAAAAACCGTTGGAATGAGTGGGATAGAACTGCGGAGGAAGACCGATACGCCATCCCTTATAAGATCCGATTGGCCGTTCGAAATTATGAAAATACTCCCCTTCGGTATAGATCATTTTTCCGAAACAACCTGCCTGATAGATCATCCGTGACGCATAAACGTTATCACGAAAAGCCGCTGTTTCAAAAAGGGCATAAACCAGACCGGGATTCTTTTTCACCGCCTCAAACAGACGATCCGCGTCTTCAAGATTTCCGAAAACGGCAGGAACCGCACTTGCGACATGTTTACCGGCTGCTAAAACTTTCAGAACATGATTGACATGATTCGGAGCGTCCGTAGCCAGAAAAACAGCGTCAATCGATTTATCCTTAATCATTTCCTCCAGCGATGGATATTGTTTTTTACATCGGCAGGCTTTTGCCAGACCGGCGCACCGATCAGGAAACAGATCGGTTACGGCGACTACTTCAACATTGGGATGATTCTGAAATTCGAACTGCGCGCCGAACTGGCAAAAGCCGTAACCGGCGATTCCAACTCTGACCTTTTTATCGGAAAAAGGCTGCCAAACGCGATTCGGATCAATCTGCGTTTTCGTCTGATCAAACCCGGCTATTTTCGAAACATCCTGCGCCTGTAACGCACCTGATGCCGAAAGAGCCGCCGTTGCCATAAATGATCTTCTTGATAAACTATGAGACATTTTATCTCTTCTTCCTTCCTTTCATTAATCTTACGATTATTCGTAACCGTTCACGGCGACTTTACACTTTCACTCGAAAGGTTAACCTTCTAACTTTGTCTTGAATTTAGCAGAACCAACCCACGAAGTCAACGATTTTATTCTGGAATTAGCCTTAAAAGGCGAAATAATCCAAAAGACTGTCAATAAGCAGGTCAATTCCAGCCGATTCTCGCAATAGGGAAGACCCAAGAGACATAAAAATCAGGAACCTTACAGCGACAATTATCGAACTAAAAACGACAATCGCCGAGCTTACAGAAAAAGTCCGAAGCTTACAAAGAACTCATTGAATTCCTCGAAACCGTCGTCGTCCGATATTGTCTCGCCGTCACAATTGCCGGACAAGCGAAGAAAACGAAAATAAGGGCTCAAAAGGGGCATAAACGCAATCTTCATACCGCTTTTGACCCGGAACAGATTGATAAAGTCAAACAAACAACCATGTCCAAATGCCCATCATACGGTGGCGTTTTGATTCCAGCCGACAAGCCGACGAAAGCCCGTCAGCAAATTGAACTCGTCGAAAAACCGTTTCGCATTACCGAATGTCACCAGAAATGTTACTGGTGTGAGCATTGCGGAAAATATCATTGCCGAAAACGAAACTCGCAAGGTTATCCATTACGGCAAGTCCAACAAATATATTCCTCAAAAAACAATGAAATAATGATATTGCCGCAACCATCCCCAACATTCGTATGAGGCATTGTCTCGATAAAAAACAGGACAATCACCGAACAAAACATGAGTGTAATAACGAGAAATATTCTTAACCAATGGAAGGAAACAGTTTTCTTTTGATGATCACCTTCAGGCCCGTCTTATTTTGATTTTTCATTGGATTTCATTTTTCCATCGATTCCTGTTTAAAGGTAAAAAAGATCGAGAGGTGAAAATGACCTTCGATCTTTTTTCTGCCCTTTTCAGAAACGATTCTTATTACTTTTCAGAAACGATTCTTATTAAAAGAGTTCCCAGCCTTTTCGATATTCTTTATCGAGATATTTATTGGCTTCCGGAAGATTCGTTATTTTGCCCGCGCCGCGATCCCAAACGATCTCTTTTTGCCCGGCCCGCCAAGAGATATTTCCGAGAAAAACCGTTTCGGTCAGGCAGGCTCCGTATTCAAAAGCGCAAAGAGCTTTTTCCGGTTTGCCCTCTTTAATACCTTGGATCCATTCCTGATGATGTCCGGGAGAGGAGGGGATCGACTTGGCCGGTTTTTTATAATTGGCGTATTTATTTTCGGGGAACAGAAGAGTACGGTCGTAATCGCAAAGGAGCATTCCCTCGGATCCGATAAAGAGAATGGCCTGATTCCAAACGGGCAAATTATTCTGTTTGAGGATTTCAGGAGGATTTCCGATTGTCCAATGCATTGGCAGCGGATCTTTTGATCCGGGACGTTCGATTTTATAATCGATTTCCATAGACGCGGGTGTCAGTCCGGGAAGTTCGGGAATCGGTCCTTTGGCCGTTACGGAAAGAGGGGTCGAGAGTCCGAGACTCCAAAAAACGATATCGGTCAGATGACAGGCCATATCGCCGAACCGCCCGGCCCCGAAATCCCACCAGTTACGCCAGATCCCCGGCATATAACAGGGATCATAATCCCGATAAGGAGCGGGACCGATCCACTGATCCCAATGAATATTGGGAGGACAGGCGATTTTTTCTTTCGATGGAAGCGCCAAACGAGTACGGCCCGAAGTCCAAAGATAAACCTGTTTTACCTGACCAACAGCCCCGGCGCGAATCAGTTCGACCACCCGGCGGTAATTTTCAACCGCATGGATCTGAATTCCCATCTGGGTCACAAGATTTTTTTCTTTGGCTGTTTTGACCATTTCGCGCACTTCTCTGATCGTGTGCGCAAGAGGTTTTTCACAGTAACAGTGCAGTCCCTTTCGCATTGCGGCCAGCGCGGCAGGAGCGTGAACATGATCTGTTGTACTGACAACAGCGCCGTCAAGTTTATCGGACATTTCGTCAAGCATGGTTCGAAAATCGAAATAACGTTTGGCCTCTTTAAATCGGGCTCCGACCTTTTCCAAACGCTGATCATCAATATCGCAAAGGGCGATAATATTTTCTCCCTGAACACCGCTGACATTGGCGCCTCCCCTGTTCGTTATTCCGATACAGGCAAGATTGAGTTTTTCATTCAGTCCCCGCTGCCGGGCGAAGGCCGCCGCGCCAAAGGACAATATACTTAATCCCGCCGCCCCCGATTTTAAAAAAGTTCGGCGTTTCATGGTTCGATTGATTCCGCTGGTCATTTCCTGGGATCCTTTCTGTCTGTAAATTTCTGTTTTGAGTACTTTTCTTCTTTCCGGGTATTCATAAAATCGTATTATACCATATTATATCGCTTTATTTTAAAAATTCCGTTATTTCCGCCGATTGACTGCGAGAATCGGCTGTTCTTTTGACGTTATAATGGAAAATTCATGACGGAATCGGTATAAAACCGAAAAAACCGCCGATTGACAAAATCAATGACGGAAATATTAAAAAAGATGTTCGAATAAACACTCAAGATATAATATATAATGAATTGTCGAGGTCTTTTTTTGTTCCAGTGTCAAAGAAACGGTCCGATTATGAAATTCGCGATAAAAACGAAAAGAATCGATCAACACCTGATCGGTTATTGACGTTCAGACCGGAGATCTTTTTCGCGAACAAAATCATTCGTAAACAGTTCGTTCGCAAAGATCAGCCCCTGGCGTTGGAAGCCGGTTCAAGACGATCAACTTGTATTTTTACCGGTTTGCCCAAATCGAATTTTACTTCGCCACTTTTGCCATCCACCGTCATTTTTAAATCGGTTGATGACGGATCCGTATATTTTTTTTCAACAATAGAGAAAATAAGAGTGTATCCTTTCGCGTCTTTAGCGCCATTTTCCCGTTTCGTAACAACAACTTTGTATTCGCCTTTCGGAGCGCCGCGATAAAGTCCGTTGGTCATGAATTCAACCCGTCCGGCAGCATCGGTTGTTCCGGAAATATTCCATTTGGTATTTCCTTCCAGAAGAAGCAAATCGATATTGGCCTCCGTCAAAGGTTGACCATTTTGAACAAAGATCGCGGAACACGGACTGAGTTTTGGCATTCCGTCCGGCAATTTCTGACCGCAGCCGAGAATAAAAATCGAAAACAGAATAAAGAAAAAAACAGCAGATACAGCTTTCATTGTAATTACAACCTTTGTTTCAAGTGTAAATTAATACTCCTGTCCGGATCCCTTTTGGGCTGTTTGTATTAAGAAACCAGACAAACACTTTTCAGAAAAATCAGGCGAGTGACAAAATATACCGGTTTCATTTTTTCAGTCCGAAATCAAAAGACAAAAGAACAGATGAATCACAACGTCAAACGACGGGATCAGGGAACAATAAAAATGAGAACAGTATAAAAGATCAAATCGAGCCGCGGCGTTTTTCAGGCCAGATCAACAAGAGGCCCGTCCGCCGCGGATAACTTTTGAAGTGAGATTACAGCGTCTTCGTTTCCCCGCCGGAGACGGTTCCAACCGCTCCCCAAATTCCGAACGGACTCTCACCGGAATGATAAGTCCGCGCATCGGCCGTTGGAGAAGCAAGCGATCCGCAATCGACTGTTTCGGAAACAAAACGAACGCCTCCGTCTCCCATTCCGACATTCACCCCGCCGGAGTGATTACTTGTTGGCGGGAAAATTCCCCACCAGTTCCAACCGCCGCGATAACAGGCAGGCGAGTTTGGGGGCAGAACAGTCGTGAACCCGGTTGCAGATCCTGACCCGCAGGCGAAACGTCGTCCGCGGAAACTTCGTCCCAAAAGAGTTTTTTTCAGCAGTTTCGGGTCGTTTGGATCACGGGCATTAATGCAGACAGATAAATTATAAGTAGTGTATCCGTTGAAAATACCGGGGAGCGCGGCCGCGCCTCCTTTAACATCGGGAGGAAATTCCGAAGCCGTATTACTGACCGAAGAACTTGAAACCGCTTCCGAAAAAGCAGCCGTATTGGAAAGTCCGTCGATAACGGAGGAAAAATCAGTCCAGCTGTTGTATCGGGAGAAAAACGCCCGCTGGCTTATCTGATCCGAGGTCGGTTCAGCACTGGCCGTTGGATAATTCGCAACCGCGGCGGTACTGTTGTTTAAAATAACATCGCCAAGGCAGGCCATATAATTCGTTCCTCCGCTTTCAAATCCCGCAACGCCTCCGATCGGTGCTGTTGCTTTTCCATCTGAAGGACAGCCGAGTGAATCAATCGACAAAGTTCTGATCAGGTTCGACGCGGATCCGTCCGCCTGAACAGTTCCGGTTTTACTTTTGGCATCTGTAATGATCTGTGTGTATGATGACATCTGTTCCATGTAAGGCATTAACGGAACAAAAACGCTCCAGCCGCATTGAGAGTCCGAAGAATTGTATTTTAAATTAATACTTGCCCGGGCCGGTATTGATTGCGCCGCGTCATGATAATTATGCAGTGCTACTCCAAGCTGCTTTAAATTATTGGTGCATTGCATACGCCGGGCCGCTTCCCGGGCCGCCTGAACCGCCGGCAGCAGCAGTCCGATTAAAATACCGATGATCGCGATCACAACCAGCAGTTCAACCAAGGTAAACGCTTTTTTCATCTTTCGTTCTCCTGAAAAAATAAAACAATTTCAAACAAGAAATAGATGCCTGATTTATTACAATAGTATACACATATATGCAAAAATAACAACTTTATTTTATTCCAAATATAAATAAAATACAACAAATTTTTCTAAAAAAAAGAAAAATCTTGTTTTTATACATTAAATATACGTTTTCCGATGATTTCATTTATAAAACAGGGGGCAATTTTACCGTGATCGGCCGAAAAGGGGATTTCATTATCGTCCCCTTTCCCGAAAATTTTCGTTGGCGATAACGCGGGTATATTTTTTACTGCTCTTA
>CAZZEF010000161.1:9135-10812 GCA_964652875.1 uncultured Planctomycetaceae bacterium
TTCCGCCGATTGACTGTGTGAATCGGCTGTTCTTTTGACGTTATAACGGAAAATTCATATGAAACCGGTATATCTCCGCTGGCACGCGGAGAAGGGAGTAAAATTTTATAAAACATGATTTTACAGGAAAAGCCTTTTGATTTCAAGAGACGGTGAAATTTATTTCAAGTTGAGGTCTTTTTTCAAAACGTCATAAAGAAAATGATGGAAAGCTTGACATTGGACAGGGGCGCGGATAAAATAAGAAGACCTTTCTTTTGCTGGCGACAAAATTTATATCGGATTGTTTGAAATTTTTCAAAATAAATAAGGACAGATCTGTTATACTGCTTTAATTTAAATTTTTCCGTCATCATCGCCGATCGACTGCGAGAATCGGCTGTTCTTTTGATGTTCTAACGGAAAATACATGATGGGATCGGTATAATAGCGGACAAGAGGTTTTTATGAATTCAAAATCGAAACGGGATCCTGTTGACAAGAATAAACAAATTTTATCAGGCGATGAAAAACATTTGTCATTGAATCGACGGAAATTTCTTCAGGTGAGTGCCGGTTTGACCTTGGTCGGCTCGCTTTCACTGGAAGCGGGGGGGGTTGAAAACAGATTGAAAATTACTCCTGTAACAGTGGAAATCAACGCGGAGCAACCATTCAAGGCGCTTCATATTTCCGACTCGCATTTATGTTTGGCCGATTCAAGAGAAAATGACCGGAAATTAAAATTGGCTCAAGACCGTAAGCGCTATTTCAATCGGGGGGAACAGTACCTTGACGCGGCTCTTGATCATGCCGGTAAAAACGGCGAACTTCTTCTTTATACCGGAGATCTGATCGATTTTGTCAGTCAAAGCAATCTTGAGGCGATCAGTAAAAAATTTCAAAACGCGAACGTTTTCGGATCCGCGGGCAATCATGAATTCAGTCAATACGTTGGGGAGGCAAGAGAAGATGCGGCCTATAAAGCGCAAAGTTTTGATCGGGTTCAGAAGGCGTATCCGAATGATTTGACTTTCGCTTCCCAAATAGTCAACGGGGTTAATTTGGTCGCGTTCGATAATGTGTATTATAATGTAACTGCCGAACAGCTTGCCCGCTTTAAAGAAGAAACGGCAAAAGGGCTTCCTATTGTCGCGTTTTGTCATTGTCCGTTTTATACTCCGGAACTGTTTGATTTTGCGATGAACAGACCGGGCGCGAAATGCGCTTACGTTGTTGCGGTTCCTGAAGAAGAGATGAAACATTATGAATCGTATCGCGGAAGACAGCAGAAAGCGGATCGGCAGACGGTCGAATTTTTCGACTGGTTTAAAAAACAGCCGCTTATTAAAGCTCTCTTTTGCGGTCATCTTCATTATAATTGGAACGGTCCTGTTTCTCCGACCGCCCGGCAATATGTCGTTGGCGGCAATTTTGCCGGTAACGCTTACGAAATTACTTTTCAACGCAAGCAGACAGATCCATTATGAAATTTTCGATTTGACGTTAAAAGAACAGCCGAAACGATATCAGTCGGCGAAAATTGCAGAAATGCGGAAAAATAAAATGAGGACCGTATAATTACCGGAAAGGAATGAAACGAAATATACGGAAAAGCCAAAGAAAATGGAGGACGTTTCAGTATTATACTGGTTCCACTTGATTTTCCGGGAATTGGTATTGACAGAAAAAGTCAAA
>CAZZEF010000162.1:0-10682 GCA_964652875.1 uncultured Planctomycetaceae bacterium
TTTTGACTTTTTCTGTCAATACCAATTCCCGGAAAATCAAGTGGAACCAGTATACACAAAGTGCTGGCGATGTCTCTGTTTTTACCAATACGGTAACTAACGATGTTTCCATTAGGGTTGACACGGACACAGAAGAGTTCTGGGCTCATACCACAACAAAAGATCTTGCCGTTGGATCACTTGTCGGCGGTACCTTTTCCGACACAACTCATACGGTTACGGTCAAAAATCTCGATATTCCAAGTATTACAGCAGAAGTGGGAATAACATCGGCGAATATCCTTTATCCAACGGATCTTCCAGTAGCAACAGTTTTAAAAGAAGGGACAACGTTCAATAAGATTGATTTGACGAATCTCATTGTTACAATCCTTTATGATACAGTTAACGATGTCGATGATTGTATTTCTCTTCGCGAGGCGATTGACTATGCCGAAGCGAATGTTGTTTGGACGGAGCGGAACAAAGCCGATTTTACCGAAGGACAGTACGGCTACAGCTTCAAAACAAATGAAATCGTTGCTTTTTCCGAAATGACCGATGACGGTTTGTATTATACCCCAACCGGCTGGGACGGATCCAGCGAGAGTATCAAGAAAGCGATAATTACCTTCGACCCATCGTTGACCGAAAATACGATCTTCCTTTCCTCAGAACTGATTATCTCTAAAACAGTCGTGATCGATGGAACATTGAGCGACGGTACTGGTATCGTTCTCGACCGTGGACTGGTTGCGTATCATGAAGAAAATTTTGATTTTGAGAAAATCTGTCAGGAAGAGTCCGTCGCAATTAATGCCGCGTGGGTATTTTCGGCAAGTACTGCTTTCAGTCGTGTTCTTACGATCGACGCGACGAATGTGCCTGTCACCCTTGCCAATATGACCATTACAGGGGGAAAGGTTCAATATCAGGGCGCGGGCGTTTACAACAAGTCCGATCTTGTCCTGGCCAATGTTCATATTGACGGAAACTATTCCAATGGCGAGGGCGGGGCGATTTACAACGATGGAGGCACTCTTGGAATGGTCGGCGGAAGCCTCCGGGGGAACTGGCTGCAAGGCGAAGGAAATGTTTATTCCACTAATGTCAATGATGTGAACAAAACGATCCTTTTTGATGGTGTTGTCGTCCGTCATAACAAAGGTTATACCAGTACTTTTATTGAATCGAAGACAACTCAAACCACGATTATACAAAATTGCAGAATCGATGAAAATATCGGAAATGTCATTCATACAGGATCCCAAGAGCAGAAATTCGTCCTGGATGGCAATGTTTTTACAAACAATCTTGTTTCTGGTAATTTATCCTTTATCGATGGTGTCAGTAAAATTACCAATTGCGTTTTTGACAACACAAAATATCCATTTGCGCTCAACTTTAAAGGGGGTGATGTAACAATATCGACTGTTAACGCGATTATATATGGAGTACATTTGGATATTACGTTTGAGAATTGTGTCTTCAATAGAGTGTCGCTGGTATTTGGTACCTATTACGGAAACGGGCTGATTAACGTGACTCTTGATCGCTGTACGGTTGTCAATAGCAGTTTCGACGACGATGCCTGGAATTCGTACGGTATTTGTCAGAAAAACGAACAAAATGGGCTTAATCTGACCGTGAAAAACAGTATTCTTTTGGGAAGCGGCTATGATCTGATTAACAGTGATAAGGAAGGAAATATTCAGTTCACCGTCGTAAATTCCGTTGTGGGAAGATATGTCGACGCAACAGGAATTGTGACCCTTGCCAAGACCGATTCTATTATGGATGTCCGTGAATCCACAATTGAATTTGTACAGACAGAAGATCCGGGTGCCGACGATTATTATCAAGTCAAATCCGCAAGCATTGGAAATCGTGCCCTTAATTTGGCAGATAAAGACGGGCTGGTTATTATTGGTTTTGGTTCTCATGATTCTGAAAAATTAACCATGGCAAACGTTTTTGAAGACTGGTACAAAACAATAACGGTTAATACTCTGGACGACATTGTCGACGAAGCGGATAATTACACCTCACTTCGGGAAGCATACAACGCGATTGTTTTTCATGATTTGACTGAAACGACAATTGTGTTTACTGCCGATGCCCTGCGCAGCGACAAGGGAGTGAGCAGTACGCTTCTGCTCGGCTGGCGATGGTCCGAACTGATCGGGCCCGGCAGCTGGTATTACGATGGAACCAATGTCGTTCAAAATAATTCTTCCGGCTATGTTTCCGGGTGGATGCCGGGCAAGTCCGTCGATCCTGTACTCACAAAAAAGGAACTGTCCGACACAATCAAAAATCAGTTGGACAATGTGTATTATTCATTTTATACTATTCCCATTGGTTCTTACTATTTCAACGGAACCGCGGTAGTTCAGAATGTTGCGGGCGACGCTAATTTCGGATGGATGCCCAATGACTGGAAAGGCGAGTCCCTCACGGAAGCACAAATCATTGAGGACATTAATCGATGCTTGATGGAAACAACGATTGTCCCGAATGGTTCTTTTTATTTCAATGGAACCGCTGTTGTCAAAAACGAAACAGGTCACAATGTTTCCGGTTGGATGCCGAATACGTGGCCATCTCCATTTCTTTCCGACAGCGATATTTCCGTCAGTATCAAAAAAACATTGATCTATACAGACAAAATATCGTCGGGATCCTACTATTTTGATGGTAACGCTATTGTCACAAATGATACAACGAACTTTGTTTCCGGCTGGTTGCCCTCAACGTGGACTTCTGGCAAGGTACTCAAGAAAGATATGGAACGCGCCATACTGGCGGAAATGGTGGATTCACTCCTTGTTCCAAACGGATCTTACTATTTTAACGGGGCTACAATTATCAAAAATGACCGTAATATCAATGTTAATGGTTATATACCGAAAGATCGATCCGGTCTTTTGACGCAAGCGGAGATCGAAGCCGCTCTGGCCGATAAAACGTATTCGTTTGCTGTTGAAAATGGCAAGACCGTTACCCTCGACGGTACGATTGGCGATCAAACGGTCACAATCAAAAGTGCCCCGCCGCTTACTAATATCAATGGAATCATTAATAACGGAACACTGTCGCTTTCGGATGTCGTTTTGGAAACCGGGCTTGTTCAGAACGGAACGGTTACTATTGCCGGTCAGATTGCGATTGAGTATCTTACCGGAATGAATTCGGCGTCGGAAGGAATAATATCTGCAGCGCCTAACACAGTTTTCACAATTCGTAACTATTACGAAGCCTATACTGCGGACCCTGAAAAATTCTCGGATTATCTTGTTCACAATACGAAAGACGTTCTTTTGGCGATCGGAGCAACAGACGGCAAGATTACTGCACCTGCAACCCTTTTGAAGTTGACGCAAGTTATTGACGAAAAAATTGATGTAGAAGATACTGCCGGTGTCACAGTTGCCAATGTTGAGTTCTTTGGCATGAACAACGCTCTGCCGATAGGAATAGGACAAGCGGCTTTTACGGTCATGGAGGGAACAAATAATATTTCTTCTTCGTTCGAATTTATCGCAACCGGTAACGAAGCCTCGGGCATAAAGGTCAAAGAGGGCGTTTCACTTACCGCAGGCTATTATACTCTTACCGTTTTTTATGGAAATCTTGCTGAAAGTATTTCATTTACAGTAGAGACGACTGTCGCACTGACACTTGCCCCAATATCGGGATTCGCAACGCCGCAAAACAAAGCACTGACAAATATCGAAATTTCATCCGGAATATTTACCAATTTCATTAATCCCCAATTGTCAATTGCGTGGAAAGGTACTGAGACAGGAAACGTTAATGATTATTTCATTATACAAAATATAAAAGCAGACGGAACATTTAAACTCGTTTATCAAGGCGGTTTAACTGTAAGGGAAGACGCTTATAACATTACGGTCACTTGCTCCGATGCCCCTAATAAAACGGCAACCGCCGACTTTGCGCTGACCATAAAAAAGCCGACGCTTGATCTGGATCCAACGTCCGGTTCCGTTACGGTCGTTACCAAAAAAGCTGTTTTGTCCCAGGTTGCCACATCCAACTTTACCAATCCGGTTACTTGGTCCTTTGATCTGGCGGAAGAAGTGGACATAACCCATTTCAGTGTGGTCAATAATAAATTGATTTATACTGAAGACGGCACGTTGTCCGCGGGAGAGTATGAACTTTCGGTAACCGCAAGTGATGGTATTGATTCGGTGACCGAAAAATATACATTCACCATTCTGGAAAATGAACTCAAGATTGTTTCTCTGGTCAGTTCGATTACGGTAAATAATCATGATCTTGACGTGGCGCGACTGGTTCCGGTCAACTTCCCTGAAGGGACAATCGACTACTCACTCTCTTGGGATGAAACTGCCGACATCAATAATTATTTCTCGGTCAAGGCTGGCAGCGACCGAAGTGCTTATATTCATTACTCTGCCGGATTGCAGAAAGGAATTTATACAATTACCGCTCATGCTACAGGAACTCCAACCGATTCGAACAACAAAGAGGCCAATGCGACCAGTACATACATTCTGACCATTACAGAGGCTGGTGTTTCCGCTGAAATTGTACTTGATCCAGTAAGCCGGGAAATGGAAAAGACAAACGCTGTTACAGGTTACGAATTGGCAAATGTGATGTTTAATGGATTCGATGAAACACCGGTCATTACGGTTTCCGCCTTTAATACGACGGCAAAAAATTCTGATAATGATCCCGTATTGATCAACTTCGACGACTGTTTTACCGTCACCAACGGTAAATTGCAAATCGTACAAAATACGACAACGAAAACGCTTATTTCCGGTGAGTATGCTATTACCGTCACGGCAAAGACCATGGCGGGTCAGGTTATTCTTCAACAAGCCTCCGCCACTTTTACCTTAACTTTATACGACAAGGCTGTGGATACAAGCGTCACAAATATTACAATTGATTACGATACAAATAATAATGAATTTATTATTTTGGATTCCGACAACGAAACCAAACCACCGATTGACAAGGGCGCGGCAAATGCTCTTGTCGTTAAAGTTGACGCCAATACAACTCCGATCGTTACGATTACACAGAAAGCTATGAATAACCTTGATGTCATTCATGTTGAATCGACTCAGGAAAGTGTTCTCGTTGTCCAATCACCGAAAGATCCGACTCAACCGGCGGTGAACCATTACATTATTTCAAATTCTTCCGATGAATACGATAATCCAACCGCCTTAACAATTACCGCACTCGATAACGAAAAACAAATTGCCCGAACTACCTCGTTCGCCACAAAGAGCCTTACATTCGACAGCGGTAATGTCACAACACAATACGACATTAACACACTTGCGGCAAATGTACAGATTACGCCTTCCAAAGGAGGCACAGATATCATTAATTTCTCCGGCAGTACCACAAATAATGGAATTGTCTTGAATTTGGACAATACGGATTATTTCCAGACAGTGTATACAGGACAGTCCGGTTCACTAAAAATTAACAATACGGTTGGAGAGTTGGTTCTGTCTCCGGGAAATGATGTTGTAACGGGCAGTTCTGCCGGGTCTGTCATTACGGATAACACTAACTCCTGGAATACAATTATGCTTCAAGGCGATACCTCGGACACCATGAATACGGTCACGCTCAACGGCGGTTCGACCATTATCGTTAATGGAAAGGCGAAAAATAATATTGTCATAAATGATAATGGCGATAAAACCGTTATCAATATGGAAAAAGCATCTGGAGAAAGCAGGATCAATATCAAGGGGGACCAAGTCTCAATTACCGGAGGACAGAAGGTAAAGGAAGTTGCCTTGGATGGTGATTACGCCATTTTGAATATACCAAACAGTAACGAAGATGTAATGGTTCATATCAAGGGAAATGGATCCATTGTTAAAACAGGCAGTGGAAATGATACCATTTATCTCAACGGAAACAATTCGATTATTTCGCTTGGAGACGGAAATGACCTTGTTTATGTTCAGGGAACTTCTGACAAGAATTCGATCTCGACAGGAGCTGGCGATGACACTGTTATTGCCTCGGACACGACCGGAGGCAATACGATTTATACGAATCAAGGCAATGATTTTATTATCGGTGGCCTTGGAAAAGATTATATCTTCGGCGATTCGGGCAACAGTCTCTTGGCCGGCGGGGGCGGAGCAGATCGTATTATCGGGGGGGCCGAACGCGATATTTTCGTCGCCAATATCACCCTATCCATGAAAGACAAGTCTGCCGAAGAACTTCTGATTCTGCGTAACGCGCTCTTTAATGACGCCAATCCGGAAAAATCCTGGTGGAATATGACTTCTGACGAAATTATTGCTATATTGGGCTCAAAGTCCATTGCTGATGGTGACGTCGATACCCTTTCTCGACAGAGTAATTCCGGAATTGATGTCTTCTTCAGAAATCTGTTCGACGAAGATATCTTGAACAACGCTTTGGATACTGATCTCGTTATTGACTGATTCGAATGATATCATAGGATCTCGGACCATGAGTTTATCTCAAAGGTCCGGGTCGAAGGAAATGTTTATTGACTGTATTGCTGAGGAAGATCTCATGACACGTTTTAGTTCACCGTTTTATAAATGCCGCCTCCTTATGTTCGAAGCGCTGGAGACTCGAACGCTTTTGACAAATGGAATCGATTTAGTCCAGATACAACAAGTCTATTCTGATTTCGTCTTTGAAAATAACGCGGTCGTTCATGAAATTGACGCTGAGGATCTATCGGTCGACGCACTCAAAAGTGTTATCGAACTGGCGACCTTGTCTCCGGAAGATGATCTTGTCATTGTTCATACCTCTGACACAAATCATACCATTTCGTTTACGACCGATTCAGAATTTATTATTGATATCGAAGGCAAAGGAAGTTTGACCATTATTTCCTGGGGAACAAAGGACTTGACCATTGATGCCGCAAAACAGGGGCGCCTCTTTTGTGTTCGCAGCGGTTTTTGTCAGTTGGGAGGACTCATACTCGCCAATGGTCTTGCTAAAACCAATCTTCTGGGACAAGACTCCTGGTACGGAATGGGCGGCGGACTGGCTAATGCGGGCAATACAACTTTAGTCGGAGTTACGGTGCGCGGCTGCAGTGCCGAATCCGCTCTCTTTTCAACAAGTGAAACCGCGACTTCTTCTTTCTTCTCCAAAGGGGGAGGGATCTACAATGAAGGAACGCTGACTCTTTGTGATTCTCTGCTGACCGGAAATATTGCCCGTTCGAGCGGTCTTGATCAAATCAATAATACTATTAAAGGTGCAGGCGGAGCCCTGTTCAGTCAAGGAGGAACTGTTCTGATCCGTGACTCACGTTTGAACGAAAATTCAGCGGATGCCGAGACAATTTATTATAAAGTTGCCTCCGGAGGAGATTATATTATCAAAACAACTCAGCAGCAGGGAACCGGAGGGGCTATTTATCAGACTGGAGGACATCTTACTATTGAGGGAACGAAATTTTGCGGAAACTCTGCTTACCTCGGTGGTGGAGTAGCTCTGTATGATGGGGCGATAATTGAATTAACGGACGTCTGCTTCGAACAAAACAAGGCTCAAGATAAGGGGGGGGCCCTCTATTGCTTTGAAAATAACGGATCAATCAAAATAGACAATAGCGATTTCTTTGCAAACGTTGCCCTGAATGACGGCGGCGCGATCTATACCCGTTCCGCCACAACAACACGGAACTCCGCTTTCAGTGGAAACACAGCGGGCAATCAGGGAGGAGCGTTTGCCTTTATCGGCAAATACAAGGAATCTGTGGGGGTCTTAAGTTTTCAATTGATCAATTGTACAATAACAGGAAATAGGGCAAATACCGGCGGCGGAGGACTCTACTTTTCCGGCATGGATTCCTCAAAAAAAGCGGCTGAATTGTTCTTGAAAAACTGTATACTTGTCAAAAACAGAATCGAAAATTCTCTTTCGAACACCGATCCAAATATTGCATTGGAAAATACCACTGATTATTGCTACGGCTACTATACACTCACCTCTTTTAATCGATGGAAGCTAAGCAGTAATAATTCTGTTTATTCGGAGGATCTGCCTCTCTTTTATCGAGACTATAATTTCGACTTGAACACAAAAGGCGATTACCGTCTTGTGTACGATAGTCAATCGCAGGCCATAGATGCCGGCAGTAATATTCAGGCGGCGAATGCGGGGATTAATACGAATTCTCTTGATCTTGCCGGTAAACAAAGATATTGGAACGACACAATCGACATTGGAGCTTACGAATACCAGCCAACCCCTTTTGATACGGCTTTTCCGACGCAGCTCGCTGTTGAGCAGGGCTGCTCTTTTAATCTGAAATGTGAGGGAACGGACTCTTTGGGGAATCCAATCACAAAGTATTATGTCGATCTCAATAATGACGGTCTGTTTGATAAAGAGGGATCCAGCATGTGGATTTCCTGGAAAGAATTATCGGAAAGGAGCGATAATAAAGGATACTTTGGACTCATGATGGAAAATTCACTTGGAGAACAAAGTGAAATGAGGTCTGTCTCCGTGAAGGTGATTGAAGTTTTGCCTGAGATTCAAACGCAACTGGTTAATATTTATAATGACAATATTGTAAAACTCTGCATAAGTGTCCAATATTATGACCGATCTGCAAAGCAATGGACAATTGATTGGGACGATGAAACGACGCCAACAAAATATTCCGGACTTTCGAATTCTATAACTGCTGTTCATTATTATGACCCGCAAGAGGAAACGAAAACGTATCGGCTTACACTATCCCTTATTGATACAAACAATAAGGGAGGCGATATTACATATTGTATAGGAACACATATAATTTCGGCAGTTAATTCTACCCCTCAAACGAATAATAATTATGAAGTAGTTTCAAGAGCGTCTTCTTTGTCGGCGGAGAACATGGATTTCGTGCAGGGGAAAACATCCTTGTTGTATAGTGAAATAAATTCTGAAACATTGAATAACGACAATTTACTTTTGTCGGTTTCGCTTTCTGATAATTACAAAAAAGGTTTCGTTTTCCAGAGGAACAATGATTCACATCGTCCGGCAAAGAGTGAACTTTTAATAACTCGTATTTTGACACCGCAGGAATGTCAGTCGATGACTGCTGTTGAACTCGAAGGTTACGCAACTCAATTTGCGGCATTGGAATCTCTTTGGGACGAAGAAAACGATTTTCTGAATGATTTCTATTCCACTTTATCTGATAATAAAGCCACTATGAAGACTTCGTTGCAAAGTGACCTTTTCGAAAACAGTGACTTGGGTGAGATTTTGCAATCATATTGAGTATACTCCTGTTAATGCTGTAATTTTATGGCGATTTGCTTTTTTTGTATCCTTTCGTACCTGCTTCGGTAAGAGAGCAGGTTGCGTTAGATGAGAATCTGACAATAATAAAGTAGAAGGTAGGCAGTAAGGGCGTTCTGATCCAAAATCTATCCCCCAATAAGGAAATCCTTTCTTGTACCTCTAAATCGTACTCGCATATAATGACAGATGGTTAAGGTTGTTCACGAAAAGAGCAAGTGCTGAGACAAAGCAAAGGTTAGAAGACATAAAAGGAAACAAAGCTTGGAAAAATGTCAGTACTTCGGCTGACAAGAAAGCAAAGAAAATGACAGACTATTAAAAAAGAATAGATAAGTGGAATAAAGTAGGTCCGTTTTATTGGACAAAAAATAATATTGTATCGTAGAGGATATGGACTGGCAGACAATCCCCATAAGGGTGTTTTATAATAGTACATAATCTGTCTGTGTTAACGTTTTTTACGATTTCGAGATCACGAACGCTATAAATCTCTATCCTCATATGTATGCGTCATAAAGTACTCATGTTTTCTTTTTTCTCTCTAGGTGTGAAAAATATATAATAAAATGTGTTTTGGTAATATAACAAAACAAGTACGATCTTGAATTATTGCCAATATTATATTCTCTCACGATCTGAATTCCAATGTCTCCCCATTTATGTGTATGCTTTATAAGATAACAATCATCGTGGTATTTATCGTTCATAATCCAATATTTAACATAACTGTCGATTGTATCGTTTAGAAAGGAATACTTGTCAACGGCTTTCACATCCTTAATATTTACAAAATCATAGAAAGCTTTCCATTCTGCGACACTATTTACTCCTTTATGTTTACCATAAATTACATAATCGCTGTTCCATTTGCTTCTACAAGTTAACGTTATCGTGCCACTAGTTGGAAAACTAATTATATCTTCAGGAAACACGAAACATAAATCGGATATTGTCATAGCGGAAGAGTCTTTTTCATTTCGACATAAAAAAACCAAAAAGATAAATATAATGCCGCAAAGAAAGAACAATATGTGTCTGATTAAAAGTTTTTTTATTCTCATTGCAAATTACCTTAACAAGTAAAGCATAGTTGGACAGACACAGGGTGACGTGTCCTGAAAAAACGGACAGTCAACGTCTTTAAAACAACGACGTCTTTTGTAGATATTTTAGGTATGGGAAAAGAGCAGTCTTTTACTATACTGCTCTCATTTTAAATATTCCGTTATTTTCGACGATTACAACGTGAACCGACTGTTCTTTTAATGTTATAACGGAAAATTCATCATGGAACCGATATACTTCTCATAAACGTTGCGCGGTACCCGAATTGTATCCAGGGTTGATTCGATCAACGTCGCTTCATG
>CAZZEF010000163.1:0-10643 GCA_964652875.1 uncultured Planctomycetaceae bacterium
CGCAAAACGCTGGACAGCAAGATTTCGCCGGTCAATACCCCCAAGCACCGGGTGAACAAATCGCAATGACTCCAAATACTGTCAATCAGTCCCATTTCCAGCAAGCTCAGACGCAATCGGCTTCCGCCAATTATCCGCAGCAGTATCAAGGACAGCAAAATTATCAACAACAGTATCAAAATCAGCCGCAACTCCCCGCCCCTGCCGCCAACCAAGCCCCGGTTTATTAATCCCATCAATTTATTGACGTTTTGATTTCAAGCATAGGACCGCCGATATTTCTCCAATTGTTTTTGTGAATCGGCGGTTTTATTGATTTTAGTCAGATAAACTTATAATGAAACCGGGACAGCTATTATACCGATCTTTTAACGTTATGTACTGCTTTAATTTTAAATGTTGCGTCCTATCCGCCGATTGACTGCGTGAATCGACTTTTCTTTTGACGTTATAACGGAAAATTCATGATGGACCGGTATAATTTATCTTTCAGCAGAAATATAAAAACCTGACAAGGACAAAACGGACTTAACGTTTGAATTTTCCAATTATTTCAGCATCAACAGAACAAGAATAAAGCTGGTCAAATTCAGGCAAAAATGAAGAGCAAAAACGGTGATCCAGGAATGAGATCTCAAATAGAATATTCCAAGCGAAAGGGCCAGAATAAAAATAGCGCCGGGATCATTAACCCTTTCGGGCATCAGATCATTCATCAGCTTGAGTACTCCGAAGACAAGCGGAGCCATTAGAACAAACCCCAACATTCCGCGTAAAAAATCACCGAAAACGCCTTTCCAATTAAAAATTTTTCCAGTCATCAATCCGAAATCGCTCCAGCGTGCGTTTCTTTTTTTCATCAGCCAAAAAATACCAAACGCGACCGTTATAAAATAGGAGATCGGAATAACACAAAATCCTTTGAGTAAAATTTCCGGTTCGCGAATTTCATCAGGATTTCTCGCATGAATGGCGGCAAAAAGAAACGCGGGCAAAAAAACAACGATAAAACGTATCAGCAGCGATACAAAATTTTTCCGATTCCAAGCGCTTTCCCTGCCTGTTGATATGTTGTTATCAGGACATTTCCGATCCGCGGACAGGACCGCTGTCGAATCATCTTCTTGATCAACATCGCTTGTCAAATCGTCCGGATCAAGAATTTCTTTTTCGAGCGCGCCTTGAAAAACAACACGAAATAAGAACTCTTCCGTTAAAGGCGCGGCGATAACCCCGGTAAAAAACGCCAGTAAAAAAATGGGAATTGCGTTCGGTGAACCCGCGGCCCGGGCCATCAGTTCTGAAATCGGATGCGCTTTGGCTAAATCAACTTCCTCCTGAACAGGAAGATCAGTAAGTCCCTTGATTAAAAAATCGGGAGAGGGAATTAAATTATACAAGACAACCGGCATGATAAAAAACAGAACCGCAATGAAAAAAACATCGCCTAAATTCCAAGGGACCTTGGACCGCTTTCTGATCGGGATCAATATTTGAACGGTTCGCGATCTGTTCCGATAGAGCGACGCAAGATAAAACAAAGCCAGAAAAAAAAGAAAAGCGGCAAAAAAAACGGCGCCGACGGATCTCTCAAATATCGTTTTTTCCGCAAAGAGAAAGGGGCAATCGTCGAAAAAATGAAAGGAACCCAACATATAGATCGAAAACATTAAAACCGTCCTCAAAACAGGATCGCCCCGGCATTCTTTAATTCGGACCACCCAATTGACCGTCCGAAATGCAGCGGATCTTTAAAGATCCTTTAAACGAAAATACCTTTTGAAAAAAATCAGTGAATCGGCTGCGTTTTGGAAAAACGAATGGCGGCTTTAATATATTTAAGGCCGGACCAAACAGTAAGAAGAACGGAAACCCAAATCGAAAGGATCATCACCGCAACGATCCAGCCGGGCACGGTCCCCTTTTCTCCGTTGAGACAAATCAAATAAACGAGACAGGCGGGAACCGCAATACATTGAATGCCCGTTTTCCATTTTCCGATCCATTTAGCGGAAAAATCGCCGCCGGATCCTTCAACCAAAGCGCGCAGCATTGTTACAAGCATTTCCCGAAGAACAATAACGACCACCATCCAGGGCGCGATTCCCCAATTAAAACTGCCAGTCCAGGGAAGTGTGACTTCGCATAATTTCGGGAAAGAAAGCAAATAGATAAAGGATCCGCAAACCAGCATTTTATCGGCGAACGGGTCAAGGATCCGTCCGACTTTGGTGACAAGATTGAACTTCCGGGCCCACCATCCATCGGCGTAATCAGTAAGCGCCGCAACAATGAACAGCACCAGCGCCGTTTTAAAAAATTCAAGCGGAAGGATCATAAACATGGCCGTCGCCAAAACAATGCGCATAATCGTTAAAATATTGGGAACACTGTATATGCTCGCGTCAGGATTAACTTTCGACATGAACCTGCCCTTTCAAAATTGGCCTGATAACATTGACCGTTTCTTTGATCCGATCGGATTGCGTGACCTGCGACGAAACAGTAATTCGACAAAATCCGGTCTAAACAATTTGTTCAATATTCGCTTCGGTAATTCCTTCATCCGCAAAAACAGCGGCAAGAGAAAAATTTTTTACCTCCGCTTCCGTCAGTATGTCTTTATTATTTACTATTTTCCCTAAAAGATCAAGCCCCGTAAGACTTTTTACTTTGTCAACAGTTGAAATTTTTCGCAATTCATCTGCGTCTTCATTATATTTTGATTCTGTTTCAGACGGACAGGCGGAAAGACTTAAGCGGAACCAGGGCATTGGTTTTGTTTTGGAAGAAAAAACAGGGTCAACGGTTAAATAATCAAGATCTTCCCCCAACGCCTGTTCCGCATTCGACCCGCAGTGGACCGACCGACCAATGACAAGATCCGGTCCGAAGATCCGGCGGCATTGATCCGGGCTCACGTCTTTCTGCTCGACATGGACACCATCAAAACCGGCCAACAGAGCCAGATCCGCCCGTCCATTCATAATCAGAAGAGGGGACAGATCACCAATTTTTTGAGTAAGCGCGCGCCAGCGCAACGCCGTTTCAAGAATCGTCTGATCGGACACCGTTCGATCCCGAAGTTCCGCAATATCGACTTTTGATAAAAAAACTTCTTCCAATTTCGCCGGAGAAAACGATGTATCCAACGAGACATAAAGACTGGCCTCCGATAAACGGTTCCGTCGCTTGAGCCGCAAGTCAGAAAAGGTTTTCTTTTCCAATAAAGGAAAAAGAGTCTTCTCAATAATATAGGACCGATAACGCAACTGTTCAAATTGAGGCGAAAGATCCGGTCGGATCAGTTTCGACATCTCTTCAATACTTCGAAGCGATTCCTGAAGCCGACAAAAATTGGCCGCGAAGATCTCCGTCAAACTCCCCCGGTGATATTCCCCTTCGGCGGTAATCATCGTTCCGACATCCCCTTGCGTTTCCCGACAGCGAAGACGTTCTCTCCAGTCGAAATTTTTCGTCAAGGTTCCAAACTCATGTCGAAAACGCTTTAGCTCTTCCGTCGCGCCCGCAGCGTCCCGAAGAAATCGAAAAATATCTTCGATCACGCGAACCGCTTCCATCGCCCGATCAACCGCCGCGTCAATCGCCCGGACAACTCCTTCCGAATCATTTCGATCTGCCATCATTCCGACCTTTCACTGGAATTACACTGCTTTTAATTTAAATTTTCCGTCATCTCCGCCGATTGACTGAGTGAATCGGCTGTTCTTTTGACGTTATAACAGAAAATTCATGATGGAATCGGTATACTTTATTTCGGATCTTTCATTCACTTTTATACTGTTCTCCTTTTTTTATTTCCGCCCTTTTCGCCGATTGTTTCCGTGACCGGGCAGTTTTGTAACCTTGGAATGGAAAATCGGTAATTGAACAGGTGAATTAATTCGCCGATAAACCGGCTGACGGTTCCACTCTGATTTTGACGGTTCCTTTATTTTTCATTATTTCCGCTCCTGAACCATTGACCCTAAAATAAAGAGTACCGGTTATTTCAGGAACAAGATATAATTGAGATCCGACCGCAAAGATCTTCGGTTCATATCGGACTGTTTCATTTTCGGGCGCGGCCGCGGTTTTATCATTGTCCGCCGGAAGAACAGTTCCGAGAAGTTTTCCCAGTGGTTCCCCTTGATAATACCGGAGCGTTATTCCGTTCGGCTCGCAAGGGAGCGGCTTACGGACATCGTAAACCTCAAACCGTCCGACTGCCCGAATCCGATATGTTTTTCCTTTTTTCACCAGCAGACCACTCGACTGCCAAGTCTTACCGGCATCAAGATCAAGATCTTTTTGATTTTCGAACGTTCGACCGGATTCGAAGGAGATCCGATTGGCCGCAAAATCATACCCAAAATCGAAATGACGCGAAAAATCATGCCATTCCAACTCAAAACGGTTTTTTCGATTCGAAATAAAATCATTCAACTGACTCATCGCCTGCTGATTCATCATCAAATAAGGCATTCGGCGCATCATTGACTGATATTCCGGATGATGAAGCAGAAAGACAACCAATCCCCAGCTCCAACTGTAACTTTCGACGGACTTGTAATCAGGAGCGTCGAACATGAAAATCTTTTCAGGAGAAAGTCCTTTGCCTGCCCGAACTTCTTTTTGTATCGTTTGGAGCCGTTCGAAGCCGGGCGTTTCATTGGGAAATTTCGGCAGATAACCGAGTTCGAGTTCACCGTTTTGGTATTGGTTCAAAGCAAGATATTCGGCCATTCCTTCGGCATACCAGCGCGGAACAAGCGAGCCAAAATATCGAAACATAAACGCGTGAGTCAGCTCATGAAGCAAAAGATGCCGATTATAATAATCAATCTTTTTATCAAATGCGAAAATCCGATTCACAATCGCGTAGCCGTTATCGAATTCAGGGACACCGTTAAAAATGCCGAGCGCTTGAAATTTCGACCGGTCGCAAATCAAAAACGCATCGTATTTCGGAAGGCCGTTTTCATTCGGATCCAATTGAAAATAATCGAAAAGCCGTTTCAATCCGCGATCAAGAATTTTAGGAATTTCATCGACAAAAGGACTCTTCGGAAGATCGGTATATAAACGGATCTGATTTTCCGAAAGAATTCGAATACCGGCGGACGTTGCGGCCGATTCGTCCACTTCTGGAAAGATTCGGAGCTGTTGCCAATTTTTTAGCGCGGCGTTCAAAACTTGCCGACGAACAGGATCCTTGGGATTGTCCGGATCAAAGTCGTTCGCTTTGTCGCCGTTTGCCCCCCAATTTTCCGTTTCTGAACTGACCCTGTCAGAAATCGGACCCGCAGAAATTATTTTATCCGAATCCGTTTTGTCCAAAAATGGTTGATCGACCTTTGGATTTTCTGCTCTCGATCTCCCTAAAACCGTTTTATCAATACCCGCCGTATCGGGAACGGACTTGTTCGAATCCGTTTTAATCGACATCGCAGGATCAGAAGCCGTTTGCCCCGGCTTACCGGTTCGCGCCGAAATCCCGATACCGTTCGTCTGATGAACTGGGGAATTACTCTCCGCCGCTGCTCCGTTTTTTTCTGTTTTCGCCGATTGATCATTCTGAGAATCGTCGTTTTGAGAGCAGCCGATCAATACAGCGAGAACAGCCGCCGCTGAAAAAACCAACAAGACAGAAATAATACTTTTCATGTCGCCCCTTGAGTCAGAGTATCAAGTCATTTTGCATTTGAATGAACAGATATAAACAGCGTTTTTCAAAGCTGTACTCATTTTTAATATTGATAGTTTTTATGGTTTATCCTTTAAATGCCGACTCAATTGTTATCGTCGTTCTTTTTGTTTTCAACATCTTTTTGAGAGGATTTCATGAGTTCGTCTTTTTCTTTTTGTTCTTTGATAAATTGATGAAGTTCATATTCTCTCTGAATTTTTTCGACTTTGTTTTGCCGTTCCATTCCCAGATAATAGAGTTTAATGGAGAGATAATCGACCAATCCCAGCAGCATTGCCCAACAGAGAAAGATAATGACAAAGATCCAAAGAACGGTCCAAAGTAGCGGTCGGGTATGCGGAATATAAAATCCGACAGCCATTCCCAGTCCGGCCAGCCCCAAAAGGCCATGCATTTGAAAACGCCGACCTGCCTGACGGGAATAAAAGAGAAAATCGCGCCTTTTCAAATTTCTTAATCGAATGGTTGAAAGAACGTTTTTATAATAGCGCATTTGCCAAACGGCAACACTGATCAACAGTGCGGCGATAAAGAGACCGACATGAAACAGAGTCACGGAATTATTCTGTCCAAAAAGTAAGACTGATAAAGAAAAAATGGCATAGCTCCTTTTAAATTTCGGCTTTGAGTTATAGACGAAAATCAAACTGCTATTATAACATGGAACCCCGATTGACGCAAGCAGATAAAAGGTTATAATAGATATGTTGGAATTGGGTAGCGAATTATTCATCGCAATCCAGGTTTGCGGTCAGCCCGGTAAATTGTAATGGACAAGGTAATTTCTTGAAGAATATACCGGGTTCCGGTTCCGAAAGGGAAACTTGTTGATTGTTAAACAACAATCAATATAAGACTACCGTCTCTAATAAAGTATGAATTTGGTCCATTCTGTTTGAATGGTGATTAAAAATACGGGCAGTTAGCTCAGTTTGGTTAGAGCATCTGGTTTACACCCAGAAGGTCACAGGTTCGAGTCCTGTACTGCCCATTTTGGGGGGGTAAGAGGTTACACTTTTAACCCCCTTTTTTATTGGTTTAACCCCTGTTTACACGATACTTACATTAAAATCTCCTGTTTGATAATTCCTGTTTTACTGATTCCATCATGAATTTTCCGTTAAAATGTCAAAAGAACAGCCGATTCATGCAATCAATCGGCGGAGATGACGGAAAATTTAAAATTAAAGCAGCATATACTCGCTATTTCCCCTTATTGGCGAAGGCGATATTTTGGGACGAAAAAATCGCCCCCATTTTTTGATCTTGCGAAAACATCAAGGGATCTTCATTCATTGCGTTTGATTATCGCTGTCAATGATATTTACGATATTTACTTTTTTCGTTCATTAACCGTCCATCGGATTCCGCGATAAAGCAACTGCCGGTAATTCTCATTTCGAAACGCTGAACCGCCATCTCCCGGAACAATCGCAAAAACAGGACTCTTTTCATAATGCCAAGTCCAAACCTGTGCAGAAGTCGAATTCGGATGATCCGTCCGAACCAAAACGTTTATCGCCGGATTTAAATACAAATCGCCGAAAACCTCGTCCTGAAGTGTAAAATTTTTCATCTCCCGGGTAATCGGATGATCCTGATCTACCTTGATTAAATTTACCTCCGTCGGTTTCTTGTAACTCGACGCTTTATATTTGCGCCCCTTGATTTCTGTATTTTTTATTAAATACGCCGAACCGTATACTTCCCGAAACAAAGGAAAATCGTTATGAGAAATCAATGCGTGATGCAGCATCACCGTCGGCATTCCCTGCCGCCACATCTGCGCCAAATTTTGTTTTTGCTCCTCCGTCAAGGAAAATCGACTCTGATCATGAAAGACCAATACGTCCCAATCTTTTTCAGGTGATGTTGAACATCCTCCCCGCCATCACCAGTCCGGTGGTGGGGCTTTTGGTGAAACTGATCTTCGCGTAGGGGGCCCGTGATGAAGCTCTTGATCACCAACGACGACGGCGTTTTCGCTCCGGGCATCGCTTGGAACAGACGGTCCAGTTCCACTTTATCATATCCGTGACCGCCTGTTACCAAAAGGATCCGAATATTCTGTTCCTGCGACCAAACAGACGCGGCAGATATTCCTCCCAAGATCAGCAGAAACACACAAAAAGTTCGAAAACCTGACAAAATATAATGTCTGTCCATCAATTTCATTCTTTTAACTCCAATGCCTGTGTACCCGTTCATTCCCAATTCCCTTTTCATTAAATTTCGATCGCCTTTACCGATTCGGTTGTTCCGATTGCCTTTTCCCAATTTCTCCCAATAATTTATTATCTGTCCTTTTAAAAACGGAATGGATCTTTGTCTGTTTCATTTTAGTTTTTTTATCGATCAGAAACGCAATCAGACCGAGTCAAAGACAAAAGCAGTCAATAAAATACAAATTCCCAACAAAATAACCCGCGCTAATAAAATAATTATAAAATTTGAATAAAAAAATACAAGCAACCAACAAAAATTCAAATAATTTCATTCTGTTCAGCGAAAAAATCCCTTTTTTATCAAATTGACCTTTACAAGCAACAGGGAAAAATAGACAATATCCACCAATTAATAATTGGATTCTGAAATGAATCAAAACAAATTTCGAAAGGCAATGCCTTTTTTATGTCAGACCTAAAGGAGAATCCCCCAAGTGAAAAAGATCTGTTCAATTTTAGCCGTTTTGTTTTTATTCGCCGCTTCCGCTTTCGCTCAGCAGCAACCGCAGCAGCCTCAACAGCAGCAGGCCGTTCTGATCGGCGTTGTTGATCTTCCCAGCGTATTTCAAAAGCATCCTTTAATCGCGGACAATCTTCGTCTTATTCAGGAAGATGTTCAAAAGGATTCGATTGAACTGGCCAAAGCCCGTCAGGCCGCTCAAAAGCAACTTGACGCCTTGAAGCAACAATTCAAAATCGGATCCGATGAATACAATAATCAGCTTCGACCGATTCAGGAATCGCTTCAAAACAAAGAACGATCACTTCAGGAAAAGCAGACCAAGATCAAACTGGACGTTGCCAAGATCCAATACAAAGTTTATCAGGACGTCAAAGCGGCAATAGAACATATCGCCTATCAAAAGGGTATTGTCGCCGTTTTCATTAAAATCAGCATTCATCAAAAAGATGTCATGGAAGAACTGATCGCACTTCAGGAGCTGGAAGCCAATACAATAGTCTGGAACCGTCCGGAATGCAATATTACCAACGATGTTCTCGCCGTACTGGCCCAAACGGTAGGCGTTCCGAAGAACAATTCGGGAAGCGCTCTTAACAATATATCCGGTCAGATGGGTCAGACTCCCGCCAATAATACCCAAGGTCAACAGCCCGGTTTGCAGCAGCAGAATTTCCAGCGCTGATCTTGCGCCAATCTCATCACCTTTAAAACGCCGGGAATTGTACTCATGAGAAAACAACAGACGATCGCCCAATCGGTCTTTTTGAACGGCTTTGGTTTTTGGAGCGGTCAGGATGTCCAAATGGAATTCCGACCTGCTCCCGAAAATACCGGAGTGCGCTTCATCAGATCTGATCTTCCCGATTCGCCTCCTGTTCCTGCCGTGATCGCTTCCAGAATCGATAAAGATCGCCAAACCTCTTTAGGAAACGGTCAGATCCGTTTTGATATGGTCGAACACGTTTTAGCCACTTTGGCAGGACTCCAAATAGATAATTGCGATATTTATATCAACGGATCCGAGATCCCCGGACTCGATGGATCGAGTCTTTGTTTTGCGGATCTTCTCGAAAAGTCGGGGATCCTTACTCAAAACGCGCCGAGAAAATATCGACGCATAAAGAAGAAAATCGTCTTTCAATACGACAATTCGTTCATTGAGGCGCGCCCCTCAAAAAACGGCGAAACCTGTTTCGGATATTCTCTCTGTTATGACTGTCCGGATGGATCGCCGCATCCGATCGGACACCAAAAATACGCGGTCAATCTGACTCCGAAAACATTTCGATCAGAACTCATGTCCGCTCGGACTTTCCTTTTAAAAGAAGAAGCGAATTATCTTCTTTCTCAAGGTCTTTGTCAACGGGTCAGCGCGAAAGACGTTCTTGTTTTCGACCAAAACGGACCGATGGACAATACGCTTCGTTATCCCGACGAATGCGCCCGTCATAAAGTACTCGATATGATCGGCGATTTCAACCTGGCCAGCTGCGATTGGATCGGCGAGTTTTATGCCTGTCGAACCGGACATCGGCATAATGCGCAAGCGCTGACGGAACTTTGCGGTATGATTGAGCCAGAATAATTATACCGATTCCAAGATGAATTTTCCGTTACGACGTTAAAAAAACTGCCGATTCACATAGTTAATCGGCAGCAAACGGAAAATTTAAAATAAAAGCAGTATATAACATCGGCAGAATAAAGTTTATAAACAGATCGTAAAAATTTTAAGTTTATTATCAGAATTGAGGAAAAGAAAAATGCCTCGAATCAAACTCGGCATTGTCGGAGCCGGCCGTCTCGGCGGTTTTCATTCCGATAAGGGCGCCGCTAACGAAAATGTTTTTTTAGCTGGAGTATACGATCCATCGGAACAGGCTCGAAAGAGAATAGCGGAAAAACATCATATTCCCGAATTTTCCGAGTTGGGACAATTTCTCGACCAAATAGACGCCGTTGTTATCGCCGCACCGTCCGTTCTTCATTATGAAATCGGAAAGATCTGCGCGGAAGCCGGCAAACATATTCTGATGGAAAAACCGGTTACCACCAGCGCAGCCGACGCACGGGCCTTGCTTGAACTGACCCAAAAAAAGAATCTCGTTTTTCAAACAGGTCATGTCGAACAATACAATCCGATTTGGCACGGCATTGAAGACTGGCTCGTTCCCTTTCGTCAGAAAAATCGCAAGGCCGTTGTCTTCACCAATCGGACAAGCGGTTATACGTTCCGTTCAACTGA
>CAZZEF010000164.1:0-6522 GCA_964652875.1 uncultured Planctomycetaceae bacterium
ATCTGAAAGGGTTCAGCGAAATGACGCTCGAACAGTACTCCGCGCTGCAAAAAGCCGCTTACGAGGAGATCAAAAAAGCCGATCCCGCGGCGTTTGTTTTAACCGGCGGTTTTGCGACGCTTTCCAAACATCCCGGTTTGATCTATCAGGATTTTCAACGGGACTATTTACTCGCCGCGAAGAATTATTATGACATACACGCTATTCATGAACATGGCTGGTTCGAAGGCTATAAAGAGCGGCTCGACAAGCTTTTCTTCCCGTTGCGAAAAGAGACGAAGACGACGGTTCCCTGGTACAGTAACGAAACCGCGATGACTTCCGTTGGCGGATTGGAAAAAAGACAGGCGAAAGCTCTTTTCAAAAAGCTCCTGTTTGCCTGGATCCGCGGTTCGATCGGTTACACTTGGTATGATCTCCGGAACGATGGATACGATCCGGCATACGGGGAACATCATTTCGGAATGGTCACCAATGATTTTTATCCGAAAGAAGTTTATTCCGTTCACAATATGCTCGCGACATATTATTCAACGATGAAAGCGATTGCGGATCATTCGCAGGGTAAAAGTATCCATCTTTTCAGTTTCGGCAACGGAACGGATATTCTAATGCCCGGCTGGTGCGAATCGACGTTGGGAGAATCGCGTCAGATGATCATTAAGACCGACGCAAAATCAGCGAAAATAATCGATATTATGGGGAATGAAAAAACGATCGATCTTCTCGATTCCGCCGTTATCTATGAGATCGGACCGGATCCCAAAACATTAAAACTTGAACAATGTTCCTTTGCAAAGCCGATGGGCGAACTTCTGACCGTTGATGAAAATACCCCCGTTGTTCCCGGCAGAAAATGGACGCTTTCGCTAACCGCGTTCAACCCGACCGATCAGGAAATGGTGTTTGATTTGGCGCTCGACTCTTTGCCCGGCGGAATGAAAACGAAGGAGGCGGTCAAAAAGATCAGAGTGCCCGCCTCGGGCAGGAAAGCGATCGCCTTTGAGTTTGAAATTGCGAAAGAGTACAATAGATCAAAGATGATCTTGCTTTTGTGTTATTCCTTGTCGGGAATGGACCGAAAAGGAATGATCTATGTCCCGGTTACGTCCGCGATTTGGATCGGTTCGACTTTGGATCCGCGAAAACCGGTCTTTGTATTAAACAGACGGGATCAGATTACGTCAACGACTCCCGCGGATCCGAGTAACGCGCATCGGCTTTGGAGCGGGCCGGAAGATCTCGCCGCGAAAGTTTGGGTCGTTGGAAAAGATCAGCGTCTCCTTCTGAAATACGAAGTTGAGGATGATAAGGAAGTTCTGTCGGGACCCGGTTTTGAACAAGGGGATCAGGCGCGCTTTCTCTTCCAAACGGAAAATTCGTCCGACGGTCTGTCCGAGATCTCGCTCGGAAAAGATCCGCAGGGCAAGCCTCTGTTTGAGATCACGCGAAACGGCGCGAAAATATCGCGGGCCGATCTTGATCGTCAGGGGAAACTTGAGATCCGGCGCGAGGGATCGAAAACGCTTTATGAGTTTTCCGTTCCGTATAATGCGATCGGTCTTAGTGAAAAAGATCTTTTTGAGCGGGGGATCCGTCTTGATTTTCTCCTTGGCGATGACGATGGCGAAGGAATCGACTCATGGCTTCATTATGAATCCGAAGATCCGAGCGATGAAAATATCAAAAAGGCTCCGCTTCTCTTTTTTGAAAAATGATCCGTCTTTTGTCAAGGAAAGTTTCACCGCTTTTCTTGACAAGAATCATTCGTCGGTTAACACCGCCGTTTTTTCCCGAAATTTTACCGATTGATTTTGTGAATCGGCAAAACAGATCGACAACAGATCGATAAATCAGTAAAAATCGAAATAGCAGATATTTCAACGACGAACAGAGGTCGGGACACGCTCTTGATCTCTGTTTGTGTTTTTTGATTTAAAAAGATAATTAAGATTCGAAAATAATTCTGACCTTTGCTTGACTTTTCTTTTTTGGTTTGATAAGATATATATGTTATATGAATGTTTGGCCTTTTAAGTTAATAATAATTTTATAAATCCGGTCTTTTTATACAGCCGTTGTTTTTATACCGATCTTTTATGGAAGTTTCGATCCATCGTCCAGCGAAGGCCGGGTTCAAGTGATCGATCAGCGGAAATGATGGAAAATTAAACGAGAGTAATAGAATATTTCTGTCGGCAGAGTTTACTGTCCGACCGATCTTTTTTAACACCGATCAAGAAAACAAGTAAACCGAAACAGGCGAAAACAGAATGATGGAAAACAGCAGACAATTTACCTTTTCAGTGGACATGCCCGGCTTGATCAACTTGATGGGGACCGCGCTTTACAGTGAGCCGGAAGTTGCGTTTCGCGAATTGATCCAAAACGCGCATGACGGGATCGTTCGGCGAAAATTGAAAGATTTGAGTTATCAGGGGGCGGTTCATCTTCATTTTGATTCCGAAACGGATCTTCTTTCGATAGAAGATGACGGGATCGGATTGAGTTTTGAAGACGCGGAAAAATATCTTGGAACACTCGGGACCGGGATAACGGGTTTGATGCGCCGGGAAGCCGGACAAGCGGGTCGGGCGTCGGAAATGGATCTGATCGGTCAGTTCGGAATAGGGCTGCTGAGCGCGTTTCTTTTGTCCGATGAAATTGTTGTTGAAAGTTTGAAAGCGGATGGGCAGTCGGAACCGATCCGCTGGTCGGCCGATAACAGTACCGTCATTAAACTTTCGAAAGGGAGTAAAGCATCGCCCGGCACCAAAGTTATTCTTCGCTTGCGGTCGGAACATCGAAAATATTTACAGTCGGAAGAAATTCTTGAAGAAGCGGTTCGCAAATACGCGGATTATCTGAATATTCCGATCTTTCTTAACGATCATCCGCAGCGGATCAATCTGATGAATCCCGTCTGGTTTGATCCGGAAGCCGATGAGGATGATCTTCTTTTGGCGCTGGAAGAGCGGTTTCATGAGCTTCCGCTTTGCGTTATTCCCGTTCGCAAGGAAAAGCCGGTTACAGTTCAGGGCGTTCTTTATGTTTCACCGCAGCGGTTACCCGGCTTTACTTCGGAGTCGATGGTTTCCGTTACGGTTCACCGAATGATCATTTCCAATAAAATACAGGGGCTGATACCGGCCTGGGCGACGTTTGTCCGCGGAGTACTGGAACTGACCGACTGTCATCCGACCGCAAGCAGGGAAGATCTTGTTCGCGACCGGAATTTTGAACAGGCTCGGCAGATCATCGAAGAAGAACTTTTCCGGTATTTCGAGTCTCTTGTTAAGGAACGTCCTGCGGTTTGGGAATCATTGCTGAACTGGCATCGGTACATGATCGCGGGCGCGGCGGCGGAAAGTGTCCGGCTCCGATCGTTGCTTCTTTCGACCTACCGTTTTTCAACCCAGCGCGGTCGTCTTACTTTTATTGAGACGGTTAAAGCTTCAGCCGGACCGAAGGATCCGGAAGAAGATCTTGACAAAATCATCTGGTATCATTGTGACCGCCGGCAGGAATCGTCCATTGAATCGGTCTTCGCCGGTTTGCGGGTCCCCTGTGTTCATGCGACCAAGACTTTTGAGGAAACGCTTCTGAATCTGATGGCGTCCGATTATCGGCTTAAACATGATATTCGCATCGAATGCCGGGCCGCCGTTCCCGATGCCAAAGGATTTTCCGCGGAAATACTCGGGGCCGGGAATCAGTGTCCGATTGATGAACATTGGGATCTTTTTTTTGAATCGCTCGGCTGCAGGGTTTATACCGCGGAATGTCTTTCAAAACAGCCTGTCTTTGTCTTTCTTAATGAACGTCAGGATCTCGTTCAAACGATTAATACTCTAAAACAGGCGGGAACAATTCCGGTCTCTTTTCAGCGTATGATCGACGCGCATCTTGGAAACGAGTTGCCGCCGCAAAATGAAATTCTGCTCAACCGTTCGCATCCTCTGATCGCCAAAGTTCTGACACAAAGTCCGTCGTCTCCTTTGGCGGCGGTTGTTCGTCTTCTCGTCTTTCAAGCGATGCAAGCGGCGGGCGGACAGCTTGATCGACAGTCCCGGGAAGAACTCAGCGGCGATCTTATGACGATCGCCAATGCTCTTGATGCCAAAAAATAATTGAAATCGGTGAACTTTTTTATTCCGGTGAAATGATGAATTTTTTACTGGTGAACATTGCGATCTGACTGATCTTCTGACGTCAGAAGATCAAAATACAATCAGTCTGTCAAGGAGGTTTCTTCATGAATATGCAGGAAAAAAACTTCAAACATTTTGAAAAACTTTATGAAAAAGCGATTAATCTTTCCGATCGTCAGCAGGAACGGTCGGCATTAAACGTCATGCTGGAAGCCAAACGATTCGCCAAAACGAATCATTTGGCCAATGATTACCTCTTTTCCTGTTTTTTCATTACGAACGTCTGTCAATCGCTTTATGAACCGGAAACAGGAATCGATAACGCGACCGAATTAATCGCGTATCTTGAAAGTCCGGACAAAATGCGAAAACTGCAAAACGATTACAATGAAGACGAATACAATGGCTATGTTCACCAGCTGTCGTCCTGCGCTTATGACAATCTGGCGGTTCATACCGCGCTGCGGTTGGGGTATAATTCACCGATTGTTTTCGGCGCGGTTGACGACGGAATTCATGTCTGCCGCCGGACAGGAAAATTGGAATGCGTCGAATGCTTTCGGGAATATTCAACCCGAATCACTCTGGCCTCCGGCGATTATGAGATGGGTGAACATTACGCGCGGCTTTGCGCTCTTTCGACGGCCCGAAAAGAAGCACGAGCCGACGATCGGAGATACATCGGTCATCGGGATCTGATTGAACTGTTTATCCGACAGGGAAAATTTCAGGCCGCGTTCGATATTTTTAAAAAAGTTTTTCCGTTTGCCCGAATGTATCATGATCCGCTTTACGCGAAAATTGAATTGGCGATTCTCGCCGAACGTCTATATTTTTTGTCGGGCAGAGGCGAAGATTTTCCCCAATTTCTTTCTGAAAACAAATACAAAGCAATGCCGAAAATTCCGGCGCGGGAAGAACATGCGGAGTTTTATATCGGGAATCTTTTGAACGAATCGATCAAAAAAGCGGTTAAAAATCAGTTTTCCGAGGCGGCGGCTCTTTTGGAACAGGGGGAACGTTTCTTGTTCGCGCAGGGGGTTTTGAATCCCTGGTTTCCCGTCCGGATCGCCCGTATTGCCGATCTTCTGCTGGCACGAAAAGCCGGACAGGAAAACGCGGTCGATGTCAATCGTCTGATCTGTGAGGTAAAAGAAAAAGCCAATGAAGCGAATCAATGGTCGGCAATTCAGGCGATCAGCGCAATGTCGGAAGGAAAAGTTCCGCTCAATCCGCTGGGAATCGCGTTTCCGATTGATCTCGGTCCTTATGCCGCGCCGGGAACGCCGCTTTCCGCTGCCCGGCTTGAAATGACTCTTCCTGTTTTTGAGAATAATAACGGCTTGCCGGGAATCAAGTTTTCTGAACAATCGTCCGCCGCCGAATGTTCGTCCGCGAGAAAAACGGCCTCTGCCGAAAACCCGGGAAACGGAAACGAAACAAATTCCGATAAACAAACGGATGCCGGGGACAACACTCCTGTCGAAAAGTCCGATGAAAACAAAAAAGAACTTTCGCCTTTGGAGCAGCTGGTGTATCAATGGGAACAGATGTTTGAAGAGTATTATGACCAAGAGTGTCAACATGACGCGGAACAGAAGGAAATTTTGGAGGAAAATCCCGATTATGTCCCGTGTCCTTTTCCAAAATTGCGGGAACGGAAGGAGTTTGAAGATCTTGTTCTGAAAAAAATATTATCGTATGCGCCAACCGATCAGCCTTGTATAACGCAGGCTGAATTTTACGCGTTCAATAACGTCGTAACTCTGCTGACGGATTTGGATGCGGATCAGATCAAAAAGATCTGGAGTTGGTCCGCTTCTTTTTCGAATGTTTTTCCGAAGGAGGATCTGACGAAACTCTGTCAAGCCCGGACGGCGCATTTTCTTCGCAAAAAAACACCGGAAGGAACCGATCCGCGATCCTTGGGGCTGCCCGATTATGAAACGGTTTACATTTGGTTGGAAGAAATTTGCTCCCGGGAATCGCAGAGTCATTCCATCATGCAGACTGCGGGCATTATTTATTTCGAAAACGGAAAATTCCGCGAGGCGCAGTGTCATTTGAGCCGCGCGTTTCAGTTGGATCGTCTGAATCCGGCAACCGTGTTTACGCTGGCCCGGCTTTATCTTGCGGAAGATCGGCCGAAAGACGCAATGGCGGTTATTGATTTATACTGTCGAAGCGGAGGACGGCATCCCGGAATTTTTTTTCAGACAATGGAAACGGCCTTTAACAACAGAATGCCGCAGCATTTTCTGCTTTATTATAACGCGTATTCCCAACAGCAAGAGATTCCGGTCTTTACGAAATGCAAATGTCTTTGGGCTTATTGGGAAACAGGGCAATACGCAGAAGCGCTTGATCTTCT